>NZ_AWQS01000100.1 GCF_000576575.1 Intrasporangium chromatireducens Q5-1
TCCTGCGGCATCACCGACTCGAGAACGTCCCACAACTGGTCACTGATCACACCATCGCGAAGCACGAGGGCCACGATTCCCGACCCAACCCCCGATGGTTAGCAGACACGCCCTAGCCGACACGCCGGTCCTCGGCAGGATCGCAACGTCCCACTAACGGCACGATCGCGCACCATCCGCGGCATGACCGGGCGAGCGGAGCCGCCCTCAACGCGGCAGTTGAGGACGTTTCGGTGGGGCGTCGAGATCATGAAGCAGGGCGGTGGCGCGGTCCGAGGAACCCGCAGCTGCTGAAAAGTTCAGGCGAAGATCTGCCCCAGCTGGTCCAACCGTTCAGGTACGAGGGTGAACCAGGCCTGGGTGCCACGCTGCTCGCGGGTGAGCAGACCGGCCGTGGTGAGGACCTTGAGGTGGTGCGAGACCGTCGGCTGCGACAGCCCGACCGCCGGGGTCAGGTCGCAGACGCAGGCGGAGCAGTCACCGGCGGAGCGGATGATGCTGAGCAGCTGGAGTCGGGCCGGGTCCGAGACGGCCTTGAGCAGTGCCGCGACTTCCTCGGCTTCGGGCCGCGTGAGCGGTGCCCGGGTTGGGGCCCCGCAGCACTTGCCGATGGCTCCCTCTAGCAGGGTGCCTTGAAGCAGGACTGGTTGGACCATCGAACGTTCGCCTTCCGTTGTCTCGTTGCTCACTCTACCCTCTATCGAACACCGTCAATATTGACATAGATCGATGTTGGCTGGAACGCTGAGCCTAGCCGGACCACCCGATGGAAGCGAGAGGTCACCCCACGATGAGCCAGCACGCCGACGTAACCCAGCCCAGCGGCTTACGTCCCGACGAACCGGCGACCGACCAGGTCGCCGCGCGCCTGTCGACCCTCGACCGCTGGCTCCCGTTGTGGATCGGGGTCGCGATGGCCGCAGGCCTGCTCCTCGGCCGCGGCGTGCCGGGTCTCGGGGACGCGCTCGGCGCGGTCGAGGTCGACGGCGTCTCGCTGCCGATCGCGCTGGGGCTGCTCGTGATGATGTACCCGGTGCTGGCCAAGGTGCGCTACGACCGGCTCGACACGGTCACCGCCGACCGCAAGATGCTCGTCAGCTCCCTCGTGCTCAACTGGCTCGTCGGGCCGGCGCTGATGTTCACGCTGGCCTGGCTGCTGCTGCCCGACCTGCCGGCCTACCGCACCGGGCTGATCATCGTCGGCCTGGCCCGGTGCATCGCGATGGTCATCATCTGGAACGACCTGGCCTGCGGCGACCGCGAGGCTGCCGCCGTTCTGGTCGCCCTCAACTCGATCTTCCAGGTCATCGCGTTCGCGGGCCTCGGCTGGTTCTACCTGTCGGTCCTGCCCGGCTGGCTCGGTCTCGAACAGGCCACCCTCGACGTGTCCGCGTGGCAGATCGCCAAGTCCGTCCTGATCTTCCTCGGCGTCCCGCTCCTCGCCGGCTACCTGTCCCGGGTGTGGGGCGAGAAGGCGCGCGGGCGTGACTGGTACGAGGGGAGCTTCCTGCCCCGCGTCGGTCCGTGGGCGCTCTACGGCCTGCTGTTCACGATCGTGATCCTCTTCGCGCTGCAGGGCGAGCAGATCACCAGCCGCCCGCTCGACGTGGCCCGGATCGCGCTGCCGTTGCTCGCCTACTTCGCGCTCATGTGGGGTGGGGGCTACCTGCTCGGCAAGGCCCTCGGGATGAGCTACGAACGGACCACGACCCTGGCGTTCACCGCCGCCGGCAACAACTTCGAGCTCGCCATCGCTGTGGCCATCGCGACCTTCGGGGTGACGTCCGGACAGGCGCTGGCCGGAGTCGTCGGCCCGCTCATCGAGGTGCCCGTCCTGGTCGGCCTCGTCTACGTCAGCCTCTGGCTGCGGGACCGCTTCCCGCACCAGCCAGCCATCGCTCAAAGGAAAGACCATGCCTGACGTCCACGTCTACGAACCAGCCCTGTGCTGCCAGACCGGGGTCTGCGGCCCAGACCTCGACCAGACGCTGGTGACCTTCACCGCCGATCTCGCCAACGTCGCCGACGCAGGCGGCTCAGTGTGGCGACACAACCTGGCCAGCGACCCGGACGCGTTCGTCCGCGACGAGGGCATTCGCGCCTTCTTGCACCTGGCCGGGTCCGAGGGCCTGCCGGTCACGACAGTCGACGGCGTCACGGTCCTGACCGGGCGCTACCCCAGCAGGGAGCAGCTGCAGCGGTTCGCCGGCGTGTCCACCGGCACCGGCGACCCGTCGCCGGCGGAGCAGGGCACTCGGGCCGGACTGCCCCTGGTCACGGCCTCCACGGGGCCAGCGTCGTCCTGTGCACCCGGGCCGGGAGAGGGGTGCTGCTGATGTCAGCGCTGACGTACCTGCAGGAACTGCCCCGGTTCGTCTTCTTCACCGGCAAGGGCGGGGTCGGCAAGACGTCCCTGGCGTGCGCCACCGCCGTCCGCCTGGCCGAGAACGGCGCCAGGGTCCTGCTGGTCAGCACGGACCCGGCCTCGAACGTCGGCCAGGTCTTCGGCGTGACGATCGGCAACCGGATCACCGCCATTCCCGGCGTTCCGGGCTTGGACGCGATCGAGATCGACCCGCAACAGGCGGCCGACGCCCACCGGGCCGCGATCATCGACCCGGTGCGGGACCTGCTGCCCGCGGCGGAGATCGCCGCGATGACCGAGCAGCTGTCCGGGGCCTGCACCACCGAGATCGCCTCCTTCAACGAGTTCGCGGCGCTGCTGGCCGACGATGCCCTCACCGAGAGCTGCCAGCACATCCTGTTCGACACCGCCCCGACCGGGCACACGATCCGCCTGCTGCAGCTGCCCGGCGAGTGGACGTCATACCTGGCCGACGGCAAGGGCGACGTCTCCTGCCTCGGGCCGGTCGCCGGACTGGACCGGCTACGAACCGACTACGCCGCAGCGCTGGCCACGTTGACGGACCCGGCGCGCACACGGCTGGTGCTGGTCACGCGGCCGCAGGCCTCCTCGCTGCGTGAGGCAGCCCGCACCCTGCACGAGCTGGTCGAGCTGGGCATGCACGACGCCCACCTGGTCGTCAACGGGGTCCTGCCGACAGGTCTCGAGGACGACCCGTTGGCTGCGGCTGTCGCCGACCGTGAGCAGGCCGCCCTGAACGAGCTGCCGCCGGCTCTGGCCGCCCTGCCACGCACGACCATCCCGCTGCTGCCGTTCAACACCGTGAGCACCCCGGCGTTGCGGGCGCTGCTGGACCCGACGCTGGTCTCGGCGGTGCTGGTGGCAACAACGGAAGGAACGCCCCCGGCTCTGCCCGACGGCTTCGCCGACCTGCGGTCCCTGGTCGACGAGCTCGCGGCCGACGGACCCGCGCTGGTGATGTGCATGGGCAAGGGCGGCGTCGGCAAGACGACCGTCGCGGCGGCGGTCGCGCTCGAGCTGTCCCGTCGCGGTCACGAGGTGCTGCTGACCACGACGGACCCGGCCGCCCACCTGAGCGAGACCCTCGGCGCCGACGTGCCGCACCTGAGCGTCTCGCGGATCGACCCGGAGCGAGCCATCACCGACTACCGGTCGCGGGTGATGGCGAGCAAGGGCGCCAAGCTCGACGACGCCGGCCGGGCCGTGCTGGCCGAGGACCTGAAGTCACCGTGCACCGACGAGGTCGCCGTCTTCCAGCAGTTCTCCCAGGTCGTCTTCCGCTCGCGCAAGCAGTTCGTCGTGCTCGACACCGCCCCCACGGGCCACACGCTGCTCCTGCTGGACGCGACCGGCTCCTACCATCGCGAGATCGTGCGCCAGATGAGCCCGGGCGCGCACTACACGACCCCGCTGATGCGGCTGCAGGACGCGCACCAGACCAAGGTCGTTCTCGTCACCCTGCCCGAGACGACCCCGGTCCTGGAGGCCGAGGAGCTGCAGGTCGACCTGGCCCGGGCCGGGATCACCCCGTTCGCGTGGGTGGTCAACACCAGCCTCACCGCCGCCCACCTCACCTCACCGTTCCTGCGAGCTCGTGCCGCCGCGGAGGCACCCTCGCTGCGCCGGGTCGCCGAACTCGCCTCACGCGTGGCGATCCTGCCCTTGCTCGCCCATGAACCCGTTGGCACGACAGCGCTGTCCGCGCTCACCCACGCCCTACCCGAAGGGAACCTCGTCCATGCCTGATGACGTCGGGACCCCCACCGCCAAGCCGACCATCTGGGAGCGCGTCGTCGACGACCTCGCCTACGCCTACGACGGGGTCTTCTCCCGCCAGGCCGTGCAACGGGCCGTCACCGAGGCGCGAGAGTCGCTCGAGCCGGTCTCCAAGATCCCGGACTACCTACCCATCCTCGCCACCCGCCACGCCAAGGAACAGCTACAGGCCGCGGCGCAGGCCGACGGCCGGATCGCCAAACAGGTCCCCGAGATCCTCTTCGTCTGCGTCCACAACGCGGGCCGCTCCCAGATCGCAGCCGCCTTGGCCGAGCACCTGTCCGCCGGGCGGGTGCACGTCCGGTCCGCCGGCTCGGCGCCCACCGGCGAGCTCAACCCCAGCACCATCACCGTCCTGCGCGAGCGTGGCATCGACCTGGCCGAGGCCTACCCGAAGCCGCTGTCGGACAGCGTCGTCCAGGCAGCCGACGTCATCGTCACCATGGGCTGCGGCGACGCCTGCCCCATCTACCCGGGCAAGCGCTACCTCGACTGGGACGTCGCCGACCCCGCCGGGCAGCCCCTCGAAGTCGTCCGCGACATCCGCGACGACATCCAGGCGCGCGTCACCGCGCTGCTGCGCGACCTCGACCTCTGACCCACCAGACCCCCGCCCGCCAGCCGACACGTCCATCAGGAGCCCCGGAACCCATGACCGACAAGCCCTCCGTCCTGTTCGTCTGCGTCCACAACGCGGGCCGCTCCCAGATGGCCGCCGCGTACCTGACCGCCCTGTCCGGCGGACACGTCGAGGTCCGCTCGGCGGGCTCCGCGCCCGCCGACCAGGTCAACCCCTCAGCCGTCGCGGCGATGGCCGAGGAGGGCATCGACATCACCGCCGAGCGGCCCAAGGTGCTCACCACCGAGGCGGTGCAGGAGTCCGATGTCGTGATCACGATGGGCTGCGGCGACGCCTGCCCGATCTTCCCCGGCAAGCGCTACGAGGACTGGGAGCTGGACGACCCCGCAGGCAAGGGCCTCGAGTCCGTCCGCCTGATCCGTGACGAGATCAAGGCCCGCATTCTGGCCCTGATGGACTCCCTCGGCGTCAGCCCGGTCAGGAGTTGACGGCGCGGACGGCGCGGATGATGGCCGACTGTGCGTGCTCGTGCACGCGGTGGGTCGGGCGCACCTCGACGTCCGTCCACCCAGCTCGGGTGAGCGCGTCGCGGAAGTCGTCCTCGGTCAGTGCCCCGGCGATGCACCCGGTGTAGGCCGCGATGTCGGCGCGGGTCGCCTCGTCCATGTCCGGGTCCGCGATGACGTCCGAGACCGCGAACCGTCCCCCGGGGCGCGTCACCCGCGCCGCCTCCGCCAGGACGACGCCCTTGTCCGCGGCGAGGTTGATGGCGCAGTTGGAGATCACCACGTCCACCGAGGCGTCGGGCAGCGGGATGGCCTCGAGATAGCCCTGGAGGAACTCGACGTTCGTGACGCCGGCCTCGGCCGCGTTCTTGCGGGCGAGCTCGAGCATCTCGGTCGTCATGTCGAGCCCGATCACCCGACCCGACGCGCCGACCCGCCGGGCCGAGATCAGCACGTCGCCGCCGGCGCCGGAGCCGAGGTCGAGCACCGTCTCACCCTCGTGGAGGTCGGCCACGGCGGTGGGCACACCGCACCCGAGCGACGCCTCCACTGCGGTCTGCGCCCCCTCGGCCTCCGTTTCGGAGTACAGTCCGGCCCCGAAGACCACCGTCCCGTCCGCGGCGACGTTGGCGTCCATGGGGCTCGCACCGCAGCACGACGCGCTGGGTCCGCAGCAGGATCCGCTGCGTGCCACGGCCAGTTGCCGTGCGGACTCGGCGTATCGCTCCCGGACGATCTCTCGGACGTCAGTCTGCTCGGTCACGTGAACCACTCCTTGATCGTTGCTGATTCGACAGTTGTCGATACAGGGAGAGTGGCACTTTGATTCGATGTTTGTCAATATAGATACGTGGTGAAGTTGATCCCGCTCCAGGACGTCAGCACGGCTCGTACCCTGCCAACATCCCCGGCGCTGTCCCCCGAAGACGCGGAGCGGACCGCGTCCGTGCTCAAGGCCGTCGCCGACCCCGTCCGGCTGCGGTTGTTCGCCCAGCTCGCCACCGGAGCCGGCGAGACGTGCGTGTGCGACCTGCCCGACGTGGGCGTGTCCCAACCCACGGTCTCCCACCACCTGCGCAAGCTGCGCGAGGCCGGCCTCATCGACTCGGAGCGGCGCGGCACCTGGGTCTACTACCGGGCCACCGAGCGTGGGCGGGAGGTCCTTGGCGCCGTACAAGCACTCAATGGACGATCACACGGGTGACAGCCCTGAGGCACCGGGCAGGTCGTTCTATGTCGACGTCTGTGTCGTGAGACGAAGGTCGCATCCATGACTGATTAAGGACAGGCCTGGCCCGTCCACGCGTAGCCGCCCTCAACGTGGCATGAGCGGACTTGGGCGCCTAGCAGCCGAGCAAGGAGGCACGACACCCTGATCAACGGTGCCCGGCTCTCCGACTTCCCTGGCGCCAAGCTGATCGCTGGCGCCAAGTCAGCTGGGTAGCCGAAGCCGTGGGATGGGTACGAGCGCGGCACCCTGTAACAGCAAGCCAAGAAGGAGAGGACATGGCTGCGAAGTTCCGCGTCATCCACCAGCCGGGTAAGGGCTATCACTTCAACTTGGTGGCCACCAACGGGCGGGTGATCGCGAGCAGTGAGCATTACGAGACCCATCGGGCCTGCTTGGAAGGCATCGAGTCCGTGAGGAAGTGCGCGCCGCAGGCCGAACTTGAGGACCAGACCGCCGAGAAGGACTGACCGGAAGGATCCTGCACTCCTCAGCGGGAGGTGCGGGGAACGTCGCCTCCGCTGCCTGAGGCGTCCTGATCTGCTCAGGTGAGGCCGGCCTGTGCTCGAGCGAGCAGGGCGCGACGGCGTGCTCGAGGGCACTGTCCGCGCACCCCCTCGACCACGAACGTTGGTTGCACTGAGGCGACCATTATCGGGGCTGGACCGACGCCCTCCGCGCGGCAGAAGAGGACGTTGCCGCGATGGTCTCTGGATCCCATGAAGAAGTTCCGTCATACCGCTGATAACATGCAGAAATGGCGATGATAAGCGGTAAGGCTGATGACTTGATCGTCGGTGAAGCTGGTGCGGTGGAGGCGGCAGCCTGCCTCTTCCACGGGTTCAGTGACCGGTCCCGGCTGACGATCGTGCAGCACCTCGCTCTTGGTGAGCATCGGGTGGTCGACCTGACGGGGCACCTGGGCCTGGCGCAGTCGACGGTAAGCCGGCATCTGGCGTGTCTGCTGGATTGCGGGATTGTCACGGTCCGGGCCCAGGGCCGTGCGTCGGTGTATGCGCTCGCGCAGCCGAAGGCGACTTTGGAGCTGCTGGCCGCGGCGGAACGGCTGCTCGGACTGACCGGCGACGCGGTCGTGCTGTGCCCTCGCTACGGGAACGCGGCTCGGCCATGAGCACCGAGCGGTCCGAGAGCACGGCGGCTGCCCCCTCGACTGCGCTGTCGCTGGAGCGGCGGCGTCAGCTCGGGCGTCGGGCGCAGCTGCTGGCGGGCGCCTCGGTGGGCTACAACATGCTGGAGGCCGCAATCTCGGTGGCAGCGGGCGCTGCCGCGTCCTCGGCGGCACTCATTGGGTTCGGCCTCGACTCGCTGGTGGAGGTCGGCAGCGGCCTGGTGATCCTGTGGCAGTTCCGGCACCCGATCCCGGAGACCCGGGAGAAGCAGGCGCTGCGTTTGATCGCGGTCTCGTTCTTCGCTCTGGCCATCTACGTGACAGTCGACTCCGTCCGGACCTTGACCGGGTCCGGGGAAGCCTCGCCGTCCACGCTGGGTATCGCGATCGCCGCCGCGTCGCTGCTGGTGATGCCATTCCTGTCGTGGGCGCAGCGCCGCACCGGCCGCCAGCTCGGGTCCGGCAGCGTCGTCGCAGACTCGAAGCAGACGCTGCTGTGCACCTACCTGTCGGCGGTGCTGCTGCTGGGGCTGCTCGCGAACGCGCTCCTCGGCTGGTCCTGGGCGGACCCGGTCGCGGCGCTGGTCATCGCTGGTGTCGCGGTCCGCGAGGGTATCGAGGCCTGGCGCGGCGAGGCCTGCGAGTGCGGCCCGACGTCCTTGATTCCCGACTGGGGCAGTGGTGAGGCGCCGAGCTGCGACGATGGGTGCTGCGACGGCGCGGAAACAGCCACGTCCTCATCGACGCCCCACAGCCGTCCCCGCCCGGGACAGGGTCGCTGATGGCCTCGGGACACGCGCACCAGCATTGTCCCGGAAGCGGCGAGTCAGACGCCCCTTGGGCGGTGACTACGGGGGTGTCCACGGTCAGACCCCGCGGCCTTCGCCGCTTGCTCCTTCAGAGCCTGGCGAAGGTCCCGCACAGCGGGCACGTTCCGCAGACCGTCCGGGGTCGAGTAGACCCGACATGCCATCGAGCCAGCCGCTTCAGCACTGGCGAACAGGTCGACGCCGTCGACGACGAACGCCGGTGAGCCCGCGAAGCCACGGGAGCGGGCCCTCTCGTCGGTGTCGATGACCTCCACCGTGAAGGGCGTTTGCGCCAGACCGATGTCATTCAGAGCAGTCCGCAACAACCGCGCCGCTTCGTCCAAGCCTGGGCATTGCGGGATCACTAGCAGTTCGACGTTCACACAAGCATCATGCTCGCAAGGTCAAGCCACAACCATCGCTCATTGGCGCGAGCGCGCGGAGCGCGGCATGGTCCTCAGGAACTGCATCACGGTTCAGATGGCTAGGTCGGGGCAGTCGGACACGAGGGCGCCTAGGTGTTTGGTCATCCTCGACGGACTCCGCACCTCACGCATGCCGTCTCCGCTGCGCGGACATCCCGTGGATGCCGGGTCACGCTGACCTGACGACGCGGGGGCGGGGCAGCGCCACGCCCGGCAGCGTCCCTCGGGCTTCGGACCGTCATGCTCAGGTCGGTGTCGGCCCGGCAGTCTCCGGCGGCCCTGCTGGGTCTCGCCGGGGCATGAAGCGGTACCCGGCGCCGACCACGGTCTCCAGAATGCGTGGGTGGTGCCGATCGAGCTCGATCTTGGCTCGAAGGTCGCGAACATGGGAGTCGACGGTGCGTTCGTAGCCGTCGAACTCATACCCCCGGGCGCGGTTGATGAGCTCGTAGCGCGAGAACACCCGACGCGGCGCCGACGCCAGGGCTGCGAGGAGCTTCCATTCCGTGGTGGTGAGCTCCACCGGCTGCCCGCGCACGACGGCGTAACGGTGCGCTTCGTCGAGGACGACCTCCCCGTCGCCGTACGAGGCCGGGCCGTCGTCGTTGTCGGCTTGTGCCGGTGCCGTGCGGCGCAGGATGGCGCGGACTCGCAGGACCACCTCGCGGGGGCTGAAGGGTTTGGTCACGTAGTCGTCCGCGCCCAGCTCGAGACCGCGGATGCGCTCCTCGCTGCTCGTTTTGGCGGTGAGCACGAGGATGGGCAGGCGACTGAAGGAGCGGACTTCTCGGGCGACCTCCTCGCCGGGCACGTCGGGCAAGCGCAGATCGAGCAGGAGCAGGTCCGGCTGGGCGTGCCGGGCCAGGGTGATGCCTTCGGCGCCGAGGCCGGTGCTGAGCACGGTGAGCCCGTCGTGCTCGAGGTAGGAGCGGAGGAGGTCTCGGATCTTCGGTTCGTCCTCGACGACCAGCACACACGGCACTGTGCCTCACCTCCTCACCGGGGGCGGCTGCAGGGGCGCGCGCGCGTCAGCCAGGGGGTCGACGGGATCATGCGGCTGTCCCGGCGACGTCCTGATCGGGAGACGTACGGTGAAGCGTGCGCCACCCCCGCTGGGGCTCTCGGCGGTGACCGTCCCGCCGTGGGCGGTGACGAGGGCGTGGACGATCGCCAGCCCGATGCCGCTTCCCGCGCGAGGTCCCGCCGCCCGACCGCGCCAGAACCGTTCGAACAGGTGCGGCAGCTCGTCGGCCGGGATGCCGGGTCCGGTGTCGGCCACGACGAGGAGGGCGTCAGCGTCCTTGCGCGCGACCGTGACCGTCACGGCGCCTCCGACGGGGGTGAACTTTGCGGCGTTGGTGAGCAGGTTGGTGATGACCTGGGTGAGCCGGGTGGCGTCCGCGTCGACGAACACCGGGTGCCCGGCTGCCACGTCCACGTGCAGGCTCGCGCCCTCGAAGGTGGCGTCCATCGAGGTCACGACGCCGCGGGTCAGCGTGGCTAAGTCCACCCGGTCGGTGTGCAGATCGAGGCCTGCGGCGTCTGCGGCGGAGAGCGTGGCCAGGTCGTCGGTGAGTCGTTCGAGGCGCAGCACCTCGTCGTGCAGTGACACCAGCCGGGCGGTGGTCGGTGCGGCTACGCCGTCGAGGAGCTGCTCGGTCTGTCCGCGCAGGATCGTGACCGGGGTGCGCAGCTCGTGGGCCACGTCTGCGACGACGGCCCGGCGCAGCTCGTCCTGGCGGCGAACCGTTGCTGCCATTGCGGTGAAGGAGCGTGCGACCTCGCCGAGCTCGCCGGGTGCCGGGCGCAGGAGCCGCTCCGGGTTCGGGTCGCCGCGGGCGAAGGACCGGGTTGCGCTGGCCAGTGCCGTCAGCGGCAGGGACATCCGCCGGGCAACGAAAGCGGCGGCGGCTGCCGCGAGCAGCACGGCTGCGACTGCGCCCAGCCCGACGGTGCGCAGCAGCGCGTCACGAGCGGCGGTCACTGTCGAGTCCGCTCCTGCCGGCAACGTGAGGTCAGCGGTTCCCACCTGCGTGCCGTTGACGACGATGGGCACTGTGACGACGGTGGGCTGCTCGTGCGCCGGCGGGCTCGGGGGCGGAGTCGGTGGCGAGCTCGTCCGCGGAGACGGGGTCATGTTCGCCGACGCTGCTCCGGAGGATGCGGACTGCGGTGGACGGTTTGTCGCGGTGGCGGCGACGGGCGCGATCGGGGCGGTCGCGAGCAGCCCGGCGTCGGGATCCCGGGCGGCGTCCCGTGGCTGCCGGGACTGAGGAACGGAAGGCATCGACTCGTCGTGGTGCGGCTCGCCGGGGGTGGGCGGTGTGGTGGTCGTTGGAGTGGGCGATGGCCCAGGGCTGGTGGCCGGAGGGGCGGGGGTGACGGACCCCGAGCTGCCGTCGTGGTGGCCGGCCTCGAGCGTGGTGACTTCGTGGCCGGTGCTGTCCCGGACGGTGACGTGGGCATCGTGGGCGGCGGCCAGGGACTGGGTCGCGACAAGGTCGTTCGGTCGCCAGGAGCCGCGACCGTTCACGTAGGCGGCGGCGAGAGCGGCCGCTATCTGACTGGTCAGGGCGGCTCGCTGCTCGTCCGCCAGAGCGGACGTTCTCCGGTCCACCGACACCACTGCTACGAGCGTCAGCACGGCGACCGCGCCCACCGCGACGGTGAGGAAGGCAGCCAGCAGCCTCCAGCCGAGACTGCCGAACCAGTGGCCTCGCGTGGTCATCTGCGCCTCCTCGCGGAGCGTCCGCTCCGTCAGGCTATGAGGCTTCGCCGGTCGGCATGTAGGGCCTTTGGCCCCGAGCCGGAGCCGTGCCGGCCGGCGCACCCTCGGTCAGGCATGCGCGCTGATGTCCTGGTCAACCGCAGTCCTGCCCGTGTTCAGCGTGCTCGCCGTGGTGGTCTCCGGTCGTCGTGGCTTGAGCCGGGGTCGTTCGCGGCTGCTGGGTGGCGTCCGGCCGGTGTACGGTCCCGTGCTCGTGCGGAGCAGAACTGACCGTCGGGTGGTGAGAGGCCGTGGCCTGCGGACGGATGGTCACCGTGTGGCCCTGCACCGCGGTTGGCGGCTGGTCGTCGTGGGTCCGGTGGGTCGCCTGTGCGTGGGCGGGCGCGAGCTGCGGCAGCCGCGTCACCGCGGTGGTGCGTGTCGCCGTGCCGGTGTGCCCGGTCGGGCACTGCACGGTTGCGGCCGGGGCCGTGTCCGAGTGGGTGAAGGGTAGGTGTTCGTTGGCCGCCGCCATGCCTACTCCGCTGCCGGCAAGGACGAGGGCGGTGAGACCGGTTACTGCTGCTGTTCTGTGCTTCATCATGTGCTCCTTTCCTCCACTTCCAGTGGACCCTGCGCGCATGCAGCGTCGATGCTGGCTGTGTGCAGACGGCATGCAGATGTGGGGCGGCCCGAGGCGGACTGGAGGGGTGGCGCAACCCCGGTCTCAGCTGGCGATCTCGCCCAGGACGTAGACGGCGAGGAAGCCGAGGAAGAACATCGCGGCCAGGGCGGTCGTCTCGATCTGCTCGTGAGCCTCCACGAGCAGCTCTTCGACGGCCAGGTAGAGCAGGGCGGCAGCGCCGAAGGCGAGGACGACGGCCAGCGTCGCAGGGCCGGCCCCAGCGAGGAGCGCGGCTCCTCCGACGGCGCCGACGGCCGTCAACAGGGCCAGGCCGACGACGGTGGCGGCGGACTGCCCGCGGTTGAGGCCCGCTTCGGTGAGCTCGCTACCCAGTGACAGGGACAGGAACAGGATCTCGAGAGTCAGGGCGAGGGTGATGATGATCCCTTGCGCGGAGCCGAGGACTGCGCCTAGCCCCACCAGGAGGCCGTCGATGACGAGGTCGACGCCGACGGCGACGAGCAGGCCGAGCGGCAGGGCGACCGCCGCCCTGCGAGCGACCTGGCGGGTCACGGAGGTGGACAGGCCTCGCGCGTGCTCCGCTCGGGGCTGCATGTCCGCCGCCGCGGCTCGTGTGCGCTCAGACTGGGAGGCCGACGCGGACTCCTGCCGGCGGGAGTAGGCGGCCATGGCGAGCATGACGGCCACGCCGGCGGTGAACCCGATGACGGCGTACGGCAGGTTTCCCTCCCTGCGCAGGCTGGGTAGGACCTCCCCTGCCAGGGCGGCGACCACGACGCCGGCTGCGAAGTGCTGGATGGCGCTGACGAGCCGAGGCCCGGGCGGCCGCACGATGGAGACCGCTGTGCCGGCGGCGGCCGCCGCCACTGGGAACGCGACCAGGGTCAGCGCTTGGGTCACGGCGCTCATCGGCTGTCCTTTCGTCGGGCCCGGTCACGCAGCCACAGGGCGAGCATGCTTGTCAGGAGCAGCGCCGTGGTGGCAGCCCATACCCGGGAGTGGTCCTTCGGCTCGGCGGCAGGAGGGGCGCTGTGGGCGGGGTCTTGGTCGCCCGACCCGGGGAGGGTGTCAGCGGGCGTGGTCGGGCCTTGCGTGCGCGCCGCGTCCGCGATGAGGGACGCCGGGGCGAGGGCTCGTGACGCCGCGAGGGCCGGCCGGCCGGTGACCACGGTCACCGACACCGCACTGAGCGCGAGCACGGTAGCGGCGAGAGCAGAGGTGTACAGGCGTGACCGGCGTCGGGTCGGCTGGATCGCGGCAGTCGCCCCGGCTGGCGTGGGTACCTCGACCTTCCGTCTCGGGCGATGGTGTCGTTGGGGGTCGGATACCCCGTCCGTCCCTCTGCGGACGGGGTGGCTGTTCGTCACCAGGAGGTCTGCGCGCACGCGCTGGAGCCGGCTGGTTCGACCTGCAAGGTGGCGTGCTCGATGCCGAAGCGCTCGCGCATGACGGCGGTGGCCGCCGAGAGGATGGTGGCGGAGTCTGTTGAGGGCTCGCCGGGGCTCGCGTCAGCGGTGACGAGGTGGGCGGTGGCCACGTTCATGCCCGACGTGAGTGTCCACACGTGCAGATCGTGAACCTCGACGACCCCTGGGATCTGCGAGAGGGCTTCTTCGGCCTCGTCGGGGTGCATGCCCGCCGGGGCGTGCTGGCCGAGCACAGCGAGCACCTCGCGTCCGAGCATGACGGCGCGGACGGCGACGAACATGGCGATGGCCAGGGCCACGACGGTGTCCCACCACACCTGGCCGGTGGAGCGCACCAAGATCGCGGCCGCAATGACGCCGACGGAGCCGAGGGTGTCGGCCAGGACCTCGAGGTAGGCCCCCTTGATGTTGAGGCTCTCGTCGGCGCCGGCGCGCAGCAGCACGATGCTGATGAGGTTGATGACGAGTCCGAGCGCTCCGACGAGCAGCATCGGGCCGGAGGCGACCTCGGGCTCGCCCCCGATACGCCCGATCGCCTCGATGCAGATGTAGACCGACACGCCGAGCATGAGCAGGACGGCCAGACCGGAGGCGAAGACCTCGGCGCGGTAGGAGCCGAAGGTCCGCCGGCCCGTGGTGTCCGTCCGGGTAGCGATGCGGGTTGCCACAAGGGCGGCGCCCAGGGCCACGACGTCGGCCGCCATGTGGCCGGCATCGCTGATCAGCGCCAGCGACTGGGAGGTCAGCCCGACGACGAGCTCGACGACGAAGAAGGTGGCGACCAGCCCGAAGGTCAGCTGCAGGCGCCAGCGATGGGCCCCGGCGGCCGAGCCTCCACCGCCGTGTCCGTGCCCGTGTCCGTGTCCGTGGCTCACTGGTTTACCTTCCTTGTGTCGGCG
>NZ_AWQS01000101.1 GCF_000576575.1 Intrasporangium chromatireducens Q5-1
GTCGTCGTACACCAACGTTATGGACTCAACTCGTTTCGAGTCCCCGTGGGACTCCCGCCCAACCTTCTGTCCATACCAGTAAAACCGGACGTCAGGGGCACTATTGGTCCATCGCAGCACGGAGCTGGCGGGGGGACTCGAACCCCCAACCACCTGTTTACAAGACAGGTGCGCTACCGATTGCGCCACGCCAGCGGGCCCCGCCACGCTCGACGGGACGCCGAAAGCGTAACGGAGTCAGCGGCATACCAGAAAAGCGATCGGCCCCACGAGGCGAACCTCGTGGGGCCGATCGACTCACTTCACTCAGGGCAGGTGGATGACCTGGCCGACGAAGATGAGGTTCGGGTTCTGGATGGTGCCGCGGTTGGCGTTGAACAGCGCCTGCCAGCCACCCTTGACGTGGTGCTTGGCCGCGAGCTTCGAGAGGGTGTCGCCACGCACGATGGTGATCTTCGCGCCCTTGCCGGTGTTGGCCTTCGGGGCGGCGTAGGTGCCGACGCGGTTGACCTTCTTGGGGGCGACGTAGGTGGTGCGGGCCTTCGGCGCCTGGTAGGTCTTCGCCTTGGGGGCCGCGTAGGACTTCTTGGTCGTGACCTTCTTCGGCGCGATCGCCTGGCGCGTCGTGGAGCGCGAGGCCGCGGCCGTCGAGGACGCACCGCCGTTGCCGCGGGTCAGGCCCGCGCGCACGGAGCAGACCGGCCAGGCGCCGGGGCCTTGCGAGGCGAGGGTGCGCTGCGCGACGGCGATCTGCTGCGCCCGGCTGGCCAGGTCGGCGCGCGAGGCGTAGGCGCCGCCGCCGTAGGCACGCCAGGTGCTCGTCGTGAACTGGAGGCCGCCGTAGAAGCCGTTGCCGGTGTTGATGTGCCAGTTGCCGCCGGACTCGCAGGCCGCGACCCGGTCCCAGACGGAGGAGTCCGCCTTGGCGGAGCCGGCCATCGCGATGCCGCCGAGAACGGTGGCGGCGCCGGCGATGCCGACGCCTGCAGCGCGCTGCTTGAGCGAGATCTTCTTCGCCGCAGCGTGCTTCGACTGGTGGTACTGCATGTTGTTCCTTCCTGACGGCGCCTGCGGGGTTAGCTGTCGGGTTGGGGCGTCAGGCTGCCCCGTCGCTTGCGCGACCTCACCCCTAGGCCCTTGTGGGGCCACAGTGGTTCCCCCGTCCTCGCCCGTGCCCGGGACCCGGGCAATGTCCCTGGCTGGCGAGGCTCGGCGCGCTCAGGGACCGGTTTGTGGGATGTGCCGTGTGAAGTTGTGGGTCCCGCCCAGGAGGGTCCGAGCAGGGCGAAGCGGCAGGTCCGAAGCTCTCGAGTGGACCTCGATGCCCTCCGAACGGATGCCGCTGCCAGACGACCGTACGTGACCAAGGGGCCCCGACACAAGCCAGACCGAGACTTTTTCGTGACCTTTTCTTGACCGGTCCTTTACCCGACGGACGCGCCGGCGGGGGTCAGCCGCCGAACGGGTTACCGCTCCACGGCGTCCAGGCGAGGCTCCCACCTTGGGCGAGGGCGATCCCCACGAGGACGAATCCGCCCACCACGCAGACGATTCCGACGACCTTGGCGGGCAGGGCACTCGGGACGACACGCCGGATGACCGACCGCGAGCCACGCCGCAGGGACGTCCCGCCCGGGCCCCACCACAGCATCAACAGCCCCGCGGCCGCCCCCGCGAGGAGGGTGCCGGGCGACCCCGGGGTGAGGACTCCGCCGCGCAGACTCGCAACGAGCAGGGACGACGCGAAGATCGCGGCGACGGCAACCGTGGCCGGTAGGAGCAGGCTCACCACGGTCGCGACCGCGGCCCCGAGCAGGTGGAAGGGACTGGCGACGAGGGCCCACGGCACGTCGCTGCGCCGGCGTCCCCGGTCGTAGCGGCGCCGGACGAGCCCGGTCATCGACCGGTCGACCGACCGACCCAGCACCGACCAGCCGGCGACGGCGAGCAGCGCGACCCCCGGCAGGGCCGCCGCGAGGCCCAGCCACGCAGCCGCCAGGGCGAGCAACGTGCCGGTGCGGTGCGCGAGCCCGATCCGCGGGTCTCCCTCGGGGGCGAGCTCGTCGTCGTCCCATTCGTCGTCGTCGAGGCCCGCCACGTCGTGCCCGTATGCCGCTGAGCCGCCGCCCCCAACCACCTGACCTCGAGCGGGTGGTGGCCACTGCGCCTCGGGCACCGGGACCGGGTCGGGGACGCGGGGCATCACCGCGGTGCCCCGCTGCTGCATGACGCGCGTGGAGCCGGGAGGCACCCGACGCGCGGGGTCGTCCCAGACCTCGCCGGAGGGTGCCGGGACGGTGGCCGCGTGTCCGCCGGCGAAGCGCTCGAGGGCATCGAGCACCTCGTCGGCGTGGGGACGGGCGCCGGGGTCGGGTGAGAGGGACGCGCGCAGCAGCGGCACGAGCCGGGGGTCGACCCCCGTCAGGTCGACCTCACCGGCGCGGACCCGACTCAGGACCGCCTCCATGCGCCCGCGCCCGAACGGTGGGCGGCCCGATGCGGCATACGTGATCGTCGCGGCCCAGCCCCACCAGTCGGTCGCGTCCGTGATCGGCGCGCCCTCGACGAGCTCGGGTGAGAGGTAGCCGGGCGTGCCCATGACGAGGCCGCCGACGGTGTGTCGGACGTCGTCCTGCAGGTGTGCGATGCCGAAGTCGATGAGGACCGGCTCGCCGTCCTCCAACAGGATGTTGCCCGGCTTGATGTCTCGGTGCACGACGCCGCAGGCGTGGATCCGGCGGATCGCCTCAGCGATGCCCCGGGCGAGCCGGAGCAGCGCCTCGGGGCCGAGCGGGCCGTCCTGGGACACGACCTCGTCGAGCGACGGCCCGGCGACGTAACGGGTGACGATGTAGGGCCTTGGTCCCATGACGTCCGCGTCGAGCACGCCGGCGACGCGGTCGTCCCGGATCAGGGACAGGGTCTCGACCTCACGCCCGAGCCGGTCCCGCGCCTCGGGGTCGGCGGCGACGTGGGTGCGCAGCACCTTGATGGCCACGGCCCGGCCCCGCGGGTCGAGAGCCAGGTGGACCACGCCCATCCCGCCCTCGCCGATCTCCTCGACGAGCCGGTAGCGGCCGAGCCGCTCCGGCTCCCCAGCCCCACGCGAACCGGGCGAGGGCCCGCCCGACGCACCGGCAGAGAGGGTCGTCGTGACCCTCTCGGTGCGGTCGCGGGCAGCCATGCCCCCTAGGCTATGCCGGTTCGACTAGTGGGTGATGTAGTCACGGAGCTGGTCGCGCTCCGACTGCAGCTCGTTGAGCCGGCTCTTGACGACGTCGCCGATGCTGACGATGGCCGTCAGCACTCCGTCCTCGTCGACGATCGGCACGTGCCGGACGCGCTCGTTCGTCATCGTCGCGGCCAGTGACGACACCTCGTCGTCGGCCCGGCCGGTCGTCACGTCGCTCGTCATGATTCGGGAGACCGGGCCGAGCAGGACCGCGGTGCCCTCCGCATGGAGGCTCCGGACGACGTCCCGCTCCGACACGATGCCCTCGATGGTCTTGCCATCCGTGCTGACGACGCAGGCACCGATGCGGTTCTCGTAGAGCAGAGCGAGCAGTCCGGAGACGGTTTCGTCGGGGGCAATGGTGACGACCCCATGCCCCTTCGACCGCAGAACATCAGAAATCTTCACGTCGACCTCCTCGCGCGAACGTGAGCTGCCTTGGCTCGACAGTAGAGCGCCCTACGCCTGGGCGCCAGAGATCGGTGACTACAGTGGGACAAAATCGACCAGGAGCTGATCGAGTGCCGTCGTCGCAACACGGGAAGACCTTCGACCTCGTCATCGCGGCCAACCGGCTGCCGGTGGACCAGGTCATCCTGGACTCCGGGGAGACCGAGTGGCGGCGCAGCCCGGGTGGTCTCGTCACCGCGATGGACTCCGTCATGCGCGACCAGCCCGGCGCCTGGGTCGGGTGGGCCGGTGAGCCCGGTGAGGCGCCGGCCCCGTTCGACCAGGAGGGGACCCACCTCGTCCCCGTCGCCCTCAGCGCCGAGGAGGTGCGCCGCTACTACGAGGGCTTCTCCAACGACACGTTGTGGCCGATCTACCACGACGTCATCGTCCCGGCCTCCTTCCACCGCGAGTGGTGGACCGCCTACCAGCGCGTCAACGAGCGCTTCGCCGAGGCAGTCGCCGAGGTCGCCGCCCCCGGTGCCCGGATCTGGGTGCAGGACTACCAGCTCCAGCTCGTCCCGGCCATGGTCCGCGCTCTCCGTCCCGACGTGCGGATCGGGTGGTTCAACCACATCCCGTTCCCGCCGGTCGAGCTGTTCGCGCAGCTGCCGTGGCGTGGCCAGCTGCTCCGGGGCCTGCTCGGTGCGGACTTCCTCGGCTTCCAGCGCCAGGCCGACGCGCAGAACTTCGTCCGCGCCTGCCGGCAGCTGATCCATGCCGAGACCAAGGCCGGCACGGTCGCCGTCGACGACGGGTCCGGCCGACGCGTCCGGGCAGCTGCGATCCCGATCTCCATCGACTTCAAGGGGCTCGAGGCGCTGGCTCGCGAACCGTCCGTCGGCGAGCGCGCGGCGGAGATCCGCGAGCAGCTCGGCAACCCGAAGGTGCTCATGCTCGGGGTCGACCGACTCGACTACACCAAGGGCATCCGGCACCGGCTCAAGGCGTACGAGGAGCTGCTCGCGGACCGGCGCATCGGTCCGCCCGACGTGACGCTCGTGCAGGTCGCGACTCCGAGCCGGGAGCGCGTCGCCGCCTACCAGCACCTGCGCGCCGACGTGGAGCAGACGGTGGGGCGGATCAACGGTGACCTCGGCCAGATCGGCGCGCCCGCCGTCCACTACCTGCACCACGCCTATCCCCGGGAGGAGATGGCGGCGCTGTTCCGGGCCGCGGACGTCATGCTCGTGACGCCGCTGCGCGATGGCATGAACCTCGTCGCCAAGGAGTACGTCACGTGCCGCTTCGACCTCGGCGGTGCGCTCGTCCTCAGTGAGTTCACCGGCGCGTGGCACGAGCTGCACCAGGCCTTCTCGTGCAACCCGCACGACATCGAGGGGCTCAAGCAGACGATCCTGCGGGCGATCAACACCCCGGAGCGGGAGAAGCAGCGGATCATGCGAGCCCTGCGCAAGCGCGTGTCCGACCACGACGTCCAACGCTGGGCGGCGCGGTTCCTCGCCGCGCTCGACGCGGCCCCGGACCGGGCGGAGCCCAACCCGTGATGGCCCACCGCGATGCCACGGACAGCGCCCGGGCCGTGCTCCCCGAGGACGTCGTGGCTGCCCTTGACGCGGTGGCCGATGCCCAGCCCCTGCTCGTCGCGACCGACTTCGACGGCGTCGTCGCCGGCTTCGACCCCGACCCGCTCGCCGTGCAGCCGACCGAGGGCGTCATGTCGACGCTGCACGGACTCGCCGCTCTCCCCGGGGTGCACGTCGCCATCGTGTCGGGGCGTGACCTCACGACCCTGCGCCTGCTGACCGGGCTGAGCGGCGAGGACGCCATCACGCTCATCGGCAGCCACGGTGCCGAGTCCACCAACCCGGCGGTCCAGTCGGGGATGCACTCGCGGGCGCTCACCGGCGACGACCTCGCTCGGCTCGACGTGCTCGAGGGCGAGCTGCGCGACCTCGTCACGACGCGACACCCGCAGGCGCGGGTCGAACGGAAGGCCGCCGGGGTCGCGGTCCACACGCGCGGCCTGCCCGAGGACGTGGCCCGGCCCGCCCTCGAGGAGGCCCGCTCGCTGGGGCAGTCCCGCGACGGTGTCCGGGTCCTCGAGGGCAAGTCGGTCCTCGAGCTGTCCGTCTCCCCTGCGGACAAGGGCAGCGCGCTCGTTGCGCTCTCCCGCACCATCGGGCCCGCCGCCCGCGTCTATCTCGGCGACGACGTGACCGACGAGGACGTGTTCGCCCGCTTCGAGGCACCCGGTGACGTGACGGTCAAGGTCGGGCCGGGCACGACGGCAGCGCGCCACCGCATCGCCGACACCGACGCCGTCGCGCTCCTGCTGGCCGACCTGCTCGCCCGCCGCGCCGTCGCCCAGCACGGCTGACCGAGCCAGCCGCCCGCCCGACCGCGCCACCCACCTGCCGGAGGCAGCGTTCCGGGCCGAGCACAGCGGCATACCAAAGCCTTCGACCACGAGGATCGCGTTCGACAGGCGCGGTCGGCGGCTCAGCGACGGCGCATAGCGCCGGTCGACCCCCGCACCACCAACTCGGGACGGAAGACGTACTCCGCCCGGGGCGACGGCTGGCCGGCGATCTCGTCGAGCAGCGCGCGCACGGTCGCCTCGCTCATCGCCATGACGCTCTGCCTGATCGTCGTGAGCGGCGGGTCGGTGAAGGCGATGAGCGGCGAGTCGTCATAACCGACGACGGAGAAGTCCCGGGGCACCTGCAGCCCCCGCTTGCGTGCCTCGCGGATCGCGCCGAGCGCCATCATGTCCGAGCCGCACACCACGGCGGTGCAGCCCTTGTCGATCAGGCGGCCCGCCGCCGTCGCGCCGCCCTCGACGCTGAAGAGCGAGCGCTCGATGAGGTGGTCGACGTCGGAGCGGCCGAGCAGCTCCTGGTACGAGTTGCGGAACCCGGCGATCTTGCGGATCACCGGGACGTAGCGGTCCGGGCCGATCGCCAGGCCGATCTCCCGGTGCCCCAGCGCGACGAGGTGCTCGAGCGAGAGGCCCATGGAGGCGACGTCGTCGTTCGAGATGAACGGCGCGTCGACCCCGTCGATGTAGCCGTTGACGAGGACGAGCGGCAGGCCGCGCTCGCGCAGCGCGATGTATCGCTGGGGGTCCGTCGTCGTGTCGGCATGCAGACCGGAGATGAAGATGATCCCGGAGACGCCGCGGTCGAGCAGCATCTGGACGTAGTCGTCCTCATGCACTCCCCCGGCCACCTGCGTGCACAGCACCGGCGTGTAGCCGCTCTGGGCCAGCGAGTTCTCGATGACCTGGGCGAAGGCCGGGAAGATCGGGTTGGTCAGCTCGGGGACGATGAGGCCCACGAGTCCGGCGCTCTTGCGCCGCAAGCGACTCGGCCGGTCGTAGCCGAGCACGTCGAGGGCCGTCAGGACGGCTTGCCTCGTTGACTCCGCGACACCGGGCTTGCCGTTGAGGACCCGCGAGACGGTGGCCTCCGAGACCCCGGCCTGCTCGGCGATGTCGCGCAAGCGCGCCTTCACGTGCGTCTCCTCCTCCTGGGGCGCGGACCGCCGTCGGCCGGCTTCCACGTCCACACCCGTACCTGTGGCCCGTTCGCGGGCAGCGTGACTTGGCGTTTGCCGATCCGCGGCGCCGGACCGTATGCCGCTCTCCCCGTCCCGATGCCCGCCAGGTGCCGCACGGGGAGCCGGATCGGCTCATGTGCAGCACGGGCGACGTGCACGAGGGCCGTCTCGTCGGCGCTCTCCCGGAGGAAGACGATGGCGTCGTCGGCGGCGTGCACCCAGCGCAGTCCGCCGTGGCGCAACGCTGTGGAGGCCTTGCGGGCGGAGATCAGACCGCTGTACACGTCGAGCAGCCTGGTGTCCCAACGGGACTCGTCCCACGGCATGGGGCGCCGCCCGTCCTCGCCGAAGGTCCCCTCCATGCCGATCTCGTCGCCGTAGGTCAGCATCGGGATCGACGGCATCGTCAGGAGCAGACC
This sequence comes from Intrasporangium chromatireducens Q5-1, assembly GCF_000576575.1. Lineage (GTDB taxonomy): Bacteria > Actinomycetota > Actinomycetes > Actinomycetales > Dermatophilaceae > Intrasporangium_A > Intrasporangium_A chromatireducens. Next base: position 7,624 of record NZ_AWQS01000101.1, read on the forward strand.
GGCCGCCACGTCGACGAGCCGTGCGTCCTCGCCCACGAGGGTGCGCACCCGCGTCACGTCGTGCGACCCGACGAGGTTGAACGAGTGCGTCAGCGCCTGCCACGAGATCCGCGACGTGAAGTCACGCATCGTGTCGACCACGGCGCGGGCGTCGAGGACGGGGACGGGCACCGGCGCGCCGAGGAAGTTCGGGGTGTCGTCCGGCTCGCGCAGCCAGGTCCAGACCGGCTTGCAGAACCCGGCGTAGTTCATCACGCCGTGCCAGCCGTCGCCGGGCACGTCCGTCGTGTAGTCGTGGAAGTGCTCGCCGACGACGAGCGCGTCCGGGTGGTGCCGGCCCATCGTGGCGCGCATCTGCCGGGCGACGTCGTGGTTGACGTCGACGGCGCGCCACCGGCCGGTCATGTTGGCGACGTCGACGCGCCAGCCGTCGAGGCCGCCGGACCGGCCGAGCCACTTGCGCACGACGCCGCGGCGGTCCTCGAAGATCCCCTGCCGCAGCGTGTTGCTCAGGTGGTTCAGCTTCGGCAGGGTCGGCACACCGAGCCACGCGACGTAGTCGCCGTTCTCCCAGATGTAGAAGTCCCGCTCCGGCGTGCGCTTGCCGCCGGGACCGGTCGCCGTCTCGAACCACTCGTGGGTCACGCCGGTGTGGTTCGTCGTGAAGTCACCGAGGACCTTCATGCCACGTCCGTGGGCGGCGCGGGTGAGTCGGCGCAGCGCGGCGTCACCGCCGAGCGCCGGGTCGACCGCGTTGAACGTCGCCGCGTCGTAGCGGTGGTTGGACCGGCCGGGGAAGAACGGCGTGAGGTAGACGACGTCGGCGCCGAGCCGCTCGATGTGGTCGAGGTGCTCGCTGATCCCGTCGAGGTCGCCGCCGTAGAACTGGTGGGCCACGGCGTGGGGACTGGTGTCGACCGGGTCGTCCCACTCGGCGGGGATGGCCCAGTCCGGCGGCGTGCGCCGGTCGGCCTGCTCGGACCGGGCGAACCGGTCGGGGAAGATCTGGTAGACGACGGCGCCCTTGGCCCAGTGGGGCGGCGGCTGTTCCGACGCGACGAGCCGGAAGTCGCTCGCGTCCGGCACGTCGCGCAGGTGGACGCCGGTGCCGTTGAGCCAGGCGTACTTGGACGGCCCACCCGAGAGGAGGAACCGGTAGTTCGTCACCGGGTTGTGGCAGACGATGGTGGCCGACCACCAGGCGTCCGTGTCCGTCGTGCGGGCGAGCCGCGCCCGGGCGAACCGCTGTTCACCGTCGGGGGCCGTCCGGACGTGGACCGCGGAGACGGCAGACTCGAGGGGGACCCGCACGAGCACCTGCACCGTGTCGCCGAGACGCGGGTTCCGCTCGGAGACGTAGCGGGACGAGCCGTCGTGGTGCGGCTGGAGCAGCCAGGGGTCGTCGGTCGGTGCCTTGGCTGCGGCGGGTGCGGCCGGTGCGGCGGAGGCGGTGGCCGGTGCGGCGGAGGCGGTGGCCGGGGTGGCGGAGGCGGTGGCCGGGGTGCGGGCGGGGGTCGGGCTCACTTCACCGACCCCTGGGTCAGGCCGCTGACGAGCCAGCGCTGGACCCCGAAGTAGAGGCCCATGACGGGCAGCGAGGCGAGCAGTGCCCCGGCGCAGAACGGGCCGAAGTACTTGTTCTTGTCGGCCTTGAGCAGGGACCACAGCCCGACCGCGAGGGTCTGGTTGTCGGCGTCCTTGAGGAAGATGCTGGCGAGGAGGAACTCGCTGAACAGCCCGACGAACGAGAGCATGCCGACCGTCACGAGGATCGGCATGACGAGTCGCAGCGTCATGGTGAAGAAGATCCGGGCATGACTGGCGCCGTCGACCTTGGCCGCCTCGTCGAGCTCGCGGGGCACCGTGTCGAAGTAGCCCTTGAGCAGCCAGACGTTGGCGCCCATCGCCCCGCCGAGGTAGGCGAGGATGAGGCCGGCCTGGGTGTTCAGCCCGATCCCCGGCAGCGCCTCGCCGATCGTGAAGAAGGTCAGGTAGATCGCGACGAAGGCGAGCATGACCGGGAACATCTGGGCGAGGAGCAGGATCATCAGGCTGACCCGACGACCACGGAACCGCATGCGGGAGAACACGTAGGCGGCCGAGGCCCCGATGAAGACGCTGGCGAACGCGCCGACACCGCAGACGATGAGCGTGTTCTTGTACCAGGAGCCGTAGGGGCGCAGCGAGAACAGCTCGGTGAAGTTGTCGAGTCCCGCGTTGTTCGGCACGAGCGAGGTCGTGCTGAGCGTGCCGGAGGGGTTCATCGCGGCAGACACGATGAAGACGATCGGGAAGAGCGCCCAGACCAGCGCGACCCCGGCGAGTGCGTACTTCCACCAGGTGCCCGTCCTGCGCTTGTGCCCGACGACCTGGATCTGGTTCGCGACCTCGAGCCGCTCGTGAGTGGCGATCGCCATGTCAGTTCACCTCTTCGAGTGCCTTGGTCTGACGGAAGCCGAACCACGAGGCGACCGCGACGATGAGGAAGATGAAGATCGAGATCGCCGCGGCGTAGCCGAAGTTCGGCGCCGCGCTCGTGAACGCCAGCCGGTAGGCGTACGTGATGAGCAGGTCGGTCGAGCCGATCGCGCTCTGGCCACCCTCGAAGGGTCCGCCCTCGGTCATCAGGAAGATGAGCGAGAAGTTGTTGAAGTTGAAGGCGAACGACGCGATGAGGAGCGGGCCGACGGCAACGAGCACGAGCGGCATGGTGATCGAGCGGACCGTCCGGAAGCCGGAAGCGCCGTCGATGGCGGCTGCCTCCTTGACGTCGCCCGGGATGGACTGGAGCGCCCCCGTGCACACGATGAACATGTAGGGGAAGCCGAGCCAGAGGTTGGTCAGCAGGATCGCGAACTTGGCCGCGATGCCGTTGCCGAGCCAGTCGACCGTGAGGCCAGTCAGGTTGTTGATCAGCCCGAACTGCTGGTTGAACATCGAGGCCCACACGAGCGCCGTCACGAAGCCGGGCAGCGCGTAGGGCAGGATCAGGACCGCACGCATGACCTTCTTGCCCTTGAGCCGCTCGTCGTTGAACAGGAGCGCCAGGGCGAGGCCGAGCAGGAAGGTCGAGAGGACCGACACGATCGCGAAGACGAAGTTCCAGCCGGCGATCTTGAGGAAGCCGGCCCGGAGCGTGTCGTTGGTCAGCGCGTTCTTGAAGTTCGCGAACCCGACGTTCTCCTTCCACCCCTGGGCGAGGCGGTCGTCGGGGTTCTGCACGTTGACCCACGTCGCGTTGGACGGGCCGTAGACCTTGGCCGGCTGCCCCTGTGCCTCGGGCCGGTGGTCGATGATGCGGTCCCGGCCGGCGTCGTAGGTCACGGTCGGCTTGCCCTCGTAGGCCTCCGACAGGCCGACCTTCTTGATCGCGGCGCCGCCCCGGGTCGGCACGGTGAAGTCGTCCAGGTCCTGGCGGGCGTTGACCTGCCGGCCGTTCAGGATGGTGTAGCCCTTGGCCGCGGTGACCCGACCGAGGTCGTTGCGCGTCACGTCAGTGGCCGACAGCTCCGTGAGCCCGTCCTTGGTGCCGGCGTAGACCTGCTTGGTCTGCGGGTTAGTCAGGATGTAGACCGGGTCCGCCGTCGCGACGTCGCCGCCCTCCTTGACGGCGACCGACAGCTCGTAGCGCGGCTGCCCCTGCACCTCGACGACCGACGACTGGGTGATCGCCTTGATCGACTCCTGCTTGGTCAGGCTGTGCCCGTCGCCCCAGTTGGTGAAGGACGTGGCGCCGGTGAAGACCGCCGGCCAGATCTGGAAGGCGAGGAAGAAGATGAGCCCCGGCAGGAGGTACTTCATCGGCACGGCACGCCGCGTCGCATAGACAGCGAGGATGGCCAGGCCGATCAGGCCGAGGACGACCACCAGGATGAGCTGGCCGTTCGCCGCGAACAGGCCTGCGGCATAGACGATCCCGGCCAGGACCACCGCGATGATGGCCCACTTGAGGATCACGTAGGGCGAGCGACTCTTCATTGAATCTCCGTCAGGACCGAGACGCGGGGACGTGCGGGAGGACGGGAAGGGCCCGTATGCCGCTGAGCTGGCTCAGCGGCATACGGCACCCTCCCCAGGAGGGCTGGGACTCAGCCCTTCTTGATGTTGGCGACGATCTCCTTCTGGGCGGCGTCGAAGCGCTCCTGCGGCTTCGCCTTGCCCGAGATGACGTCCGCACCGGCCTGGCCGAGCGGGCCCCAGACGGCGTTCATGGCCGGGATGTTCGGCATCGGAAGGGCGCCCTTGCCGGCCTCGAACCAGGCCTTGACGTCGGGGTCGCTCGCGGAGACCTCGTCGTAGGCGGCCTTGAGGGCCGGCGGACGGTGACCGATGTTGAACAGGTCGACCTGCATCTCCTTCTTGGTGACGTACTTGAGGACGAACTCCTCGGCGTACGCCTTGTTCTTGGCCTTGGCCGAGACGTAGAACATCTGGACGCCGAGGAACGGCTCCATCTGCCCACCGGCGATCGTCGGCAGCGGCGAGATGGCGTACTTGATGTTCGCCTTCTTCGCCTTGTCGATGGCCCACGGGCCGGTGATGTAGTACGGGTACTTCCCACCGTCGAAGAGGGCGTCGGCGTTGGTGCCGTCGACGTTCGTGGAGAGGATCTTCTCCTTGCCGAGCAGCGCGAGCTGCTGGGCACCCTTGACCGAGCCGGCGCTGTTCACGATGACCTTGTTGGGGTCGTAGTCGCCGTTGTCCTTGACGGCGAAGATGCCGCCGCCGAAGGCCTTGAGGTAGGGGTAGGTGTAGTAGGCGTTGCCGGTCTTGCCGACCTCCTGGACGACGACGCCCTCGGCCTTGCCGGCCTTCATGAGGGACTGGCCGTTCTTGACCATGTCCTCGTAGGTCTTCGGCGCGTCGGGGGCAAGGGCCGTGTTGCGCACGACCCCGATGTTCTCGACGGCGTAGGGCACGCCGTAGATCTGGCCGTTGAACTTCGTGGCGCCCATCGCCTCCGGCGAGAACTGTGCCTGGACGTCGGCCGACATCGGGATCGGCTCGACCGCGTTGTTCTGGACCAGCTCACCGAGCCAGTCGTGGGCACCGACGATGACGTCCGGGCCCTTGCCGGCGTTGGTGGCGTCCTTGAAGTTGGCGCGCACGTCCGGGGCGACCTGGACCTGGACCTTGATGCCCTGCTCCTCGCCGAACTGGTCGGCGTACTTCTTGACGGCCGCGGCGCGGTCGTTGTCCGTCCAGATGACGAGGTCGACGTTGGCGTCACGGACCGGGGCGGCCGTCGTCGACTCGGAGGGGGCGGGTGCTGCCTCGGTCGTCGTCGACGACGACTGGCCGGCGGGCTGGGTGCTGCTCGTGGAGGGGGTCGTGCCCCCGCCACAGGCGCTGAGCGCCAGGGCTGCGACGCAGGTGACGGCAGCCGAGGACACGGTGCCGAACGCACGCTTGTGCATGGATTCTCCTTCGAAACCAGGTGGCACACGCCGCCACCAGTGGGAGCACCGTAGCAAGAACTTGCGAGCCTCTGAAGCTGTCTTGCAGCAAGTTCTTGCAACGATCCGGCCACGGACGGAGGGGCCGCGCTTTGCCCGCCGAGCGGCATACGTCATGATGACTGTGCCAGCCCATCCGGGTCGGCACCTTTACAACGGATCGTCCGGCACGTTCCTGCCGGTGAAGGAAAGGCAAAGACGCCCATGGCAACAGTGACGTTCGACCACGCGACCCGGATCTATCCGGGCAACTCCAAGCCGTCGGTCGATGACCTCAACATCGAGATCGCAGATGGCGAGTTCCTCGTCCTCGTCGGCCCGTCCGGCTGCGGCAAGTCCACCTCGCTGCGGATGCTCGCCGGCCTCGAGGAGGTCAACGAGGGACGCATCCTCATCGGGGACCGCGACGTGACCAACCTGTCCCCCAAGGACCGCGACGTCGCGATGGTCTTCCAGAACTACGCGCTCTACCCGCACATGTCCGTCGCCGACAACATGGGCTTCGCCCTCAAGATCGCCGGCGTCGACAAGTCCGAGATCCGCAAGCGCGTCGAGGAGGCGGCCAAGATCCTCGACCTGTCCGAGTACCTCGACCGCAAGCCGAAGGCCCTCTCGGGCGGCCAGCGCCAGCGCGTCGCCATGGGCCGCGCCATCGTCCGCTCGCCCCAGGTCTTCCTCATGGACGAGCCGCTCTCCAACCTCGACGCGAAACTCCGGGTCCAGACGCGCACCCAGATCGCCTCGCTGCAGCGGCGCCTCGGCGTCACGACGGTCTACGTCACCCACGACCAGGTCGAGGCGATGACGATGGGCGACCGCGTCGCGGTCCTCAAGGACGGCATCCTCCAGCAGTGCGACACGCCCCGACGGATGTACGACCACCCGGCCAACGTGTTCGTCGCCGGCTTCATCGGGTCGCCCGCGATGAACCTGCTCGACGCGCCGATCGTCGACGGCGGCGTCGACGTCGCCGGGCACACCGTGCCGGTGGCGCGGGAGGAGCTATCCAAGGCGTCCGGGCACGTCACCCTCGGCGTCCGGCCGGAGGACCTGCACATGTCCGAGGACGGCGACGGCATCCCGGTCACGGTCGATGTCGTCGAGGAGCTCGGGGCCGACGCCTACATCTACGGCTCGACGAAGGCCAAGCAGGTCGGCACGACGGGTGAGGAGAACGCCGACTCCCCGTTCATCGCCCGCGTCGACGGGCGTCGTCCCCCGGAGAAGGGCGAGGTCGTCTACCTCGAGCCGAAGCAGGGGCACGTGCACGTCTTCAACGCCGACAGCGGAGAGCGCATCAGCGACTGACCGATCGACAGTGCGCTCATCCTGATCGAGAGTGCAGTTCTCATGATCGAGAG
>NZ_AWQS01000102.1 GCF_000576575.1 Intrasporangium chromatireducens Q5-1
GGTTGGTGGCCCTTCGTCGGTTGGTGGCCTTCGACGGTGCGGGAGGCTGCGGCCGGCACGCATACCTCCGGACGGGGGCGGGTAGGAGGTGCGGCAGGATGAGTGACATGAGTGACGACCAGACGCAGCCCCAGGGCCCGGACGACGAGAGCACCGGGACCAAGCAGGAACCGCGCATCGTCGTGGTGACCCCCGAAGGCATGGGCGTCGCCGACTCCGGCGCCAGCACCGGCTCCGCGGACGGTGAGACGGAGCGGGAGCGCACCAACCCCGCCGACCTCGTCGAGGAGCCGGCCAAGGTCATGCGCATCGGCTCGATGATCAAGCAGCTCCTCGAGGAGGTCCGCAGCGCGCCCCTCGACGAGGCCGGCCGCCGGCGGCTCGCCGAGATCCACCACCAGTCGCTCGAAGAGCTCAAGGACGGCCTCGCTCCCGAGCTCGTCGAGGAGCTCGACCGGATCGCCTCGCCGTTCCGTGACGAGTCGCCGAGCGACCCCGAGCTCCGGATCGCCCAGGCCCAGCTCGTCGGGTGGCTCGAGGGCCTCTTCCACGGCATCCAGACCGCGCTCGTGGCTCAGCAGATGGCGGCCCAGCAGCAGCTCGCCCAGATGCGTGCCCTCCCCCAGGGACCGCAGGGTCGGCCCGGTTCGTCCTACGGCCAGCCTCCGGGTGTGCACCCCGGCATGCCGACCGCTCCGCACGAGGGCGGCCCGACGGGACAGTACCTCTGACTCACGGTCGCTGACTCCGCACCCGACTCGTCACCACTGAGGTCCCCGGCTGCTCCGTGGACGCTCCAGCGGCGGCTGTTCACCTAGGGTGGCCGGGTGAACGTGCTGCTCCGGCTCATCGGCGTGCCCATCCTCGAGGCGCTCGTGGCCCGCCTCCCGCGTCCACTCGCGCGCACCCTCGGGATCACCCTTGCCGTCTGCAGCAACCTGCTGCCGTTCGTGGCGCTCGCCACCCGCCAGATCACCCTCGGCGACGTCGTGCTCGTCTACTGGATCGAGTCGGTCGTCATCTTCGGCTGGTCGGTCATCCGGGCGCTGACGTCCCGGGCTGGCTCGCGGGACCTGCGCCGGTTCGCGCCGCTCTTCGCTTCCGTCTTCTTCGGCATCTGGTCCCTCGTCATGGGGGTGTGGGCGGCCGTCATTGCGGGATCGATGGGGCTGACCGGAGGCGTCGTGCAGTATGTCGTCATCGTCGGCGCGATCCTGCTCAGCACGACGTACTCCCTTGCCTACCAATGGTTCTTCCGCGGGCAGCGGGACGTCGTCTCCCCGATCATGGCGGTCGTGCCCGCCATCCCCCGCTGCCTCCCGCTGATGGCCGGCACCCTGGTGGGCGCGATGACCATGACCCTGCTGCCGGACGACCAGGTCAGGGCCGGTCTCGCACTCATTGCCTTCCGCACCGTGGTCGACGTCGCGACGCAGGTCGTCGTCGACATTCTCGGCGAGCGGCGTCTTGCGGCCCCCTCGCCAGCGGCGCCGCGCGTCGCCGCGCAAGCCAGCTGAGCGGCATACGACCATGCCGTATGGCGCTGAGCGTGCTCCCGCTCAGCCGTGGACGCTTGCGTTGTGCCGGGCCTGCAGCACGACGGTCGGCACGAACGCGATGACGATGCCGACAAAGAACCACGTGAGCAGGTGCGTCGGGGTGAGGACACCGCCGACGAGGCCCGCGAACGCCCCGCCGAGGCGAAGCAGCAGCGTGCTGCCGGGCTCCTGCTCGGGGCGGCCCATCCAGGGCAGCGGCGACCGCGGGTTCGCCAGGACCAGCTGACGGGTCGAGAGGGTCAGCAGCACGGCCGCGACGACCAGGGCGACGATCCACATGCGGGCGATTGTGCCAAAGCACTCCGTGGGTCGTCGCAGGGCGGCACATAGAGTGAGGGCGATGGCCAGCACGAGTCGCCGAGTGTGGATGCGCCGGGCGGAGATGCTCGGGCGCTGGCTCGCGGTGCTCGTGATCTGCTACCTCGGTGGCGTGGCGGCCACGAACCTCGCGCCGACCGTCGTCGAGACGGACCACTACCGGGCGGTGCTGCGGCTCGACGTCATCCCCCGGCACGACCCGGTGCTCCACGCGCCCACCATCGTCGGCGACGTCGACCTGCAGTTCGTCTCCCCGCTCGTCGCGCCGGGCCTCGACGTCGCAGTGTCGGTGCGCGAGGAGATCACCGGGCTGCTGACTCGCCCGGACGTGTCCGTCGACTCCCTGCAGCCGACCGACGCCCAGATCTCGGACGCGATCCGCTCGGCCGTCATCGGGGTCGGGCTGCGGTTCGTCGCCGGCGCCCTCATCGTGGCCCTCGCCCTGACGACGGCGATCCACTACGCGATCCGGCGACGGCCACAGGCGCCCTACCTCGGGCTGGTTGCCTCCGCGCTCGCCGTCACCTGTGTCGCGACGGGGGCCAGCACCGCGCTGACCTACCAGCCGAACCGGTTCCAGTCCTTCACCACCACGGGTGTGCTCGGGCTCGTCCAGCGCAACACCGGCATGCTCACCGGCCTCGAGGCTCGGGCCGCCGCGGTGACGCCCTACGTCCGCAACCTGCTCGCCGTCTCCCAGGCGCTGCAAGCCAAGTTCGTCCCCGGCGAGCTGAGCAAGCCGGTCGCGGCGCGGTTCCTGCTCGTGTCCGACATCCACGGCGCGAACCAGTACTCCCTGCTGCGCTCGATCATCAATGAGGAGCAGATCGACGCCGTCATCGACTCCGGCGATCTCATCAACTTCGGCCGCATCGAGGAGGCCGAGACCTCAGGCCTGTTCAAGAGCATCGAGTCGCTGGGCGTGCCCTACATCTTCGTGTCGGGCAACCACGACCAGTCGTCGCCGACGGACCGGGCGCTGCTCGAACGGCTGCGCAAGATCCCCAACGTCGTGCTCCTGCAGGGGCCGCAGGGGAACTACCACGAGCTCAGCTTCCATGGCCTCCGGATCGCCGGCTTCAACGATCCGCGATGGTTCGGCGACGACAACAAGGACCCGAAGGCGAAGGAGGCACCTGCGGTCGACGCCTTCAATCGGACCATGGCGACCGAACCGGAGCCGGACATCGTCGTCACGCACGAACCGTATGCCGCCACCGGCGTCGATCGCGCCCGCATCCTCGTCAACGGACACATCCACTCGGCAGACCTGAAGGGCAACCGGATCCAGGTCGGCACCTTCACCGGAGGCGGGCTCTTCTCCCACTACACGACGGGCGAGGCTGCCGAGCTCACCGGGCAGCCTTACGCGTTCGACATCGTCACGTTCGGCTCGAGCTGCAACCTCACGCAGCTGACCCGGTACAGCTACCGCAACCTGCTCGAGGGCCGGCCGGCGTACGACTCGATCCAGGTCATCAACGGCACGACCATCGACCCGACGATCCAGCCGCCGAGCGACAAGCAGCAGCGCCAGCCGTCTGCTGGGGACGCGAACCAGCCGGCGCGGACATGCAGCCGGATCGAGCCGACGACGACCCGCAACATTGCGCCACTACCCGAGGGGGCGGCGGCCCCCGGGACCCAGGCCCCGGCGACCACCACCACCATTCCAACGGGCCGGGCCACGGGCTTGGCGACAGGCTCCGAAACCGGGTTGGCGACGGGGACGGGCCGTCCCTGACGGCCGGCGTTCATCCGGGGAGGCGGAGAGCGGAGTGGCCAGTGGCCGCTCAGAACGGTGGCGGCTCGGGCGCGGCGCCAGGCGGTTGCGGTCTGCCGTGGTCAGGGTGCGGGTGCGGGCCGTAACGGCGGGTGCTCGGCTCGGGGTTGTAGTCGTAGCCACCGAACCTGCGACTGGGGCGCACGCCCTCGAGCCAGTCCATCGGGTAGGTGACGTAACGGCGGCCGGCACTCGTGCGCCAGGTGACTCGGGCATCGAGCGGATCGCGGACAGCGCGCCAGAAGCCGGCGGTGCGGATGCGGTGGTGCTGGCGGTGCTTCGCGGTCAGGTTCGCGACGTCCGTGGGCCCATGCGGATAGGGGACGTCATGGTCGAGATCGCAGCGCGACGCCGGGACTGTACAGCCCGGCCCTCGACAGACGCCGTCGACAGCGACCACATGCTCGGTCATCGCGGCCGTGGGCCGATAGCCGGCGCGGGAGAGGCGAAGTGCGGCGCCCGTGTCGAGGTCGGCCAGCATCGTCTGCCAGATCGAGCCGTCGGCGGTGATGATCGCGCGGGCCTGCTCCGCTGCCACCCAGCCGTGTCCCGGCAGCTCACAGGGCTCGTCGTCGAGACCCAGCGCGGTCGTGACCGGCACGACGATCCACACCTTGGCGGCCGGTCGGTGCCCGAAACTGGCGTACCAGTCAGGGGCAAAGCCGCAAGGGCGCGCCTCTGGTCCGTCGTCAACGCCGTGATGCTCATGGCCGGTTGCCTGGCTGCCGGTACCGGCTGCCCGGTGGCACGGGCCGGCTGCCCGGTGGCCAGGGCCGGAGGTCGGCGTCCCGGGTCCTGTCGCTGACATTGGGGCGTGAGGGGCGCCGCCTTCGGCGCCACAGCAGCCGCCGGGCGGGCAGGGCTGGCCATAGCTCGCCGCCCCGGTGAGGAAGTCGGCACGCAGCTGGTCGAGGCTCCGAGGGTCGCCCGCCGCCCTCGCGGCCCGTGCTGCGGCGTCCGCCCGGTCGATCGCCGCAGCAATCTTGTCTGCGTCGTTGCGAATCGTGAGCTGACCGGTGCCGTCATCGAAGATCTGGGCGTGCGCACCGTTGCGCTTGCGGGCAGCCCGACGCCGCGCAGCAGCGGTGGCTGCGTCGGCGTCGGCGCGCAGGACCGCTCGACGCAGCCGCTGTCGGAAAAGGTCCGCGGACAGACCAGCGCCGTCCCGGGTCGGCATGAAGACCGACTCGACCAGCCCCTGCACCGCGTCGTGCTCAAGGTGGCGCGTCTCCTCCACGACCTGACACGCGCGGCGCAGTGAAACGCTGCCCTCGGCGAGCAGCTCGCGCAGCCGTCCGAACCGGCCTGCGGGCCCAGTGGCCAGCTCGGCGCGGACCGCGACCTCCCGCTGAGAGAGTCCCGTCGCGGTCGCGACCTCAAGGGCGACCAGCTCCTCAGAGCACACGGGCACCGCACGAGCCTCCACGGGACCGGCGGCGACCATCGCCTCGGCCAGTGACTGCATCCGGGCCAAGGCATCCAGCGCCTGCGCGTCGAGGGCGGCCTTCGCGCGCTCGACCGCCTCGACGACCCGCAGCTCGGCGTCCATGGCAGCCTGCAAAGACTCCGCTGATGGCGGATCAACTGTCGCCCGCGTCAGTGCCTCGACCAAGGGGGCCACAGCGCGTAGTCGCGGCTCGGCCTTCCGCTCGTGTTGCCGCACTGACTCGACGCCCACCTGGCACCAGCGCTCGAGCGAGGATCGGGCGCCCCGCTGCGGCGGGTGCAGCAGGTCGACACGGCAGGCATGGCCACCGAGGGGGCGCTGGGGGCGGCCATGGAGGAGCAGTCCAGCTGCGCTGTGATGGGCTCCGTCGCCATGGCTACCTCCTCCAGCCATTAGAACACAGATTCGAGGAGTTGGCAACGGTTTGAGCCACTTTGTTTGTGGAATACGTCAGGACCGCACACCTTCGCCCGCGAACTCACGGATCGCCGATAAACCGGAGTTCGCGCTCACTCGACGGGTGACAACCGCCATTTGTGCTCACTCGACAGGTGAGAACCGGTGTTTGCGCTCACTCGACGTGGCAGGACCCCTTAGCCCCCAACTCAGCCCTTGAGGTCGGGGAACTGGTCGTCGCGCCACTCGAGCTCGGGCCGCTCGTCGCCGGCCGCGTCGAGCTCGACCTCCCGACCCCGCAGCTCGACCCGGCGGATCTTGCCCGAGATCGTCTTGGGCAGCTCGAAGAACTCGATGCGCCGGACCCGCTGCCACGGCTGCAGCTTCTCGCGGGCGTGCGCGAGGATCGAGCGCGCGACGTCCGCGCCCGGCTCGAATCCCGGGGCCAAAGCGATGTAGGCCTTCGGCACGGCCAGACGGACCGGGTCAGGGGTCGGCACGACGGCGGCCTCGGCCACGGCGACGTGCTCGATGAGGATCGACTCCACCTCGAACGGGCTGATCTTGTAGTCGCTCGCCTTGAAGACGTCGTCGGTGCGCCCGACATAGGTGATGTAGCCCTGCGCATCCATCGTCGCAACATCGCCGGTGTGGTAGAAACCGCCGGCCATCGCGTCGGCGTTGCGCTTCTCGTCGCCCTGGTAGCCGGTCATCAGCGGCAGTGGGTGCGCAGCCAGGTCGAGGCAGATCTCCCCCTCGGTGACGCCGTCCTCCCCCGCGACCGCCCGCTCGCCGGTCAGCGCGTCGACGAGCACGACCGGAACGCCGGGCAGCGGCCGTCCCATGGAGCCGGGCTTGACCGGCTGTCCGGGGGTGTTGCCCGCCTGGGCCGTCGTCTCCGTCTGCCCGTAGCCGTCCCGGATCGTCAGGCCCCACGCCTTGCTGACCTGAGTGATGACCTCGGGGTTGAGCGGCTCCCCCGCAGCGATCACCTCGCGGAGCCTGCCCGGGCCACCGGACAGGTCGGCGTTGATGAGCATCCGCCACACCGTCGGGGGCGCACACAGCGAGGTGACGTCGTGGGTGCGCAGCACGCGCAGCAGCGCCTCGGGCTCGAACCGCGCGTAGTTGTACATGAACACGGTCGCCTCGGCGATCCATGGAGCGAAGAAGCACGACCACGCGTGCTTGGCCCAGCCCGGGCTCGAGATGTTGAGGTGGACGTCGCCCGGCTTGAGCCCGAGCCAGTACATCGTCGACATGTGGCCGACGGGGTAGGACACCTGGGTGTGCTCGACCAGCTTCGGCCGGCTCGTCGTGCCGGACGTGAAGTAGAGGAGCAGCCGGTCGTTCGGAGCGGTCCCCGGGTGCTCGGCGGGCTTCGCCTCCGTTTTGTATGCCGCTGAGTAGGCCTCCCAGCCCTCCGGCACCTCCACGCCCCGGTCGACCGCGATGCGGAGGTAGTCGCCCTCGATGTCGTCGAACTTGTAGGTCTCGCCGGGATTGGTGACGACAGCGCGGGCCGCGCCGCGCTCCATCCGGTCGACGAGGTCACCGGGACCGGCCGCCGTGGTGGTCGGCATGATCACGGCGCCGAGCTTCATGACGCCGAGCATCGTCTCCCACAGCTCGACCTGGTTGCCGAGCATGACGATGACGGAGTCGCCCCTGCCGATGCCCCGCCCCGCGAGCCACGCGGCGACCTGGTCCGAGCGGCGAGCCAGCTCGTCGAAGGTCCACTGCCCGACCGACTCGTCCTGCTCGACGATGACGAGACCGGGCTTGTCGTTGCCCCGGGCAAAGCTGTCGAACCAGTCGATCGCCCAGTTGAACCGGTCGCCGACGTCGGGGAACCGGAAGTCGCGGACCGCGGCGTCGTAGTCGTCGCGGAGGGCGAGGAGGGAGTCGCGAGCGGAGCGGTAGGCGGGTGTCGCGTCAGTGGCGGTCGTCGTGGCCTCAGTCATGCTCCGACCTTCTCACCATCCGCCTGTCCGTCAAGCGTTCAGTCGTCGACGGCGCGGCGACGCCGGAGGTCGTCCTCGTCGATGAGCCGGTTGATCAGTTGCTGGGCGACATTGCTGTGCGGGATGTTGCGCAGCATCTCGTCGGGGCTGTCACCGGCCGACTCGATCCGCAGGGAGCCGGCGTTGATGATCCGGTCGAGCAGCGTCTGTTCGAAGGAGACGTCGGTGATCTTCGACAGGGTGATGTCCTTGCCCGACTTGGTGAGGATCCCGCGCCGGACCATGACCCGGTGGCTCGTGATGACGTAGTGGGTCGTGCGCCACCGCAGGAAGGGGACGAGGACGAGCGGGATCGCCGCCAGCACGATGATCGCAACGACGACCCACTGGATGGTGTTGCCGGTCCGGTCGTCGGGAGTGAGGACCGCCACGGCGACGCCGATCGCGAGCAGCATGACGGCGACCACGGTGGGCAGTGCGACGGTGAGCCAGTGCGGGTGCAGGCTCTTCTCGACCTTCTCGCCGCGCGCCAGGACGTTCTCCGGGAATCCCACGCTCGCAACCCTATTGAAAAGCGATGCCGTATGCCGCTCACCCGGCTTTCGGCGCCTCCTCAAAGCCGGCCCGGTAGCGTGGGGCCCACCACGACGGACCAAGGAGTCCCATGCCAGGTCGCTTCGTCTACTGGATGAACGTCTCGCTCGATCTCCGCATCGAGGCGGCACCCGGCGAGGACGGCGGCGGCGAGTGGGTGCGCATCGGGGAGTCGCTGCACCGTGAGTTCAACGCGCGCGCCGCGGCGCTGGCGCTCATGATCCAGGGCCGCAAGGTCTACGAGATCATGGACCCCTTCTGGCCGGACGCTCGTGACGACGAGTCACTGCCTGACTACCTGCGCGAGTACGGCCGGATCTGGACGTCGAAGCCGAAGGTTCTCGTGTCGCGCACCCGGCACAGCGCCGATCACAACACCCGGGTCATCGGCGGCAGCGACGCCATCGAACAGCTCGCGCGGCTGCGCGCCGATGGCGACGGCGACATCGGCGTCGGCGGCGCGACGCTCGCCACCCAGCTGCTGCAGGCGAACCTGCTCGACGAGCTGCTGCTCTTCACCCACCCGGTCATCCTCGGCCGGGGCCGTCCCCTCTTCGACGAGCCGACCCCGCAGGTCGAGCTCGACCTCCTCGAGCAGCAGTCCTTCGAGGACGGCGTGACGATGCACCGCTATGCCGTCCGAGGCGCCCGCTCGACCGACACGTAGTGCCCGCTCGACGGACAGGTAGTGCCCGCTCGACGGACGGGTAGTGCCCGCTCGACGGGAGGGGCGGGGGGCGACCTAGGGTGTCGCCATGCGCTACGACGACGTGATCATCGGGGCCGGCCACAACGGTCTGACCGCCGCCGCCTACCTGGCCCGCGCCGGTCGTCGGGTCCTCGTCCTCGAGCAGGCCGGCCACGTCGGCGGCGCTGCCGTCTCGGCCCAGGCCTTCCCGGGTGTCGACGCACGCCTGTCGCGCTACTCCTACCTCGTCTCCCTCCTCCCGAAGCAGGTCATCACCGACCTCGACCTCGACGTGCGCCTGGTGCGGCGGCGCTACTCGTCCTACACCCCGGTGCCGTCCGACCCCTCGCTCGGCCTGCTCGTCGACACCGGTGACGAGCAGGCGACGGCCGCCCGGTTCCGCGCCGTCACCGGCAGCGCCGACGCGTATGCCGCATGGCGGGCCTTCTACGGACGCATGGGATCGCTTGCCGAGCGGCTCTTCCCGACGGTCCTCGAGCCGCTCCAGTCGCGCGATGCCGTCCGCGAGCTCGTCGGCGAGGGCGAGCTCTTCGACGCCTTGACCACCCGGCCGCTGGCAGCGCTCCTCGAGGAGCTCGTCACGGACGACACGGTCCGCGGCGTCATCGGCACCGATGCCCTCATCGGCACCTTCGCCTCCCTGCACTCCACCGACCTCCGGCAGAACATCTGCTTCCTCTACCACCTGATCGGCGGCGGCACAGGCGACTGGGACGTCCCGGTGGGCGGCATGGGCGCGGTGACGCAGTCGCTCGCCAAGGCCGCGGTCGCGGCCCGCGCCGAGATCGCCACCGGTGCCGCCGTCAGCCACGTCGACCCGGCCACGGGCGAGGTCCGGTGGGCCGGCGGCCAGGCCACGGCCGACACGATCCACGCGGCCTGCGCCCCGGCCACCCTCAACCGCCTCCTCGCGGCGGCCGGTGCCGACCCCGTCCCGACCGAGGACGACGTCGAGGGCGCGCAGCTCAAGGTCAACCTCCTGCTCACCCGCCTGCCGAGGCTGCGCGACACGAGCGCCGACCCGGCCGCTGCGTTCGCCGGCACCTTCCACATCAACGAGGGCTACCGGCAGCTCGAGGACGCCCATGCCCAGGCCGAGTCGGGCCGGGTCCCCGACCTGCCGCCCTGCGAGATCTACTGCCACACCCTGAGCGACCGCTCGATCCTCGGGCCCACGCTCGCGGACACCGACGCGCAGACCCTCACCCTCTTCGGCCTGCACATGCCTGCCCGGCTCTTCCGGGACGACAACGACGCCACCCGCCAGAAGGCCCTCGAGGCGACCCTCCGCTCGCTCGACACCGTTCTGGCCGAACCGATCTCGGACGTCCTGGCCCGGGACGGCGACGGCAACCCGTGCATCGAGGCCAAGACACCGGTCGACCTCGAGGAGGCGGTCGGCCTGCCCGGTGGCAACATCTTCCACCGCTCCCTCCAGTGGCCCTGGGCCGAGACCCCGGCCGAGGTCGGCACCTGGGGCGTCGAGACCCCGTACGACAACGTCACCATCGCGGGAGCCGGCGCACGCCGCGGCGGCGGGGTGAGCGGCATACCGGGGCACAACGCCGCGCGAGCGGTCCTCGACAGGTAAGACGGGAGCGCGCCACGGCGTCACCCGCGGTTATGGTCCGCGCAGAACCCCTGCGAGAGAGGCCAGCCCATGACCGAGGTCACGTCCCGACCGCCACTCACCGAGCCGACCGGTGCCGTCGTCCCCTCGAGCGTGCCGACGCACTGGTACAACCTCGCGGCCGATCTGCCCGAGCCCGTGCCGCCGGCCCTGCACCCGGGCACGCGCGAGCCGCTCGGGCCGGCCGACCTCGCGCCGCTCTTCCCGATGGCGCTCATCGAGCAGGAGGTCTCGACCGAGCGCTGGGTCGAGATCCCGCAGACCGTGCGCGAGATCTATGCGCTGTGGCGGCCGGCTCCCCTCGTGCGGGCGCTTCGCCTCGAGCGCGCCCTCGGCACGCCGGCCAGGATCTACTACAAGTACGAGGGTGTCAGCCCGGCGGGGTCGCACAAGCCGAACACCGCTGTCGCGCAGGCCTATTACAACGCGATCGAGGGCACGCGGAAGCTCACGACCGAGACCGGTGCCGGCCAGTGGGGCGCATCGCTCGCATTCGCGTGCTCGCTGCTCGGCCTCGAGTGCGAGGTGTGGCAGGTGCGCGCGTCCTTCGACTCGAAGCCGTACCGCCGCATGCAGATGGAGACGTATGGCGCCACCTGCCACCCGTCGCCGTCGGACCTCACGGAGTCCGGCCGGGCCCTGCTCGCCAAGGACCCGCACACCACCGGGTCGCTCGGCATGGCGATCTCCGAGGCGGTCGAGGTCGCGGCGGGTGACCCGGAGGCGCACTACGCGCTCGGCAGCGTGCTCAACCACGTCATGCTCCACCAGTCGGTCATCGGCATCGAGGCACTCGAGCAGCTCGACGCCCTCGGTGAGAGCGCCGACGTCGTCTTCGGCTGTGCGGGCGGCGGCTCGAACCTGGCCGGGCTGTCCTTCCCGTTCATCGGCCGCAACCTGCGCGACGGGGCGACAGCGCGGATCGTCGCCTGCGAGCCGGCAGCGTGCCCGTCGCTGACCCAGGGCGAGTACCGCTACGACTTCGGGGACGTCGCCGGGCTCACCCCGCTGCTCAAGATGCACACGCTCGGCGCCGACTTCGTGCCGCCGCCGATCCACGCGGGTGGGCTGCGCTACCACGGCATGTCGCCGATGGTGTCGCACGCGCGGGAGCTCGGGCTGCTCGACGCGATCGCGGTCGAGCAGGAGGACGCCTTCGCGGCGGGGATCGAGTTCGCCCGGGCCGAGGGGATCATCCCGGCGCCCGAGTCGACCCACGCGGTCGCGGGTGCCATCGCCCACGCCCGCGCAGCGACGACGGACGAGACGATCGTCATCGGGCTGTCCGGCAACGGCGTCCTCGACCTGCCCGCCTACGAGTCCTTCCTCTGACTGCACCTTTCCGCAGAGGTGCGGAGACAGTGACTCAGGCGGGCCAGACGCCCGAGCTGCCGCGCCGGTGGCTCGTCACGAGGTGCGTGTCCACCATGCCGATGGCCTCCATGAGGGCGAACATCGTCGTCGGCCCGACGAAGGCAAAGCCCTTGGCGCGCAGAGCCTTCGACAGGGCCACCGACTCGGGTGACACCGTCGGCACCTCCGAGTGGTCCCGGGGCTGGGGGGTCTCGACCGGCTGGAACGACCAGACGAGCTGGGCCAGCCCGCCCTCTGGCCGCAGCCCGATCGTGGCGCGCGCGTTCTGGATCGTCGCCTCGATCTTGCGCCGGTTCCGGACGATGCGCGCATCGGCCATGAGCCGCTCGACCTCCGCCGCGCCGAACCCGGCCACGACGTCCGGGTCGAAGTCGGCGAAGACCTCACGGAACGCCGGCCGCTTGCGCAGGATCGTCGCCCAGGACAGGCCCGACTGGAAGCCCTCGAGGCAGATCCGTTCGTAGACGCCGTGCTCGTCACGCACCGGCAAGCCCCACTCGGTGTCGTAGTACTCCATCAGGAGGGGGTCGCTCGCCGCCCACTCGGGCCGCGCCAGCCCGTCCCCGCCGATCACCGTCACGTCGGTCAGCCTAGGGTGCGCCACACTGGGCGGGTGCCCGAACCTGTGACGCCACCCCAGCGGAGCGAGTCGATCGGCTCCCGAGACGTCGCGGGCTGGCCGACCCGCCTCGGCCGGTGGGTGGTCCACGTGGTCGGCACCTTCGCGGTCGCGATCGCCGCTCGCCTCCCGGAGCGCTGGCGACCGGCGGCCGACCGCACGATCGCCTGGTCGGCGGCGAACCTCGCCTTCATCCTCTTCGCCGGTGTCTCGCTGTCGCTTGCGCTCGCACTCGTCGACGTCAGCCACGAGGTCTACGAGGCGGTCGTCGGTCACGACGGCGTGGCGGCCCTCGACCAGCCGGCCCTCGACCTCGCCCTCCACTGGCGCAGCCCCGGCCTCGACCAGGCCGTCACCCTCTTCACCGACCTCGGCGGGGGGGTGGGCATGCCCATCCTGGCGACGCTCGTGGTCGTGACGCTCGCCGTCCTCCAACGGGCCTGGACGCCGGTCGTCATCATGGTCGTGGCCGCGGCCGGCTCGCTCCTCATGACGGTCGTGGGCAAGGACCTGATCGGGCGAGCCCGACCGCCACTGGCCTTCGCCGTCCCACCGTACGAGTCCACCCCGTCCTTCCCGAGCGGTCACACGCTGAACGCGACGGTGCTGACGACGGTGGCGGTCTATCTCATCCTGCTGGGGACCACTGCGGCGTGGCAGCGGGTCGTCACGGTCTCGGTCGGCGCGGTCTTCGTCGTGCTGATGGGCCTCAGCCGGGTCTTCCTGGGCCACCACTGGCTCACTGACGTCATCGCGGGCTGGGCCATCGGCCTCGCCTGGGCCCTGGCGGTCATCACCGCCCATCGCCTGCTCGTGACCCTGCGTCGCGCGGCTCGGCGCACTTCCTGAGCTCCGCCATGCGGGCCCGCAGCGAGGCCCGCGTCGAGGACGCTCGACGCGGGCCGTATGCCGCTGGGCTCAGTGCCGCGTGGCGCGCGGCTCGCGCCGGACGGCGCTCCACGGGCGCGGCTGGCGGGCGTTCCGGTCGACATGGACGGTCCGTGCCGGCGTGCTGCTCACCTCCGGGATCGGGTCGAAGCGCTGCGCGAGCCGGCGCAGCAGGTGCGCGGTGCGGGTGTGACGGCGGACCGGGTAGCGGCGGGTCCGCTCGGTGGCGCGCTCCGCGATCAGCTGCCGGGCGAGGGCGTCGGGGAAGGGGACCATCGTGGAGGTGTTCATGACAGGCTCACCTGTGCTCTCTTGACGTGGATGTCGCCGCTGCCGGACTGGACGTGCAGCGATGCAGTGGACTCGGCACCGTCGGGGCCGGCCGCCTCGTCGAGGTCGACGTCGACGTCACCGGTGACGGTGTTGAGGTCGAGATAGGTGGCGACCCCACCGGCGATGGCGACGACGACGTCGCCGGTGCCGGTCTTGGCGCGGACCTCGCCGGCGTGGACGGCGAGGAGCTTGACGTCACCGGTGCCCGTCATCAGGTCGAGGTCCGCGGACGAGGCGACGACGACGAGGTCCCCGGAGCCGGTCTTGGCCTTCAGCGGCCCCTCGGCGCGGCGCACGGTGACGTCACCGGAGCCGGACACCAGCTCGATGCGGGCGCTGCTCGTGTCGACCTTGACGTCGCCCGAGCCGGTCTTGAGGGCCAGGTCGCCGCGAACGACGCGGGCGGAGATGTCGCCCGAGCCGGACTTGAGCTCGCCGCCGGCGAACTCGTCGAGCGTCACGTCGCCGGAGCCGGTGCCGGCGCGGGCCCGGTCCATGATGCCGGTGACGTCGATGTCACCTGACCCGGTCCGGGCATCGAGGATGCTGCGCTGTGGCAGGGTCACCTCGACGTCGACGGAGCCCTTGCCGAAGCTGAAGATCGAGTCACGCTTCGGTGCGAGCACGACGACCTCGTCGCCGCGCTGCTCGATCGTGAACCGCTCGGCGAGCTCCTCGCCGCCCCGCCCTCGGGGGGTGAGCCGGACGGAGGTCGTGTCGGTCTCGGTCGCCCGGACGGTGACGTCACCGGCGAGCAGCTCGACGGTCAGGCGGATCGGGCCGGGGG
>NZ_AWQS01000103.1 GCF_000576575.1 Intrasporangium chromatireducens Q5-1
CTTCCCAGGAAGCGCGCCCAGCGGCATACGGGCGGGCCTTCCGGCACCCGGCCGGCGGAACGGGCCGGTCGGGCCGGGGCATACACTTCTGACACTGTTTGAGATCCGGAGGAACACGTGAGTTCACTCAAGGTTGAGATGGTCGCTGCCGACCGCAAGGTGTGGGAGGGCGAGGCGAAGTTCGTCCGCGGCCGCACCGCGAGCGGCGAGCTCGGCATCCTGCCCGGCCACACGCCGCTGCTCGGCGCCATCGTCTCGGGCGAGGTCACCATCGAGGCGATGGACGGGTCGCGTCACCACGCCAAGGTCGACGGCGGGTTCCTCTCGGTCGACTCCGACGTCGTGACGATCGTGGCCGAGCACGTCGACGCCTCGTCACTGCACGCCGCCGGACACTGAGGACCTGCCGTGCCGTCCGCGCTCGTCTCGACGGAGATCGTGGTCGGCACGCTGTTGGTCGTCGTCGCGCTGGTCCTCGTCGTGACGTACGCGCGACGGCGCTACATCTCGCGGGGCCTGCCGCTCACGGTGTGTGCCCTGCGTACCGAGGCCGGCAAGCGCTGGCGCCTCGGCCTGATCCGATTCGGTGACAACGCCCTCGAGTGGTACACGCTCGGGGGCGTTTCGCTGCGCGCGCGCCACCGCTGGCCGCGCCAGACCCTGTTCGTCGAGACGCCGGAGCCGCTCGGCGCAGGGGAGTCGATCCCCGTCATCCCCGGCGCCCAACGCGTGCCCTGCTCCTCACGCCGCGAGCACTTCGAGCTCGGCCTGCCCCACGACGACTACACCGCGCTCCGGTCGTGGCAGGAGGCCGCCCCGCCGGGCTTCAACGTCAACGTCGCCTGAGCCAAGGCGCGAGGACCCGAGCGAGGAACGAGGGAGGCCCGGAGCGCCGGTTCGGCTCAGGCGACAATGAGGAACGTCGCCTGAACCAACCGGTTCGAGGTATTCGCCGGACAGATGCGACGGGGGATTACCTCGAACGAGTGGCGGTGGTGCTACTTCTCGGGCTTCTCGATGCGGCCGCCGCCGGGCTGCCAGAGGACGTCACCGCCGATCGGCAGGTTCGCGACGCGGGCGAGGATGAACAGCAGGTCCGAGAGCCGGTTGAGGTACTTCGCGGTCAGGACGTTGACGCCACCGGTCCCGCGCTCCGAGCCGGGCGCGTCGCCGTGCTGGGCGATCGCGGCCCACGCGGACCGCTCGGCCCGACGCACGATCGTCGTGGCGAGGTGCAGGTACGCCGACCCGGCGGTGCCGCCGGGCAGGATGAAGGAGCGCAGCTTGGGCAGACCCTCGAGGTAGCGGTCGCAGTCGGCCTCGAGGTCGTCGATCCAGGGCTGGTCCACGCGCAGCGGCGGGAACTGGTACGTCTCCTGCAGCGGGGTCGACAGGTCGGCGCCGACGTCGAACAGCTCGTTCTGGACCCGCAGCAAAGTCGTCCTGACGTCCTCGTCGAGGTCACCGGCCGCGATCGCGATCCCAAGGGCCGCGTTGGCCTCGTTGCAGTCGGCGTAGGCGCGCAACCGGGGGTCGGTCTTCGTGGTGCGGGAGAAGTCGCCGAGCGCCGTCGTCCCGTCGTCGCCCGTGCGGGTGTAGATCTTCGTCAGGTTGACCATGCACCCAACTGTCGCAGATAGGGTCTCTCGGGTGAGAGAGCGGTTCCGGATCTGCGGCGGCGCCCGCCTCGTCGGCGAGGTGGACGTCGTCGGTGCCAAGAACAGCGCCCTCAAGCTCATGGCCGCCGCCCTGCTCGCGCACGGGCGAACCACGCTGACCAACGTCCCGGCCATCGCGGACGTGACAATCATGGCGCAGCTGCTGCGCAGCCTCGGGGTCGAGGTGGACTACGACGCCGTGACCGGGGTGGTCGTGCTCGACGTGCCGGAGACGGTCGGGCACCGCGCGGACTACCGGCTCGTCCGGGCGCTGCGTGCCTCCATCTCCGTGCTCGGTCCACTCGTGGCCCGCACCGGCGCCGCCGACGTCGCCGTCCCCGGCGGGGACGCCATCGGGTCACGCGGCCTCGACCTGCACGCCGCCGGGCTCGAGGCCCTCGGCGCGTCGGTCCACGTCTCGCACGGCTATCTCGTCGCGACCGCGCCCCATGGCCTCACCGGCACGGAGATCCGGCTCGAGTTCCCCAGCGTCGGCGCGACGGAGAACATCCTCACGGCGGCGGTGCTCGCACGGGGCCGCACCATCATCGACAACGCGGCCCGGGAGCCGGAGATCGGTGACCTCGCGGACCTGCTCACCGAGATGGGCGCCCAGGTCAGCGGCGCCGGCACCTCGTGCATCGTCGTCGAGGGGGTCGATGCGCTGAAGCCGACGACCCACGCCGTGGTGCCCGACCGGATCGCGGCCGGCACGTGGGCCTTCGCCGCGGCCACCACCCGCGGCGACATCGAGATCGTCGGCGGGCGCACCGACCACCTGCGTGCCCCGCTGGCCGCCCTCGAGCGGGCCGGCTGTCGGATCGAGACCACCGCGCGCGGGTTCCGCGTCGCGGCCGGCCCCGAGCGGCCCACGGCCTTCGACGTGGCGACGCTGCCCTATCCCGGCTTCCCGACCGACCTGCAGCCGTTCGCCATCGCCTACAACGCGGTCGCGTCGGGCAGTGCCATGGTGACCGAGAACCTCTTCGAGGCCCGCTTCCGGACAGTCCAGGAGCTTGCCCGGCTCGGCGCCGACGCGCAGGTCGACGGCCACCACGTCATGGTGCACGGGGTGCCGATACTCTCCGGCGCACCGGTCCAGTCGAGCGACATCCGGTCCGGCGCTGCCCTCGTCATCGCGGGTCTCGTCGCCGAGGGCGAGACGCTCGTCAGCGGCGTGCACCACATCGACCGCGGCTACCCGCGCTTCGAGGAGGCGCTGTGCCGGTTGGGGGCCGATGTGACCCGCGAGCCGGACGAGGACCTCTGGGAAGACTGAGCGGAGCGTCCGCTCGGCGACGGTCACGGCACTTCTCGCGACTTTGGTATTTCTTGACCCTTTCTTGACTCCCAGAGACAACGTTTTCGTTTGCTGGCGCGTCATCATGGTGACGGCAGCAGGAGAGGGGTCACCGATGACGCTGAAACGCCACCGCAGGACGCCGGTCCACGTGCTCGACGCGCCCGACGGTCACGACGTGATCATCGAGGGGCGACTCGATGTCCATACGGTCCCGGACATCCGCGACGCCCTCCACGAGGTCATCGCCCGGGGCCCCGGCGAGCTGCGCCTGCACCTCGCGAAGGCCGAGATCGGGGACGCCACAGGACTCGGGGTCATCGTGCACATCCACCGCCGCGCGCGCCGCGAGCAGCGCCGGCTCTGGCTGGTCGGCTCCTCCGAGCGCACGACGCGCCTGCTCCGCGGCTGCCGGCTCGAGCGGATCCTCGCTCCGGACCACCTGCATCACACTGTGTCGACTCTCACCGCCTGAGCCACTCCCCGGCCCACCGGCGCGCGGGTACGTTCACTGGCATGCCTGAGCAGGACCCGAGCCCGCAGCCCGAGCCGCCGCAGCCCGCCGTGTCACGGCCCGTCCGTGACCGCCCCTGGGTCATGCGCACCTACGCGGGCCACTCGAGCGCCGCGGCCAGCAACGAGCTCTACCGCCGCAACCTGGCCAAGGGCCAGACGGGCCTGTCCGTCGCCTTCGACCTGCCGACGCAGACCGGCTACGACCCCGACCACGTCCTCGCCCGCGGTGAGGTGGGCAAGGTCGGGGTGCCGATCAGCCACATCGGCGACATGGCCGCGCTCTTCCGGGACATCCCGCTGCGCGACATGAACACCTCGATGACCATCAACGCCACGGCGATGTGGCTGCTCGCCCTCTACCAGGTCGCGGCCGAGCAGCAGGCGCAGGAGGCGGGGGAGGACCCGGCCGACTGGGTGCGCGCCCTCGCCGGCACGACGCAGAACGACATCATCAAGGAGTACCTCTCTCGCGGGACCTACGTGTTCCCGCCGGCGCCGTCCCTGCGGCTCATCACCGACATGGTGGCCTACACCGTGCGCGAGATCCCCAAGTGGAACCCGATCAACATCTGCAGCTACCACCTGCAGGAGGCCGGCGCCACCCCGGTCCAGGAGCTCGCCTTCTCCCTCTCGACCGCGGTCGCCGTGCTCGACGCCGTCCGCGACTCGGGGCAGGTGCCCGCCGACGAGTTCGCCGACGTCGTCGCCCGGATCTCCTTCTTCGTCAACGCCGGGGTGCGCTTCGTCGAGGAGATGTGCAAGATGCGCGCCTTCGTCGAGCTGTGGGACGAGCTGACCCGCGAGCGCTACGGGGTGACCGACGCCAAGGCACGCCGCTTCCGCTACGGCGTCCAGGTCAACAGCCTCGGCCTCACCGAGGCGCAGCCGGAGAACAACGTCCAGCGCATCGTCCTCGAGATGCTCGCCGTGACCCTCTCCAAGGACGCCCGCGCCCGCGCCATCCAGCTGCCCGCCTGGAACGAGGCGCTCGGCCTGCCCCGCCCGTGGGACCAGCAGTGGTCCCTGCGCCTGCAGCAGGTCCTCGCCTACGAGTCGGACCTGCTCGAGTACGAGGACCTGTTCACCGGCTCGGTCGTCGTCGAGCGCAAGGTCGCGGAGCTCGTCGCGGGCGCGAAGGCGGAGATGGACCGCATCGAGGCCATGGGGGGTGCCGTCGCTGCCGTCGAGTCGGGCTACATGAAGTCCGCCCTCGTGGCGTCGCACGCCGAGCGACGCCGTCGCATCGAGGCCGGCGACGAGGTCATCGTCGGGCTCAACAGGTTCGAGACGACCGAGCCCAACCCGCTCACCGCCGACCTCGACACGGCGATCCAGACCGTCGACGCGAGCGTCGAGCAGGCCGCTGCGGACGCGGTCCACGAGTGGCGCGAGCGCCGCGACGCCGACCCCGACAAGCACGCCCGCGCCGAGCAGGCACTGGCCCGGCTGAGGTCCGACGCGGCGGCCGGCACCAACCTCATGGCGGCCTCGCTCGAGTGCGCCCGGGCGGAGGTGACGACGGGCGAGTGGGCGGCCGCGCTGCGCGAGCAGTTCGGCGAGTACCGCGCACCCACCGGGGTGTCCGCGTCGGTCGGCGTCACCTCGGCGGAGCCGGGCGGCGGGCTCGCCCGGGCCCGGGAGGCGGTCGCGCGCACGAGTGAGGAGCTCGGCGAGAGGCTGCGGATCCTCGTCGGCAAGCCCGGCCTCGACGGGCACAGCAACGGTGCCGAGCAGGTCGCCGTCCGGGCTCGCGACGCCGGCTTCGAGGTGGTCTACCAGGGCATTCGGCTGACCCCCGAGCAGATCGTCGACGCCGCCGTCGCCGAGGACGTCCACCTCGTCGGTCTCTCGATCCTCTCCGGGTCGCACATGGAGCTCGTCCCCGACATCCTGCAGCGGCTGCGCGACGCGGGCGCGGACGACATCCCCGTCGTCGTCGGCGGCATCATCCCGGAGTCCGACGCCGCCGCCCTCAAGCAGGCCGGCGTCGCGATGGTGTTCACCCCCAAGGACTTCGGGCTGAACGAGATCATGGTCGAGATGGTCGACGTCATCCGCACCTCACGGGGGCTCAGCCCGCTCGCGACAGTGCCGGCCTGACGGCGCCGGCCCAGCGGCATACAGTCGAGTCGTGAGCGACCTGCAATGTGCTGCGCGCTTCGTCGTCGTCGACGACGCGGGGCTGGGTGACGTCGAACGGCTCGTCGGCCGGCTGGCGGGCGAGCGCGTCGCCGCGGTGTATGCCGCTCACCCCCTCGCGGGGGACGCCGCGGTCACGCGGTTGGCGGCGGGGCTCGGCGTGCCACCGGTCGCGGTCGACGGCGACCTCGACTTCGGCGGGGCCGGCTACGACGACCTCGCCGACCGGCATCGGGGCGAGACGGCCGTCGTCGTGCGTCCGGGTCAGGCGGCCGACCCGACCCTGCTGCTGGTAGACGCGGACGGCTTCGCCACCGCGCCGTTGGACGAGAAGCCGCTGGACTAGAAGAGGCGCGACTCCGCGTCGTCGATGCCTTTGAGCGCGTCGTAGTCGAGCACGACGCAGCGGATGCCGCGGTCCTCGGCGAGGGTGCGGGCCTGCGGCTTGATGGCCTGCGCGGCGAAGACACCCCGGACCGGGGCGAGGTGCGGGTCCCGGTTCATCAGCTCGAGATAGCGGGTCAGCTGCTCGACCCCGTCGATCTCGCCCCGGCGCTTGATCTCGACGGCGACGCTCGTGCCGGTGTGGTCCTTGGCGAGGATGTCGACCGGGCCGATCGCCGTCATGTACTCGCGCCGGACGAGGGACCAGCCGTGGCCGAGGGTGTGGATGTGCTCGGCGAGCAGCTCCTGCAGGTGCGCCTCGACGCCGTCCTTCACCAGACCGGGATCCACCCCGAGCTCGTGGGCGCTGTCGTGGAGCACCTCGTGGATGCTCACCGTCAGGCTGTCGCCGCTCTTGGCGTGGACCACCTTCCACGCCGCGACGGCGCCCTCCTCGGCCTGGGCCTCGTCCGGCTCGACCTCGGCCATCGAGCACGGCGGCGCCATCCAGTTGAGCGGCTTGTACGACCCGCCATCGCTGTGGACGAGCACCGACCCGTCGGCCTTGACGAGCAGGAGCCGGGTGGCGAGGGGGAGGTGGGCAGTGAGCCGACCGTTGTAGTCGACGCTGCACCGGGCGATGACGAGACGCACGCCGACACCCTAACCGCCCGGCCCGAAGTGAGGGCCACCACAGCGTGGGGATGCTCACCCCGCGAAGGTCTGTGAGCGCCATCCGGGCTCTGCCAGACTCCGAGACATGGCACGGGACTTCACCAGCGTCGGCGTCATCGGGCTCGGCACCATGGGGGCCGGCATCGTCGAGGTCTTCGCCCGCACCGGCATCGACGTCGTCGGCGTCGAGGTCGACGAGCGGGCCCTCGAGCTCGGCCGGCAGCACCTGCGCACCTCCACCGACCGGGCCCTCGGCCGGGGCAAGCTGAGCCAGGCCGACGCCGAGGCGCTGCACGACCGGGTGCGGTACACGACCGACCTCGCCGACCTCGCCGACTGCCAGCTCGTCGTCGAGGCGGTGCCCGAGCACCTCGAGCTGAAGAAGGAGATCTTCGCCAAGCTCGACGGCGTCGTCGGGCCGGACGCGATCCTCGCGACGAACACGTCGTCGCTGTCGGTCACCGAGATCGCCGTCGCGACCCAGGACCCGAAGCGCGTCGTCGGCATGCACTTCTTCAACCCGGCCCCGGTCCTGCAGTTCGTCGAGGTCATCAAGACCGTCATCACGAGTGACGAGGTCTTCGAGGAGGTGAAGGCGCTCGCCGAGCGGCTGGGCAAGAAGCCCGTCGTCGTGGGTGACAAGGCCGGCTTCATCGCGAACGCGCTCCTGTTCGGCTACCTCAACCACGCGGTGTCGATGTTCGAGGGGAAGTACGCGACCCGCGAGGACATCGACGACGCCATGCGGCTCGGCTGCGGCTACCCGATGGGGCCGCTCGCCCTGATGGACCTCATCGGGCTCGACACGGCCTACGAGATCCTCGACACGATGTACAAGCAGGGCCGCGACCGGCTCCACGCGCCGAGCCCGATCCTCAAGCACATGGTCAGCGCCGGGCTGAAGGGCCGCAAGACCGGGCGCGGCTTCTACACGTACTCCGGGCCGGGCCAGTCGCAGGTGGTCGACGACGCTCTGACGCCGCGGGCCGCCGCGGCCGGCGGCCCGGCCCTGCGTCCGGTCGCCCGCGTGGGCGTCGTCGGGTCGGGCACCATGGCGACCGGGATCATCGAGGTGTTCGCGAAGGCCGGCCACGACGTCGTCTACGTCGCGCGCACCGGGGCGAAGGTCCAGGCCGTCGAGGCCGCCATCGGCAAGAGCCTCGAGAAGGCGGTCCAGCGCGGCAGGCTGACCGAGAGCGACCGGGACGCGGCGGTCGCCAAGGTCACGGGCACGACCCGCCTCGACGACCTCGCCGATGCCGACCTCGTCGTCGAGGCGGTCGTCGAGGACCTCAAGGTCAAGCAGGCGCTCTTCGAGAACCTCGACGAGATCTGCCGGCCCGGTGCCATCCTCGCGACGACGACGAGCTCGCTGCCGGTCATCGAGTGCGGCGCCGTCACCAAGCGGCCCCAGGACGTCGTCGGCATGCACTTCTTCAACCCGGCCCAGGTGATGCGCCTCGTCGAGGTCGTGCGCACCGTGTCGACCGACGACGACGTCGTCGCGACGGTGCAGGACCTCTGCCGGCGCATCGGCAAGCACCCGGTCACGTGCGGCGACCGGGCGGGGTTCATCGTCAACGCGCTGCTGTTCCCGTACCTCAACGACGCGGTCAAGATGCTCGAGGCCAACTACGCCTCCGCCGACGACATCGACACGGCGATGAAGACGGGCTGTGGCCTGCCGATGGGCCCGTTCGAGCTGCTCGACGTCGTCGGCCTCGACGTCTCCCTCGCCATCGAGCGCGAGCTCTACCTCGAGTTCCGCGAGCGTGGCTGGGCACCGGCGCCGCTGCTCGAGCACCTCGTGACGGCCGGCTACCTCGGCCGCAAGACGGGGCGCGGGTTCCGGACGTACGCCTGAGTCGCGCGCGAGGCCTCTGAGGCCTCGGGTGTCGTATGCCGCCCAGCTGGGTTCTCCGGGGACATCCCCGCTGCGCGGGGCTGGGAGAATGGGCGGTATGCCGTCCCGCCGCCGCCCGAGCAAGCACGCGCGGCCCCATGTCCCGCTCGACGTGACGCGGCTGCAGGGCGGGGCGACGCGGGAGGAGGCGTACCGGGGCCGGGCCTGGACGGTGCGCTCCGTGAGTGGTGCCTCGGCGAGCCGCGCCTACCTCTGCCCGGGGTGTCAGCAGGACATCGCGCCGGGCACGCCCCACGTCGTCGTCTGGCCGGCCGACGGCGTCGGCGGCCTCGGGGACCGGCGGCACTGGCACAGCGGGTGCTGGCAGCGGCGCGACGCCCGCCCGTCCGGGGCCTCCTACCGCTGACCGTCGAGCGAGCGCGAACTCCGGCCCCCACCCGTCGAGCGGACCCGGGCCTGCGGCGCTCCCATGGAATGGGGCAAATAGGGCAGAGCCGGAGGTTTCGGCTCGGACGGACGGCTATTTACGTGCCAGTGAGCCCGAACTCCGGCCCCCGCCCGTCGAGTGAGCCCGAACTCCGGCCCCCGCCCGTCGAGTGAGCGCGAACTCCGGTCGCGAACCGGTGGACGAGCGGGCGGTCACGGGCGTGGGAGACCCGGCTCAGCGGCATACGGCCTCCTGGTCGGAGCCATGAGGCGACGTCAGTGTTGTCGCTGGCGGGGGACGAGCACCTCGTCGTAGATGAGCAGGAGCCCCGCGGCCGTCGGGATGGCGAGCAACGCACCGAGGATGCCCGCGAGGGTGCCTCCGGCGAGGGCGGCGACGACGGTGACGGCGCCCGGCACGGCGACGGTCCGTTGCATGACCCGCGGCATGACGGCGTAGTTCTCGATCTGCTGGTAGACGACGAAGTAGATGATCGCGATGAGGGCCTTCTTCGGCTCGTCGAAGAAGGCGACGATCGCGACCACGCTCGCGCCGAGGGTGGCGCCGACCATCGGGATCAGGCCGAGGAACCCGACCGCCACGGCCAGCACCGCGGCGAACTTCAGGTCGAGCAGCGTCATCATGATCCACGAGCAGAAGGCGTTGATGGCGGCCACGGCGACCTGGCCGATCGCGTATGACCCGACGCGGCGCATGATCTCCTCGGCGAGCGAGATGATGCGCGGACGCCGGCTGGCGGGGACGAGGCCGTAGGCCGCCTGCTTGAGGCTCGGCAGCGAGGCGAGGAAGTAGAGCGTCAGGACGAGCACCGTCAGCACCGAGAAGACCCCGCCGAGCAGGACCTTGCCCGTCTCGAGCACGCCGCCGAAGATGCCGGCCCAGAGGTTGCCGTCGGCGACCCGCTTGTTGATCTCGTCCTGGATCCGGGCGATGACCTGGTAGCGGTGGTCGAGGTCCTGGACCCACTGGTTCTGCAGCAGCCCGTCGAGCATGTGGGGGGCGTTGTTGGCCAGGTCGGTGCTCTGGGTCGCGACGGGCGGGATGACGACCCAGCCGAGCAGGACGAACACGACGAGCAGCCCGAGGAAGACGATGGCGACGGCGAGGCCGCGGCGGATCTTCGCGCGGGTCAGTGCCTCGACGATGGGGTTGAGGGCGAGGGAGAGGAACAGGGCGACGATGAGCAGGGTGATCGTCGTGCCGAGCTTGCCGACGGCCTGGACGAACGCATACGCGACGAGGACGCCCAGCGCCCCGACGAAGCCGATGTAGAACGGCGACTGGCGGTTGAAGGGTGTGCCGACCGGCCCGTAGCCGCGACCCGACCGGTCGCGTGCACGGCCGCGCTCGGCCGGCCCGGCGGTGCGTTCCGACTCGGCTGGCCCGCTCTGCTCGTCCGGTGCACCCGGCTGCCGTTCGCCCGCCCCTGTCGCGCCGCCCGCGAGGGTGCTCACGAGGAGGTCGTGTGCCAGCTGCTCGTCGTCGGCAACCTGACCCTCGACGTCGCCGAGGTGGGGTGGCTCAGGGCGCAGCACCTCGTCCGCGCCCGGACCGTAACGCCCCTCGCGGATCTGGGCCAGCTTCTGCCGCTGGGCGCGGCGGTAGTCAGTCCAGCGTCGCCACATGGTCACCTCCGGGCACCGAGCCTAGTGGCGCGGTCCCCGGAGGCGGGTGCGACGCACAGGATGGGTCACTGGTTGCGGAACCGGTTGATCTGCGTCTCGAACTCGGCGCGCTTGTCGGGGTTCGTGACGCCGAGGCCCGGCTCCGGCGAGAGCGTCAGGACGCCGACCTTGCCCTGGTGGGCGTTCTGGTGGACGTCGAGCGCCGCCTGGCCGACCTCCTCGAGCGAGTACGTCTTGGACAGCGTCGGGTGGATCAGGCCCCGGTTGATCAGCTCGTTGGCCTCCCACGCCTCGCGGTAGTTCGCGAAGTGCGAGCTGACGATCCGCTTCAGGTTCATCCACAGGTAGCGGTTGTCGTACTCGTGCATGTAGCCCGAGGTCGATGCGCAGGTGACGATCGTGCCGCCCTTGCGAGCGACATACACGCTGGCGCCGAACGTCTCCCGGCCCGGGTGCTCGAAGACGATGTCGACGTCATACCCGCCGGTCAGCTCGCGGATCCGCTTGCCGAGGCGCTGCCACTCCTTCGGGTCCTGGGTCTGCTCGTCCTTCCAGAACCGGTACCCCTCGGCGTTGCGGTCGATGATCAGCTCGGCCCCCATGGCGCGGCAGATGTCGGCCTTCTCGGGCGAGGAGACGACGCAGACCGGCGTCGCACCGCCGGCCAGGGCCATCTGCGTCGCGTAGGACCCGAGGCCACCGGACGCGCCCCAGATGAGGACCCGGTCGCCGAGCTTCATCGCGGCTCCGTGCTTGGAGATCAGCTGCCGGTAGGCGGTCGAGTTGACGAGCCCCGGGGAGGCGGCCTCCTCCCAGGTCAGGTGGCCGGGCTTGGGCATCAGCTGGTTGGCCTTGACGATGGCGAGCTCGGCGAGGCCGCCGAAGTTCGTCTCGAAGCCCCAGATCCGCTGCTGGGGGTCCATCATCGTGTCGTCGTGGCCGTCGGCGTCCTCGAGCTCGACCGACAGGCAGTGCGCGACCACCTCGGTGCCCGGCTTCCACTTCGTCACCCCGGGGCCGACGCGCAGGATGACGCCGGCGAGGTCGGAGCCGACGACGTGGTAGGGCAGGTCGTGCCGCTTGGCGAACTCCGAAGTGCGCCCGTAGCGCTCGAGGAACCCGAACGTCGCGACCGGCTCGAAGATCGACGTCCAGACCGTGTTGTAGTTGATGGCGCTCGCCATCACGGCGACGAGGGCCTCGCCGGGCGCGAGCTCGGGGACGGGCACGTCGTCGATGTGGAGGGACTTGCGCGGGTCCTTGTCCCGGCTCTCGATGCCCTCGAACATGTCGACCTCGTCCTTGTGGACGGTGGCCCCCCGGTAGGTCTTCGGGATCTCGAGGTTGGCGTAGGTCTGCTCGGACCGGTCCCCCGAGAGGATGGCGTCGCGAATGGCCTGCATGTCGAATCCCTTTCGCAGGATTGGGGTCACTGGCGGTGCGTGGGTCGACCGTAGCGACGGCCTGCTACTGCCCGGTCACCTTTGAGACTCCCACCACACGGTGACCTGAGTCACGGGTTCCGGGCACATCGAACACCGCCGGTATGCCGCTCAGCTGTGTCCCGGGAGCCCCTTGCCTTCCGCGGTGGTGACCCTCCGAGCCGGCGCGCGGTCCGGGCTCGGAGCCTGCTCGGGGGCCGCAGGGCTGGGCGGGCTAGTGAGCCCCCTCGCTGGCGGGCTCGACGAGCTCGACGAGCACCCCGCCGGCGTCCTTGGGGTGGACGAAGTTGATCCGGCTGTTGCTCGTGCCCCGCCGCGGCTCGTCGTAGAGCAGGCGCAGCCCGCGCTCGCGCAGGGTCGCCGAGACGGCCTCGATGTCGGTCACCCGGTAGGCCATCTGCTGGATCCCCGGGCCGCTCCGGTCGAGGAACTTCGCGATCGTCGACTCCGGTGAGAGCGGGGCGAGCAGCTGGATGCACGAGCCGGAGTCGCCGACGCCCATCATCGCCTCGCGGACGCCCTGTTCCTCGTTGCGCTCCTCGTGGAGCTTGGTCATGCCGTACTTCTCCTCGTAGAACGCGATGGCCTCGTCGAGGTCAGGCACGGCGATGCCGACGTGGTCGATGTGGGTGAAGAGAGGTGTCGACAGCTCAGTCATGCCTCGACCCTAGGGCCGTGCCGCGGTGCGGGGGGAGGGCCGTGGCGTGTGCAGTTCGTCATGGTCGACCCGGCGCCCGCAGGGGTCGCGGTTAGAGTTGGACGGACATCCCCGAAGACGTTGGAGAGGGCTTCGCCATGAGCAGTTCTGACCGTCCCGTGTCCGTCATCGTCGCTGGAGCCCGCACCCCGATGGGGCGCCTGCTCGGCTCGCTGAAGGACTTCTCGGGCTCGGACCTCGGCGGCATCGCAATCAAGGGTGCCCTCGACAAGGCAGGGGTGGCGCCGGACCAGGTCGACTACGTGATCATGGGGCAGGTGCTGCAGGCGGGGGCCGGCCAGATCCCGGCCCGTCAGGCGGCCGCGGCGGCCGGCATCTCGATGAACGTCCCGGCGATCACGATCAACAAGGTCTGCCTCTCGGGCCTGAACGCCATCGGCCTCGCCGACCAGCTGATCCGTGCCGGTGAGGTCGAGGTGGTCGTCGCCGGCGGCCAGGAGTCCATGACGAACGCACCGCACCTGCTCGAGAAGAGCCGCGGCGGGTTCAAGTACGGCGACGTGACGATGCGCGACCACATGGCCTACGACGGCCTCTGGGACGCCTTCACCGACCAGGCGATGGGCGCCCTCACCGAGGCCGCGAACAAGGGCGACCAGGCCTTCAGCCGCGAGGAGCAGGACGAGTTCTCGGCGCGCAGCCACCAGCTCGCCGCCAAGGCCTGGAAGGACGGGCTCTTCGAGGACGAGGTCGTCCCGGTCTCGATCCCGCAGCGCAAGGGCGAGCCGCTCGAGTTCAAGAGCGACGAGGGCATCCGTGCCGAGACGACGGCGGCCTCGCTCGCCGGTCTCAGGCCGGCCTTCGCCAAGGACGGGACGATCACGGCCGGCTCGGCCTCGCAGATCTCGGACGGGGCATGCGCGGTCGTCGTGATGAGCAAGGCCAAGGCGGAGGAGCTCGGCCTGTCGTGGCTCGCCGAGATTGGCGCCCAGGGCATGGTCGCCGGCCCCGACTCGAGCCTGCAGCAGCAGCCGGCGCGGGCGATCGCCCTGGCCTGCGAGAAGGAGGGAGTCAGCCCCGCCGACCTCGACCTCGTCGAGATCAACGAGGCCTTCGCGGCCGTCGGCCTGGCCTCCGCCAAGGAGCTCGGGCTCGACCTCGAGAAGGTCAACGTCAACGGCGGCGCCATCGCCCTCGGCCACCCGATCGGCATGTCCGGCGCCCGCCTGGCCCTGCACCTCGCGCTCGAGCTGCAGCGTCGCGGCGGCGGCGTCGGCGCCGCGGCCCTCTGTGGCGG
>NZ_AWQS01000104.1 GCF_000576575.1 Intrasporangium chromatireducens Q5-1
TCGGCGGCGGGGCTCGTCGCGGTGGCCCCGGCCGGGCTGTCGGCGCCGGAGCCACCGGTGACCGCCTGGCTGAGGACGACGAGCGCGACGAGGGCCAGCAGCGCGGTCAGCACCTTGTGCCGCGCGAACCAGCTCTGCTGCCGGGGTGGCAGCGGCGGTGCCGGCGGCTGCAGCTGCTGCTGCTCGAAGGACGGGTGGTTGGTGCTCATGTGAGGCTCCTCGTGACGGTGGGTCGTGGCAACGGGTCGAATCTCGCCCACGGCCTCCCCTCGCCGCCTCCTCCGAGTGGCCCGAACCGGCCGACCGGAAGGAGGAGAGCCGGCCCGCAGGGTGCGACTCGTCGGATGACCCCTCGCCGTCGCCGGCGGGCGCTACCTTTCCCGTATGCCGCTCACCTCGCTCCCCGACGCACGTCGTCTCGGGCGCCGGGCGTGGGGCCGCGGGCGTCTGGAGCGCCGCACGCGCACCTTCCTGCTGTCGTGCCTCGTCATCATCGACGTCTCCTACTCGGCGACGGCGATCGACGCCCGGGCCGCCGCCGCGGCCGGGCTGACCGTGCCGCAGACCGGCACGACGCTGAGCGGCTACGCCGGCGCGGCCTCGGTCGTCGGCCTGGCCCTCGCCGTGGCGGTCATCTGGCGGCACCGCTACCCGGTGCCGCTCGCCGCGGCCGGGGTGGTCGGCAGCGTCGCCTTCCAGCTGGGGCCCACCGCCGCGCTGATCGGCTTCATGTCCGTCGTGCTGTGGCGGCCGGTGCAGCAGTGGTGGATGGTGGGCCTGCCCGTCGCCGCGGTGACCCTGTGGCGTGTCTGGGTCGACGTGACGGCGACGCCCCGCACGGCGTCCTTCTGGCGGACCCTCATCGAGCCGGCGAGCGGGTCGGTGCCGTGGTACGTCGCGGTCATCCTCGCCCTCGCGCTGCTCGCCGGCTTCGGCGGCGCCGGCCTGTGGCTACGGACGCGGTCCGAGCTCGCGTCGGCGAACCGGGTCGTCGCGGCGGAGCGGCACCAGGTGTCCACCCTGACCGACCAGGTCTCGCGCCAGGCCGAGCGCGAGCGCCTCGCCCGCGAGATCCACGACGGGCTCGGCCACAACCTGTCCATCCTCTCGGTCCACGCCGGCGCCCTCGAGGCGATGGCCCAGCGGGTCGCCGCGTCCCCCGGCGGGGCAGCGGACGGCACGCCCCGGGGCGCCGACCCGGTGACCGGGCAGCTGCAGGAGTCGGCCAAGGTGGTCCGGGAGACGGCGGCCCGGTCCGTTGCCGAGCTGCACAGCCTGCTCGACCTGCTCCGCAAGCCCGACGACGCCGACCTCGCCGCGCCGACGAAGACCCTGCGCGACGTCCGGTCCCTCATCGACGAATCCGTCACGGCGGGCATGCCGCTTATCGCGACCGTCTATGTCGACGACTCCCTGGCCGTCGACGCCCACATCGCGCAGGCCGCCTACCGGATCGTGCAGGAGCTGCTGACGAACGCCCGCAAGCACGCCGCGACGATCCCGGTCCGGCTCACGATGAGCGGCTCGCCCGCCGAGGGCGCCCTGGTCATCGCGACGGCGAACCACCTGCCGACACAGGGGCCCGGCCGGCCGGCCGGGCCCGACCTCGACGGCCATCGCGGTGGGTCGGACCTCGATGGCGCGAGGGAGGGCGAGCGGGACGACGCTCGCGCTGGGACCGGGCTCAGCGGCATACGGGAGAGAGTCGAGCGCTACGGAGGAGACATGGCAGCGGGAGTCGACCCCTACGGGGTGTTCCGGGTGTCCGTGCGGCTGCCCTGGGCACCGCCCGACCCGACGCGGGACGCGGGAGGCAGCCGGTGAGCGAGGCGCGGCCGACCCGGGTGCTGCTCGTCGACGACGTGCCGCTGATGCGCAGCGGCCTCGCCGCGATCCTGTCGACCACCCCTGACATCGTCGTCGCGGCCGAGGTCGACGACGGTGACGAGGTGATCGACGCCGTCCACGCGCACCGGCCGGACGTCATCCTGCTCGACATCCGGATGGCGCGGCAGGGCGGCATCGAGACGATCGGGCAGGTCAAGGCGCTGCCTGACGCGCCGAAGGTGCTCATGCTGACGACCTTCGACGCGGACCAGCTCGCGTACCGCTCGATCGAGGCCGGCGCTGATGGGTTCCTGCTCAAGACGGCGTCGCCGCAGGAGATCTGCGACGGCATCCGCAACGTCGCCGGGGGCCTCGGCGCGGTCTCGCCCAAGACCGCCACGCAGCTGTTCGAGCGAGTCCGCGACGACGCGGGGGGCCCCCGCCGCGCGGAGGCCCGGCGGCTGGTCGCGGCCCTCACCGACCGGGAGCGCGCGGTCCTCGTCGGCATCGCCGAGGGGCTGACGAACGCCGAGATCGCGAGGCGGCTCTACGTCGGGGAGACGACCGTCAAGACCTACGTCGGGAGCATCTTCGACAAGCTCGGCTGCGACAACCGGGCCAGCGCCGCCGTCGTCGCCGAACGCGCCGCCCTGCTCTGACCTGCGAGGCCGCGCGAGGGGGCGCGGGCCGGCCGGTGCTGTGAAATGGTTGCCGTATGCGGTCCTATTGCGCGGTCTACGTCGACGCCGGTTATCTGCTCGCCTCGGCCGCCACCCGGGTCACCGGGACGTCGCTGCGCAACGGGGTGACCATCCAGTACCGCGAGCTGATCGAGGCGCTCATCACCCAGGTACAGCAGGAGAGCGGGCTGCCGCTCCTGCGCGTCAACTGGTATGACGCTGCCGGTGGCCCCGGGGGCGCCCCCGACCCGTGGCAGGACCAGATCGGGATGCTGCCGCGCCTGAAGCTGCGGCTCGGCAGGATGTCGCCCGGCGGTGAGCAGAAGGGCGTCGACCTGCGGATCGGGCTCGACATCGCCACGCACGGACGCAACCGGATCGCCGACGTCATCTATCTGCTCTCCGGGGACGACGACCTCACCGAGGCCGTCGAGGAGGCCCAGGGGCACGGCGTGCAGGTCATCCTGCTCGCCGCGCCGGACCGGCACGGCCGACCGCACGCCGTCTCGCGCAACCTGCAGCGCGAGGCGGACGGCACGACCCTGCTCGACCCGGTCATCATCGACAAGTTCGTCAAGCCGCGGCCCAAGCCCGTCCCGGAGCCGGTCGTGCCGCCCACCGAGGTCGTCGAGGACCGGCCCGCCATCCCGACCCCGGCGGCGCTCGCCGGCACCCGACCGTGGAGCACGCCGATCCCGGCGATCCGCACCGGGGACCAGGCGGCGGCGCTGCACGGCCACACGCCGCACTCCGCGCCGCGCATCGTCTACTCGAGCATGACCGGGCGGGCCTCGGTCGGCGACTCGAGCCTGCCGCCGGAGATCGAGAAGCTCGTCGACGAGGTCGTGCACGGCGTCGTCGACACCTGGAAGAGCACCGTGACGGACGCGGAGCTGAAGGCCGTGCGCTCCGAACGTCCTTACATCCCAAGGGACCTCGACCGCACCATGCTGCTCGACATGTCGGCCCGACTGGGCATGTACGACGTCGACGAGCACACCCGGCTCGCCCTGCGGGAACACTTCTGGGGGGTGCTCGGGTCCTCCGCGGCCGAGGATGCACTCGCCACGCAGCAGCCGACGAAGGAGTCGTCATGAGCACGCCAGCCCATCCCGAGAGCCGCGAGAACCCACCCGCCGGTTGGTACCCCGACCCCTACGGGCAGCCGATGACCCGCTACTGGGACGGCAACATGTGGACCGAGCAGACCGGGCCGGTCTCGGCGCCGCCGCTGAGCCAGGCGCTCGCATCGAGGGTCCTCGTCGACGAGCTCGGCAACCCCGTCAGCCCGAGCTCCCGCCTCGTCGCGACCCTGCTCTGCTTCTTCCTCGGCGTGCTCGGGGTGCACCGCTTCTATGTCGGCAAGATCGGCACGGGCATCCTGCAGCTGATCACCGGCGGCGGGCTCGGCATCTGGTACCTCATCGACCTCATCCTCATCATCATCGGCCGCTTCCGCGACGCCGACGGGCGCCTGCTCATCAACTGGTGACGGGATCCTGAGACCGCCCTTCAGCGCTGGGGCGCGGTCGGGGGCGCGGCGTTTCCCCGGCTTCTCTTGAGCTTTTCTCAGGCTTTCCGAGGGGACCTTGGTCCCGGAGCCTGCTCACATGCGGCCGCACAGTCGAGGTGAAAGGTCCGGCTGCGCCGTCGGCGGCGGCGCCCTCGAGAGAGAAGCCACCCATGCAGCTAGCAACGGTCGTCATGGACGCCGGAGGTCGCTTCATCGACTGGGGCGTGCTGCACGTCTCGGTCGGCAACCTCATCGTCGTGCTCGTCATGCTCGTCGTCTTCGCGCTCGTCCTGGTGCTGCCGTTCCCGGGCGAGCGCGAGGAGCAACCGAGGGGCGGCTCGCGATGACCGCGCCGGCGCGGGCCACGACTGCGCACACGACGCTCACCGAGCGGCTCCGGACCCGCATCGAGCACACCGTCCCGCAGGGCCAGGCGCTGCCGGACCGTCAGCCGGCGTATGTCCGGTCGTGGGTCTACGTGTTCGGCGTGCTGACCCTCTCGGCGTTCCTCGTCGTGCTCGTGTCGGGCGCGATCCTCGCTGTCGGCGGCCTCACCTGGTGGCACACCTCGAGCGTCGGCCACTTCGTCAACTCGCTGCACCTGTGGAGCGTCGAGATCTTCTTCGCCACGATGGTGATCCACCTGTGGGGCAAGTTCTGGATGGCCGCCTGGCGCGGCGGGCGCGGACTGACCTGGGTGACCGGCGTCCTGCTCTTCCTCGCGTCGATCGGCACGGCGTTCACCGGCTATCTGTCCCAGACGAACTTCGACTCCGAGTGGATCAGCACGCAGGCCAAGGACGGCCTCAACGCCGTCGGGATCGGCGCGTTCTTCAACGTGCTCAACCCGGGCCAGATGCTGCTCTGGCACGTCGTCCTGCTGCCCTTCGTCGTCGGCCTGATCACCGTGTGGCACGTCGTGCTCGTCCGGCGCCACGGCGTCGTGCCCCCGATCGACGCGGTCGCACCCGGCGAGACAGTGCCCGGCGACGCACCCGACCTGTCGACCGCGAGCCAGGAGGAGGCTCGGCCATGATGCTGCGCGCCAAGGCCCCGAGACGACCGGTGAGCGACTCCCACGCCTTCCCGACCCGCTCCTACGACCTGGTCAAGGAGTTCCTCATCGCGCTGGCCGTCGTCACGGTCCTGACGGTGGTGCTCGCCGCCGTGTTCTCCTCGCCGGACGACAAGGCCATCTCGCTGCAGTCGTGGGCCAAGACCGCCCCGTCCGACGTCGTCGCGACCGCGGCCGGGGAGCTGGCCGGCACGACGACGAGCGCGACCTACGGGCCGCCCTACAACACGAACGGCGACGGTCAGCAGTTGCTCTTCC
Source organism: Intrasporangium chromatireducens Q5-1 (assembly GCF_000576575.1). GTDB lineage: Bacteria > Actinomycetota > Actinomycetes > Actinomycetales > Dermatophilaceae > Intrasporangium_A > Intrasporangium_A chromatireducens. Next base: position 5,354 of record NZ_AWQS01000104.1, read on the forward strand.
TGCCCCTGCAGAAGTGGGCCGGCGTGCGCTACCCCGTCGACTCCGCCAACGACCTCGTCGTGGGACCGCTGCGCTCCATGACCGGCGACCCCGCGGTCACGGGCGCCCTCGCGAGGTGGGACAGCGCGACCGCACAGCAGCGCACGACGTGGGCGACGGCATACGGCGACGCCTTGTCGAAGGCCCCCGACGGCGAACCCGCGAAGGTGGCGAGCGGTGACTACGGTCCCGTTCCCGCGATGGCGGCCGGCTTCCAGCGGCTCGCGCTGACCGGCGGGCTCGAGCAGCAGCTCACGTCGGGTCCGTTCTACAACGCCGACCCGACCAAGGCCCTGCTCCTGCTCGCCGACGGGTCCTACCTCGAGGACCAGGCCCGCGCCCAGAGCCTCGGCGGCGACCAGTGGGGGATGATGAACGAGACGGGCAACTACCCGGGCCAGCCATGGCTGTGGCTCTACACGTTCTGGTACCAGATCGACCCGTTCAAGTCGTCGGACAACGCCGACGCACTCGTCTGGGGCCTGATGATGGTGCTCACGCTCGGCCTGATGCTGGTGCCGTTCATCCCGGGGCTGCGCTCGATCCCGCGGTGGATCCCGGTGCACCGGCTGATCTGGCGCGACTGGTACCGCCGCACCGGCCACTGATCCCCGTCGACCGGTCACTTCCGCCGTGTCGACCGGTCACTTCCGCCTGCTCGACCGGTCACTTCCCTCTGCTCGACCGGTCACTTCCCCCTGCTCGACCGGTCAGTGCGCAGCACTCGAGCGCTCGGGTTCGGTGACGCTGATGTCGACGAGGAGCTCCGTCGCGAGGCGTTCGAGGCCGGCGCGGACGTCGGCCACATCGACCGTGGGCGGGATGCGGACCACGACGTGCGCCTCGAAGAGCAGCCCACCGGCCATGGGTGCCTCCCGGCTCCCCGTCGTCATCGACTCGATGCTGAGTCCGCTTCGGGCGAGGCTCGACGAGACGTCGCGGACGATGCCGGGATGGTCGTTGCCGATGAGGTCGATGGTGAGCCGCTCGTGCTCCTCGGCGGGTGCGGTCCTGGTGACCTCGGTGCCGGGGTGGGCCGACACCTCGAGCAGGCCGTCGAGTGAGCGCAACGCGTCGGTGAGGGCGTCGTTCTGGTCGGCCGGGACGCTGACGACGACGACCCCGGCGAACTTGCCGGCCAACTCGGCCATCTGGCTGTCCTCCCAGTTGGCACCGTGCGCGGTGACGACCTGAGAGAGGGCTTCGACGAGGCCGGCACGGTCGTCGCCGATGACGGTGAGCACGAGTCTGGGCATGAGGCATCGTAGCGATCCCGCCCCCCGCGCAGCCCCACCTGCACCGTCGAGTGAGCGCAAACTCCGGAGTTTGCGCTCAGTCGACGGTTGGCAACCGCAGTTTGCGCTCAGTCGACGGTTCGGGGCCGGAGTTTGCGCTCACTCGACGGGGAGGGAGGGGGTGGGGTTGAGACAGATGATGGCGGAGTGTTCGCTCGTCGGGGAGGGACGCGAGCGAACACTCCGCCACGGCCACACCTCTCGGGTAAAGGTGCGCCAGCCACGAAGACCTACTGGCACCGGTACCCGGAGGTGCGGGCTCTCAACCGGTCACAGGTGGATCTTGATCACCTGCCCTGTGCCCGGCGCCGTCTCCATCGTGGAGCCGGTCGTGACGTAGGCGGACGAGCCGCGGATCGCCACGCCATACGGGGCGAAGAGGTTGCCCGCGACCACGGAGTGCGTGGACGAGTGCGGCTTGATCCGCACGAGGTCCCCCGTCGGCCCGCTGAGCAGGCCGTTCGCCGCGATCTCGACCGCGTAGAGCCGGCCGTGGTGGTCGAAGGCGAGCGAGGTGACGTTCGTCAGGCCGGTGGCCCACTTCTGCGGGGCGTGACCCGGCACGATCCGCCAGATCGACGACGCGCCCTTCTCGAACGGGAAGCCGACGAGCTGGGAGACGTACCAGGCGCCGTCCGGGCCGCGGACGACGTCGGTGGGCACCGCGTCGGCCGGGAAGCCCGCCGGCAGGGTCGGCCCGCCGGGGACGGAGACGGGCTTCGTCGTGGGCACTGGAGCCAGCACGGCAACGGTGGAGCCGTGCCTGCGCGTCGAGATGACGTCGTTGGCCCCGGCGTCGGCGACGACAAAGCCCTTGTGGGTCCGGGCGATTCCGACACCGTTGCTGTCGATGTCTGTTCCGTCCGGGTTGTTCTTTGCCTCGTAGCCGGCGACGTCGAACACCTTCTTGACCTTGGGCGAGTGCCGCCGGTGGTGGAGGTCGACCTTGACGACCGTGCCGAGCAGCCGGCCCATGGACCCGAAGCCGGCACGGTAGGTGGGTGAACCGCCCAGCCCGATCACGAGGGCGAACTCATGGTTTCCGGTGAAGACGAGGTCGGACGGACCGATCGGCTCGCTCGCCGTGCCGCTCGATGGCAGCCCGGTCACGACCCGGTTGACGTGGCCCTTCTCGCCGATGCGGGCCACCGAGCCGGTGAGACCCACGCAGACCGTGCCGAACTCCGGGCTGGTCTGGCAGTTCGAGGTGCCGGTCGTGCCGGCTTCGGCGACGTAGAGCTCACCCTCGGGGCTGAAGGCGAGCTGACGCGGGTTGTTGAGGCCCGTAGCGATGACGGTCGGCGCGTGGTGCCTGGTGTCGGACGTCCGACCGTGAGCGGTGGCTGCCCCGGCGCTGGCGAACACGCCGGCGGTGCCGACGAGACCTGCCGAGAGCGCTGCCACGGTGATCCGCCTGCGGCGGGCACGGTGAGTCATTGGACCCCCTCGAGGATGAAACCCCCTGGCCGACCCAGCGTAGGAGTGAGCCCGACGCGCTGTACACGGATTCGGAGCCCCGATCCTTCGTCCACAGCCGATCCGGACGGTAATGTCCCGAATATTCTTGAGCGGCAGGTCAATCCATCGTCACGACGAGGTCTGATGCGGCACGAGTCTTTGCCACGATTGCGGCATTTGCCTCGTCCGACCGGAGCACCCACTCACGCGCCGACTCGCGGGCCTTGCCGAACTCGACGTGGCGCTCGACGAGCCGCTCGACGCGCACGGCATCGTCCACCTCGACGTACCAGACCTCCTCCAGGAGCGAGCGCACCTCCGGCCACGGATCCTGCTGCAACAAAAGGTAGTTGCCCTCCGTGATGACCAGGCGCGCAGACGGCTCGATGGCGATGGCGGCCGCGACCGGCTGCTCGAGGGCCCGCTCGAACCCGGGCGCGTAGACGGTCCGATCGCGCTCCTCGGCGACCCGGCGGAGCAGCGCCACGTAGCCGTCGCCGTCGAAGGTCTCCGGCGCACCCTTGCGGTCCGCCAAACCGAGGCGCTCGAGCTGCACGTCAGCGAGATGGAAGCCGTCCATCGGGAGGAGCTGAGCGGCATACGGCCCGAGTCCCCCGGGAGGAGCGGCACCGAGCCGGTCGACGAGTCCCTGCGCGAGCGTCGACTTGCCCGCCCCCGGCGGCCCGGTGATCCCGACGATGACGCGGCGGTCGGGGTCTGCGCGCTCGACGAGCGCGACGAGTCGGCGCAGCAGCGCGTCGTACGGTGGTCTCATGGCGATCACGATGGCGGCTCGGTTGGTGCAACGCCAACTGGGCCGGTCCCTGCGCAGCCGCGTCGCGGGCGAAGACGCCCCGGAGCGAGCGCAGCTGATCTGGGGCGCGCAGGGCCCGCGCTGGTTCACCCCCGACGACCCGATCTGGCGGGTCCACGCCGACGCGGCGATGTTCCCGGCCGGCATCACCTCGCTGCTGCTCCAGTCGCTGCACCCGCTCGCGATGGCCGGGGTCGCCGGGCACAGCGGCTACAAGAGCGACCCGTGGGGCCGCCTGCAGCGCACCAGCCACTACCTCGCCACGACGACCTTCGGCCGGATCACCGACGCCGAGGCCGCCATCGACAAGGTCCGTGCCATCCACGAGCGCGTCCGCGGCCGCGACCACCGCGGGCGGCCCTACCGCGCGAGCGACCCGCACCTGCTGATGTGGGTGCACGTCGCGGAGATCGACTCGTTCCTCCGCGGGTTCCAGACGTTCAGCGCTGCGCCGCTCACCGACGTCGACGCCGACACGTATGTCGCTCAGGCAGCGATCCCGGCACGCCGGCTCGGCGTCGTGGACCCTCCCACGGACGTCGCGTCCCTCCGGGCCGTGCTGCAGGCCTACCGGCCGGAGCTCGAGGCGACCCGGGCGGCGCGGGAGGCGGCGGCCTTCCTGCTGCTCAACCCGCCGCTGCCGCTCGCCGCACGGGCGGGGTACGGCACCCTCGCCGCGGGCGGTGTCTCGCTCCTGCCGGGGTGGGCGCGACGGATGCTGGGCATCCCGCTGCCGGACCTCGCGAGCAGCCTCGTGGCGCGGCCGCTCGGCCGGTTCGGAACGGCTGCGGTCCGGTGGGGGCTCGCCGGGCTCGAGGAGCGCCGGCCGTCCGACCCGGCAGCCTGACCGCCCCAGCAGCCTCACAACCCCGGCCCGGCCGAACCGGGCCGACTGGCCCGAGCGCGCTACTCACACGGCGGGATCGGGCCGACCTCGGAGGGCTTGTCGATGATCTGGCGCAGCAGCTGCACCGGCACGGCCCAGTACGGCCCCTCCGGCTTGCCCGCGTAGGCCACACCGACGACCCGGCCGCCGGAGTCGACGAGAGGACTGCCCGAGCTGCCGTGCTCGATCGGGGCGTCGTTGATGATCATCGGCTCGTCCGACTGCCCGACGATGTCCGCGCCGTAGCGCAGCACCTTGCCGCGTGACGTCTTCAGCTCGCCGCCGCCCGGGTAGCCGACGACGGTGATGGCGTCGCCCGGCTTGGGGTTCGACGTCGCGAGCGGGAGCGTCGCGGGCAGGTCGTCGGCGAGCCGGACGATCGCGAGGTCGGCGAAGGTCGCCGCGCCGGCGGTGTCGACCCTGCGGTCCCGGCCGTCGTAGGTCTGGATCTGCAGGGCGGTGGCCCCGTCGACGACGTGTCGGTTCGTCACGATGACCCGCGGGGCGACGGCGAAGCCGGACCCGACGGCGACCCCCTGGCAGCTGATGTTGCGGATCCGCAGCGAGGCCCGCTCGTAGGCGCTGAAGCCCTTGAGGGTGACGGTGGCGGCGGAGCCGCCCTTGATGTCCGGCACGGTCGGCACGCCGGTGACGCTGTGCGGCGGTGGGGTGGTCCGCGTCGGCGGGGCGAGCGGCAGCGCCTCGGCGCATCCCGCGAGCAGCAGGGTGGCCGCGATGACGCCGGCGCCGAGCACCGGCCTCAGCCGAGCGGCCATCACTGCCCCTTGAGCCATTCCTGGAAGGCCTTGCTCTGGCTCTGCGCCTCGTCGCACCCGGAGTTGACCTGGGCCACGAGCTTGGCGAGCGAGGCTGCGTCGTAGTCGCCCGCGTTGACGAGGTAGGTCTGCAGGTCGCGCAGGCCGGTCACGCACGCGTCGAGCTGCTCCTGGAGCCGACCGGCCTGCTCGACCGCGGTCGAGAGCATGCCGGCCTGGTCGCCGACCTTCGCCTTCTCGCTGGCGAGCTGACGGATGCGCTCCGAGGCGTCGTTGTACTGGCCGGCGACCTCCTTGAGGTTGCCCTTCGTCTCGTCGAGCGCCTTGCGGGTGTCGTCGAGCGCCGACTTCGTCTTGGTCAGCGTCTCGCTCGTCCGGTCGAGCTGCACCCGGCTCGACTCGAGCTCGGTCGTCGTCGAGTCGGCGAGCGCCTTCCAGTCGCGGGACGAGTCGAGGCTCTGCTTGTAGCCGTAGCCGAGGACGCCGAGCGAGATCACGCAGAGCGCGACGAGGGTCCAGGCCAGGATCGTCGGCCACCGGCGCGGAGACCGCGGTCGGCGCACCGCCCCCTCGGTCGCCTCGTCACCCGGGGCCTGCGCCTCGTCACCCGGGGTCTGCCCCGCGTCAGACGGTGCGGCCACGTCGGACGGTTCGGGGGCAGCCTCCGGTCCGTGCACGGGCAACGGCATGGTCTGGCCGGGCTCGTCAGGGACGGTCATGCTTCTTCCTCAACACATCGGGAATGACGTACACGTCGCCCCATCATCGCGTCTCGGCGCACAATGCCGAAATCTCCCCATACCGCCCAGCGCGCCGGTCCGATGGATCGGCACGGCTCCTGCACCGCGCAAACCCACCGAACCGGACGACGTCGGAGGCTATTCGCGCACGGCGACCGAACGGACCAGCGTCACGAGGGCGACGACGATCCCAATGATGCTGCCGCCGATGCCGATGCCGAGCGCGATCCGCGCGACGAGCGACCAGTCGAAGCTCCAGCCCGTGAAGTCGAGCGGGAATACCTGCCACAGCCGCACCATCGCGACGATCCCGATCGAGGTCGTCACGATGTCGCCGAGCGCGCGGAACCACCGCGGATCCCACACGACATAAAGCGCATTCGCGACAGCGCTGGCGATCAGGGCCGCGTTGACCCACGGCAGCACCTGCGGCGTCGCGGGAGTCAGGAACGGCACCGCGTCCCAGCCCGGTGCGACGTTGATGAGATAGAGCAGCACGGCGTTGACGCCGACCGCGATCGTGTAGCCGATGCGCCGGCCGGCAACGGGCTGGCGATGGTGGACGGTCATGGTGCTCATGACGGCCTCCCCCAGAGGGCTCCGGCGGGTCCATGCAGATCCGTCAGGACCATCGTTTCACCGGCCGAACGTCGCCGGATCCCAACGAGATCCGCGTCACCTGTCTCCTCCGTCACCCTGCCGCACGAGAACTGCACGGTATGCCGCTGAGCCGGCTCAGCGGCATACCGTGCCGTTGTCGTGGGGCTGAGCCCATGCGGCCGGTCAGCCGTCGCGGTCGCGCTGGGCCGCCTGCGCCGAGCGGCGGTCGGTCACGACGATGGTGACGAGCAGGACCGCGCCGGCGATGGCAGCCAGGAGGAAGAAGACCATCGCGATGGCCGGATAGCCGAGGATCTGCGCCGTCGTCGGCACCTGCATCATGAGCGCGGCACCGACGACGATCGCGGCGAGGACGATGCCCATCGTGAGCCGGTTGGTGAGCCGTTGCAGGAGGGACAGGAGCCGGACCTCGTCGATCGTCTTGACCCGCACGGCGAGCTCACCCTCGGAGAGGGCGTCCATGACCCGGTTCGCCCGGCGGGGCAGCTGCGCGGCGAACTCCTTCGCCTCGATGGCCGAGGCGATCGCGCCGGAGAGCGACACGGACAGGCCGGAGCGGAGGAGTTGCTCGAGGTTGTCGCGGATCGCCTCGGCGGGCGCGAAGCCGGGGTCGAGGTGCGCCGTGACCTGGTCGAGGTTGAGCAGGGTCTTGCCGACCATCGACATCTCGGCGGGCGGCCGCAGCCCGTGCGCGCCGGAGAGGCGGCTCAGCTCGACGAGGACGGTGCCGGCCTCGACGTCGCTGCCCATCGCGACGGCGTTCGAGACGAGGTGCGAGACGTCGTCGCGGAACCGGCCGGCGTCGTAGCCGGCCAGCGGGTGGCCCATCTCGGCCAGGACGAGCGCCGCCTCCTCGCCGTCGCCGTCACTGATCGCGAGGAGCAGCTTGACGATCCGGTCGCGCATCCGCCGCGGCACGCTCGTCACCATCCCGAAGTCGAGCAGCGCCAGCCGGCCGTCGTCGGTGACGAGGACGTTGCCCGGGTGCGGGTCGGCGTGGAGCGTGCCGTCGACGAGGATCATCTTGAGGTAGGCAGAGAAGAGCTCCTCGACGAGCGGGCGGGTGTCGAGGTCGATGAGGCCGAGGGGCCCGACCGAGGTGACGGGCCGGCCGGCGATGTAGTCCATCGTCAGCACCCGTGAGCTCGACAGCTCGGGGATGGGCTGGGGCACGAGGAGGTGCTCGTAGTCGGCGGTCAGCTCGCCGAACCGCACGAGGTTGTGCGCCTCCCGCCGGTAGTCGAGCTCACCAGCCAGCGTGCGGCGGAACTGGGCGAGCAGGTCGGTGATGCCGTAGCGGCGGCCGACCTCGGTGTGCCGCTCGACCTTGTCGGCGAGGCTGCCCAGCACCTCCATGTCGCCGCGCACCGTCTCGCGGACGTCGGGCCGCTGGACCTTGACGACGACGTCGCGCCCGTTGCGGGTGCGCGCCCGGTGCACCTGGGCGAGCGAGGCGGCCGCGAGCGGCTCCTCGTCGAACTGGCTGAACAGGTTGCGCAGCGGCGCGCCGAGCTCCGCCTCGACGGTCGCGCTGACCTGCTCGAACGGGAACGGCGCGACGTGGTCCTGGAGCCGGGCGAGGGCCTCGGTGTAGGCGGCGGGCAGCAGGTCGACGCGGGTCGACAGGAGCTGGCCGAACTTGATGTAGGTCGGCCCCATCCGCTCGAGGTCGTCGGCGAGCCGCTCGGGGGCGTCGCCCTCGATGTCGCCGAGGTCGCCGTCCGGGTCGAAGTCGTCGACGTCGACGCCCTGGAGGAGGTCACGGCGACCGTGCCGCAACGCCAGCCGGAGCAGGTCGACGTAGCGGCTGCCGTGCGCGATGTCCATGCCGGTGAGAATATCCACGTAAATGCCCATCCCGCGCCTGCCTGCCTCCCCTGCGCGGCGAGACGACCACCCCACCGTCGAGCGGTGCCCGGCCTGCGGCCTCC
>NZ_AWQS01000105.1 GCF_000576575.1 Intrasporangium chromatireducens Q5-1
TTCCGGCCGACCCGCCTTCCGGCCGACCCGCGTGCCGGGCACCCGGTCCCGGCGGCCACATTGCACAATGGCGGCACACCCCGACCCGAGGAGGAGCTGTGCGCGCGCACTCGACCACCCTGCGAGCGGCCGGTGCCGTCCTCCTCGGCCTCACGCTGGTGGCCGGGCTCGGTGCCTGCGGCCAGCCGGCCGCCCCGCGCGCCGCCGGCCCGACGACGATCCACGTCGAGATCCAGCCCACCATCGCGCCGCTCGACCCGACCGCGCTGGACACGGACGGCCCGAACCCCTCGGCCGCGGTGGAGGACGACCACCTCTTTGACGCCTCGGACGCCCTCAGCGACGCCAAGTGCGAGCCGCAGGGCGACTCGTGGAGCTTCTCGGGACAGCTGACCAACAAGAACGCGGCGCCCGAGACCTACACCGTCGGCGTCACGCTCCTCAAGACGGCAGACATGAGCGAGGAGACGACCAAGGAGATCACGGTGACCGTGCAGCCAGGTCAGAGCGCGCCCGTCGAGGCGAAGGACTTCCACACCGCGCCGGCCAAGGGGCTCACCTGCCTGACCGGCGTCACCGTCAAGGGCCAGTGATGCGTCTCTTCCTCGTCCGCCACGGCCAGACCCACGCCAACGTCGCCCGTCAGCTCGACACCGCCCACCCGGGGCTCGACCTCACCGACGTTGGCCGCGAGCAGGCGGTCGCCCTGGCCCAGCGTCTGCGGCAGGAGGACCTCGGCGCGATCTACGTCTCCGACCTCGTCCGCACCCACCAGACCGCCGAGCCGCTGGCCCGCACCCTCGGGCTCGAGCTCGTCGTCCTGCCGGGACTGCGCGAGATCCAGGCCGGTGACTACGAGATGTCCACCGAGTGGGGTCCCTACATCGAGGCGGTCTCCGCCTGGCGCGACGACCCGGCCCACGCGATCCCGGGGGGCGACACCGGCGTCGGCTTCCTGGCGCGCTACACCGAGGCGATCCGCCGCATCGCCGACGACGGCCACGAGTCCGCCGTTGCGGTGAGCCACGGCGCCGCGATGCGGGTGTGGTGCTCCGTCGCCCTAGGCCTCGGCGTCGACTTCTTCGACAACCGCCGCATCGACAACACCCACGTCGTCACGATGGAGGGCGACCCGGACGCCGGGTGGAAGCTGCTCGCCTGGGGCGACGAGCCGATCACGCATGAGCGATGAGCGGCTGACCCCGGCCCGCTGGCGTTGGATCGGCGTCGCCGCCGCGACGGGACTCGCGGTCGCATCGTGGGGGTCGGGCTCGCGGCCCACCCTGAACCGGCACATCCTCTGGCCGGGTCTCGAGTGGTGGTCGGCGCAGGGCGGCTCGCCGGTCGCGGCCCTCGTCTCCCTCGTCGCCATGGCGGTGCTGCTTCTCGCGTGGTGGCGACTGCGGACCGCGGCCGTCAGCGTCCGCTGGTGGTGGACGACGGCGGGTGCGTGGTTCGTGCCGCTCCTCGCCTCCGTGCCGCTCTACAGCCGTGACCTCTACTCGTATGCCGCTCAAGGTGCCCTCTGGGGGCAGGGGCTCTCGCCCTACGAGCACACCGTCTCGGAGCTCGACTCCCCGTGGCGGGACTCGACTGCGCCGACCTGGCTCGACTCGACCGCGCCGTACGGCCCGGTGTTCCTGCTCGTCGCCCGCGGTGTCGCAGCCGTGTCGGGCGGCCACCTCTGGGTCGCCCTGCTGGTCCTGCGGATCGTCGCCGTCGTCGGCGTCGTCATCATCGCGTGGGCGGTGGCTGAGCTGGCGAGTCGGCTGGGCGTGGTGTCGGCCGAGCGGGCGACGTGGCTCGCCGTCGCGACGCCACTCGTCGGGGCGCACTTCGTCAGCGGCGGCCACAACGACGCCCTCATGGTGGCCGGGATGCTCGCGGCTCTCGTGCTGGGCCTGCGGCGGCGACTCGTCTGGGCGGCCGTCCTCGTCGGGCTCGCGGCCATGGTGAAGCTCACGGCGATCGTGGCGCTGCCCTTCGTCGTCCTTCTCGCCGCGTCGCCGGCGTTCCCATGGGATGAGCCGGTCCGGTGGCGCGAGCACGTCGCGGGCGTCCTCAGGCCCGCGGTGGTGGCGATCCTTGCGGCCGGCGCGACCGTCGGTGCCGTCACGCTCGCGACAGGTCTGGGCTGGTCCTGGCTCAACCCGGCCGCCACCTCGGGCAAGAACGAGCAGTGGACGTCGCTGCCCACGGGGCTCGGCATGGCCGTCGGCGCGGTCGGGCACGTCCTTGGCCACGACGACTGGCGCGACACGGGCATCGCCGTCCTGAGGGCGGTTGGACTGGTCGTGCTGGCGGTCCTCCTCGTCGTCATCTGGCTCCGCGCGCTGCGGCATGCCGCCGACCGGGCCCTCGCGGTGCGCTCGCTCGGCTGGGCGCTGCTCGCCGTCGTCCTCCTCGCCCCGGCGGTCCTCGGCTGGTACTTCCTGTGGGGGCTCCCGGTGCTCGCCGTCGCGGTCGCACCGGGCACCCCTCGACACACCCGCACCTGGCTCGCCGTGGCGGCGACGGTGCTCTGCTTTGCCCAGCTGCCCGACGGCTACAGCCTCGGCCTGACGACGACGGCAGTCGGCGTGCCGATCGACCTCGTCGCCACGGTGCTGCTGGTGCGGGCCGGCTGGCGCTGGGTCCGCCGCTCCCGACTCGACCCCTCCCGATCGACAGCGCAGTAATCCACGTCGACAGTGCTTGAGTCCTGGTCGAGAGTGCGCTAATCCACATCGACAGTGCGCGAATCCAGATCGACAGTTCGCTTCTCGTCATCGAGAGTGCACTTCTCGCAGATTGACCGGGGCCTTGGTCCGCGGCGGATTGCCCGCTCGACTCGAAGTTGCGCACTGTCGACTCGAAGTTGCGCACGCTCGACTCGAAGTTGCGCACTGTCGACTCGAAGTTGCGCACTGTCGATCGGGGGTGGTGCTCTCGGTCGCGGGAGTGGGACACGCCACGGTCACATGGCGAGAATGGCGCGGTGAGCGGCATACCGGAGTGAGACAGTGGACGCCATGCGCGCGGTCAGCCAGTCCCTCAAGCTCCAGAACGTCTGCTACGAGATCCGGGGACCGGTCCTCGCCGAGGCGAAGCGGCTCGAGGACGAGGGCCACCGCATCATCAAGCTCAACATCGGCAACCCCGCGCCGTTCGGCTTCGAGGCGCCCAGCGACATCCTCGTCGACGTCATCCAGGCGCTGCCGACGGCGCAGGGCTACAGCGACAGCAAGGGCATCGTCCCGGCCCGCCGGGCCATCGCCCAGCACTACGAGGTGCGTGACTTCCCGCGGATCGACATCGAGGACATCTACCTCGGCAACGGCGTCTCCGAGCTCATCGTCATGGCGATGCAGGGCCTGCTCGACACCGGCGACGAGGTGCTCATCCCGGCGCCGGACTACCCGCTCTGGACCGCGGCCGCCTCCCTGGCCGGGGGCACGCCGGTCCACTACATCTGCGACGAGCAGTCCGACTGGGCCCCCGACCTCGACGACATGGCGAGCAAGATCACCGACCGCACCAAGGCGATCGTCGTCATCAACCCGAACAACCCGACCGGGGCCGTCTATCCGCGCGAGGTCCTCGAGGGCATCGCCGACCTCGCCCGCCGGCACGGCCTCATCGTCATGTCCGACGAGATCTACGACAAGATCCTCTACGACGACGCGAAGCACCACTCGATCGCGGCCCTCGCGCCCGACCTGTTCTGCCTGACCTTCAACGGCCTGTCCAAGGCCTACCGCGTCGCCGGGTTCCGCTCCGGCTGGCTGGCCCTGTCGGGCCCCAAGGAACACGCGCGCAACTACATCGAGGGCCTCGACGTCCTCGCCAACATGCGGCTATGCGCCAACGTCCCGGCGCAGCACGCGATCCAGGTCGCCCTCGGTGGCCGCCAGTCGATCAACGACCTCATCCTCCCCGGCGGCCGCCTGCTCGAGCAGCGCGACAAGACGGTCGAGCTGCTCAACCAGATCCCGGGTGTGTCGTGCGTCACGCCGAAGGGGGCCCTCTACGCATTCCCGCGACTGGACCCGAAGCGCTACCGGATCGCCAGCGACGAGCAGTTCGCCTTCGACCTGTTGCGCGAGCAGAAGCTGCTCGTCGTGCACGGCACCGGGTTCAACTGGCCCACCCCGGACCACTTCCGGATCGTCTTCCTGCCCCTCGTCGACGAGCTCGAGGACGCGATCGGGCGACTTGAGAAGTTCCTCACGACCTACAGCCAGTGACGCACGGCCTGAGCCCGCGCGCCACCGCCGCACCGGCGTGTGCTCGTTGCGAGGGACGGGAAGCGGAGTGCACCATTGACTGATGTGTGACGACCGGTCCTGCCACACGACGGCGAGCGACCCTTCTCGCGTGCGAGGGGCCGCTCTCGACATGAATCTGCTCGACACGGCTCTCGCGCACATCACCCTGCACCCCCTCGAGTGGGACCAGGCCGTCGCCCCGGGCCGGGAGAGTGCGGCGCTGACCGGTCCCGCGCGCTCCTTCCTCGGGCACGCCCTGTGGCTGGGCGGCATCGAGATGCCCCTCCTGACCCGGTCGAGCGGCTCCGTGTGGCTCGACTCGGCCCAGGGCCTCGCCGTCGTCGCCGACGCGACCGGCCCCTGCCGCGACGACCTCGAGGTGCTCGTCCACCCCAGGGCCCGCATCGAGGACCTGGCCAAGGCCGTCGACTGGATCCGGGTCGGTCTCCGGACCGAGCCGGTCATCGACGAGGTCGAGAGCCGGGACCACGGGGCGCGGACGGTACCAACCGGCCACCTCGGCGACGCCGCCCTCGCCGAGCTGCTCTCGACCGGCCTGGCCGAGCCCGACCTCGCCGCCGACCTCGGCGGAGACCTCGCCGACCACCTGCGCCCGCTGCCGGCCGCGGCCTGGTTCGGGCTGCCGAGCACCCCGGACATCCTGCTCCTCGAGCAGGCGCTCACCTTCGTCGCCGAGCACCCCCTGCAGTGGGACCAGGCGACCTGGCAGTCGGACGGCCTCTTCGGGACGGTGCGCTGCCTCGGCGGTCATGCCCTCGTCATGTCCGGCTACCAGATCGACCCGCTGGACCCGGAGCGCGCCACCTCACCGGACGGCATCGTCGGCACGACCAGGCGGCACGTGACGACCCGCCTGGGCCTGTCCGAGGAGGACGCCGCTGGACTCTTCTCGCTCAGCGACATCGACACGCTCGCCGACATCGTGCTCGACATCGAGGAGGCGGCCGCCGACCACCTCCACCACGACCTCACCTGACCGCGACCAGCCGGTCCGTGGGACGCCGTGCCCGGCACGTGAGACGCGGCCCGGCTCAGCCCGGCTCAGCCCACCCGGGAGGCGGCCCACCACTTGACGAGCAGCGCCAGCACGACGCCCCAGCCCACGGTCAGCGCGAGGCTCAGCCCCAGCGCGAGGAGCGCGAGCCGCCGCCCCGCGCGCTCCCGACGGGCGAGCGAGAGCAGGCTCAGCGCCATACCAAGGACCTGCGGGACGAAGCACCACCCGAGGGCGACGGCCACGACGGACGCCACCACGGCGCCCCGAGCCAGGGGCGCCTCCCGGGCCAGCCGGACGTCTCGGGGATGATGGGGCTCGGTCACCCATCCACCCTAGAGAGGAGCATGATGCGCCGCGTCCTCATCGTCCTCGCTGCGCTCGCGCTCGCCGGCTGCAGCAGCGACCCGACCGCGAAGGACCTGCCCTCCGACGTCGTCTCCGCCCGGCCGAGCATCACCGTGGAGGAGGCGAAGTTCGTCCTCGCGGCCGAGCACCTCGGCGTCAAGGTGACGGGGGAGAGCGTCGCCGACGACCTCGAGACGGGCACGACGACGTGCTGGGCGCTGCGGGACGGCGGCGTCACGCTGGGCGAGATCGCGCGCGACTCGAAGGGGCAGCCGCTGCCTGACAGCGGTGACGGCCTGCGCACCAAGAAGCTCATGTATGCCGCTGTGCAGAGCATGTGCCCGACGTACGACTCCCAGCTCAGCCAGCTGAAACTGCCCTCCTGACAAGGTGATCCGACGGCATGGAACATCGGCAGGACCTGACCGGTTGACCTTGCCGTGACTCGTGCAGACCTCAACATCCTCGACCTCGTCCAGATCAGCGAGGACTCGACGCCCGCGGAAGCGATCGCGAACACCGTCGACCTCGCCCAGCACGCGGAGGGCTGGGGGTATCGGCGGTACTGGATGGCCGAGCACCACAACATGGCCGGGGTCGCGTCGTCGTCGACGGCCGTGCTGATCGGCCATGTCGCCGACCAGACCTCGTCGATCCGCGTCGGTGCCGGCGGGATCATGCTGCCGAACCACGCGCCATACGTCGTGGCCGAGCAGTTCGGGACCCTCGCGACGATCCACGACGGTCGGATCGATCTCGGCCTCGGCCGGGCGCCGGGCACCGACCCGCTGACGTCACGGGCGTTGCGGCGCGACGAGCAGGCCGCGATGAACTTCGGCGGCGAGGTCCAGGAGCTGATGGGCTACCTCGGTGACGCGGACCCGTCCGCCGCCGTGCGTGCCGTGCCGGGAGAGGGCACGCACGTGCCGATCTGGATCCTCGGCTCGAGCCACGGGGGCGCGCAGGTCGCCGCGGCGCTCGGGCTGCCCTACTCGTTCGCGTCGCACTTCGCGCCCCGGATGCTGATGAGCGCCCTCGAGCTCTACCGGTCCCGGTTCCAGCCGTCGACCGAGCCCGGCGGCCTCGACGCCCCCCGGACGATGGCCGGCGCCAACATCATGGTCGCCGACACCGAGGAGGAGGCGCGCCGGCTCTTCACCTCGGTGCTGACCCGGTTCCACGGCATCGTGACCGGCCGTCGCGGCGGCGTCCAGAAGCCCGCCGACAGCATGGAGTCGGTCCTCGCGTCGTGGAGCCCGGCCGAGCAGGCGGCCGTCCTCGACATGATCCGGGTCTCGTTCGTCGGGACGCCGGGCCAGGTGCGCGACGCCCTGCAGGAGTTCACCGACGCGACGGGCGTCGACGAGGTGATCCTCACGTGTGGTGCCTTCGAGCACGAGGCGAGGCTGCGGTCCTACGAGCTGTTGGCCGACGCCTGGTCCTGAGCCGCTGGTTCGAGGTAATTACCGGTCAGTGGTGCCCGCCAAATACCTCGACCGGGGAGCGGGGTGGGCGCCGGTATCTGGGAGGCTTGCGCCATGACTGACCAGGACGTGCGCCGCGTGACCCTCACCCGTGACAGCCTCGGCCGCTACACGGTCCGCAACGGCCGCGGGGGGTCGATCACGACGAGCAGCGGCACCGACGAGCTGTCGCCCGTCGAGCTGCTGCTCGCCGGGATCGCCGGCTGCACCGCGGTCGACGTCGACACCGTGACGTCCCGGCGGGCCGAGCCCGACAGCTTCGAGATCGAGGTGACGGCAGACAAGGTCCGCGACGAGCAGGGCAACCACCTCAAGGACATCGAAGTGACCTTCCGCGTGCGCTTCCCGGACGGCGAGGACGGCGACGCGGCCCGCGAGATCCTGCCGACGATGGTCCGCCGCTCGCACGAGGAGTTCTGCACGGTGAGCCGCACCGTCATGCTCGGCGCCACGGTCACCCCCCACGTCGAGTGAGCGCGAACTCCGGTTGCCGCCCGTCGAGTGAGCGCGAACTTCGGTTCTCGCGCGTCGAGTGAGCGCGAACTTCGGTTCTCGCGCGTCGAGTGAGCCGTAACTCCGGAGTTTGCGCTCACTCGACGGTGCCGGTCGGGAGCGAGCCACCCACGACACGAGCCGTTCGTATGCCGCTCAGCTGAGCGGCATACGAACGTGCCGTCGGGCGGTGGGTCAGCTCGCGCTGGGTGTGTCGAGATAGGCGATCGGGTCGCCCCAGCCGAGGCGCGTCACGCCGTACTTGTCGAGGGCGAGCACGGCGAGGGTGCGCCGGTGCGCCGCGAAGGTGAGCACGTGGGCGATCATCGCGCCGTACGTGCAGGTGAGGGGCGGGTCGCACGTCGCGTCGATGAAGGTGTCGTCGAGCTCGCCGTTCTCGATGGCGAGGCGGACGTGGTCGAGGAAGACGGGGGCCGCGCTGTCGAGGCGGCGGCGCGCCGACGTGAGCGACTCGCCCTGCTCGACGGCGAAGTCGTAGTCCTCGCTCGCCATCGCGGCGTTCCACATCTGCATCTGCCCCACGAGCCGGCTGATGATGCGGCGGAGCGTCGAGGGGTCCGGGTCGTCCTCGACGTTGAGGACGATCGGCTCGTCGAGCTGGCCGTCGGTCAGCTCCGCGGCACACTCGATGAGCTGGCGCGTGAGCCAGATGTGGTGCTCGACCATTCGCTGGATGAGGTCCATGGCGGTGACTTTCTGCTGGGCCGGCAGGCGGATGCCCCCGGGCGGGTGGAAGTGGACGTCGCTCGCCGATGCGATCCGGATCCGACCCGGACGGGCGCGCCAGTCGCGCGGCGTCGTCCCGTAGGCGCGGCGGAAGGCTCGGGTGAACGCCTCGTGCGACCCGTAGCCCGCCTCGACTCCGACGTCGAGGATCGAGCGGGGACTCGTGGCGAGTCGGAACGCGGAGCGCTCCAGCAGGATCCGGCGGCGCAGGGCCTGGGGCGTCTCGCCCGCGACGCTGCTGACGACCCGGTCGAGATGGAAGCGGGACAGGTGCAGCCGCCCCGCGATCTGCTCACCCGTCAGACCGGGCTCGTCGAGGGTGTCGACGAGCACGTCGAGCCAGGCGCTGAAGGTGTCGGTGGCGATGCTCACGATGACATCGTGCCCGCGCCACCGCCCGGTGCGCTTGATCGTGCTTGCGCACCGGCCGCTTCATCAGCGGCGGGCGGAGGGGTCAGCGGCGCGGCGCGGTCAGCGGCGCGCCCGGTCAGCGGTGCGGCGCGGTCAGCGGTGCGGCGCGGTCAGCGGTGCGCGCCGCGCCACCACCTGACGGCACCGACAAAGGCGCACAGCACACCGAGACCACCCACGACGAGACCGACCATCAGCCACACGGCGAGACGCCGACCCGTCTGGTCGTAGCCGGCCCCGGAGGCGCTGCCGCCGAGGAAGCCGATGAGCGGCGCGAGGATCGCCGCGAAGCTGCCGAGGACGGTCATCCAAAAACCTGGCTGCACCGGCTCCGGGGCACCCTCGACCCGACCGACCCGCGCTCGACCTCCCGCGTCGAGGTCGTCGTCGACGGCGAGTCCACCTGCGTCCGTACCGGTTCGATCCGGTGTGACGTCCATGATCGCTCCTTCCAGCGCGAGCCTCCACTCTGCCGTGCGGAGGGGTGGCGCGCCACCGGAGAGGGAGTCAGGAGCCGGGCAGCGGCCGCACCGTCAGGATCTGCTCGACGGTGCCGACGGGACCCCGCACGTCGTGCAGCACGCTGGACGTCAGACCGATCCCGTTGTCTCCCAAGTTGACCCGGGTGTCGAGTCCGACCCAGCCGGGGACCGGCTCACGGAGCAGGTGCACGGTCAGGTCGACGTTGGGAAAGGCCCACTCGCCCGGCGGCACCCGCACCGCAATCCCGTTCGCCGTGTCCGCGAAGGCGAGGAAGGCCGCCGTCGGCGAGACGTCCTCGCCGGCGACCAGTGCGTTGCCCGACCGCATCCACACCCGGGCCCGTCCGGGGCGTCGCGCCGGGTCGGCCCGCACCTCGAGGCTGCGAATGTAGCCGCCGCCCCAGATCTCCATGCCGGTCCACCGCGGGAACTCGTCCGGGTGCGGCATCGGCTCGAGCTCGAGCCCGGCGGCGGCGGAGGAGTCTCCCGTCGCGAGCCGCCAGGCCCGCGCCCGCACGACCGGCCGACCGTCGACGGACATGGTCGCCTCGACCAGCTCGATCGTGCGACCGGGCCGGACCGTGTGGACCTCGACGACGCTGGGACGGGCGGGCATGACGCCGAGGATGTCGTAGCTGATCCGGGCCAGCTGCAGCTCCGGGCGGGGCTCGTGTGTCTCGATCGCGTGGGCGATGAGGCCGCCGACGGGCGCCATGTGCTGCTCGTCGGGACGCCACGCGCCCTGGACGTGGATCGTCGGCGCGAAGCGGTCGTCGCCGAGCGGCAGGTAGCAGGCCGGAACGTCCGTGGCGAGCTCGAAGTCGCCGAGGAGCGTGTCGGGGGCGGTCGTCACGCCGCCCACCCTAACCTCCGGCCACCGGGCTCTCGACGAGCCCCAGGCCGAGGTCGACCATCTCGACGAGCCGAGGTGCGATCTGCTCGACGGCCTCCGGTGGCAGGCCCCGCAGCGGCCCCTCGAGGGCGAGCATCGCGAAGCCGTGGACGGCCGACCACGCAAGCAGCTCGGCGCCGCCGCGCCGCTCGGGAGGCAGGGCGCCCGACTCCACCATGGCGTCGAGCTGGTCGGACAGCAGCTGGAACGGCGTCCGCCCGCACTCGCCCGCAGCCTCCGCGGAGGCCGACCGGCTCAGGTCGACCGGCACCCCGAACGCCGTGCGGAACAGGCCCGGCTCGGCCAGAGCGAAGCGAAGGTAGCCGATCCCCACGGCGCGGAACCGCCCTCGGGCGACGACCCGGTCGTCCCCGGTGTCGGGAACGGCCGCGATCTCCTCCGCGATGACGTCCGCGGCGCGACCCTGGGCGCGGCTCGCGACCGTCTCGAGCAGCGCCTCCCGGTCAGCGAAGTGACGGTAGGCGGCATTGGCCGACACGCCGACCCGGCGCGTCGCCTCGCGGACGACGACGGCGTCGGGCCCGCCTTCGCGGGCCAGCTCGAGGCTCGCGTCGAGCAGCGCGCGCCGCAGGTCGCCATGATGGTATGTCGCCCGCCGCGGCACCGAACGAGTCGCTCGCTCGGGTTGTGGTGCGGTCGAGGCGGTCACGCTCCTCATCATGCCCGCTGCGCCGTGCGGCTGCCCCAGCCGACACGGAACGGGACGACACCGCGCGACGTGCGTCCCGTCATACGGACTGTGCGGCAGAGTGGGCGGGACACCGATCCCCAGCGGAGGAACGACAGTTGGACGTCCTCGCATACCTCGTCGCCACCATCGTCAACGTCGCACTCGTCAGTTTCGTCGTGCGACGCCTGCTCGGCGTGCCGGTCGGCTGGCCGCGCACCATCGTGCTGAGCCTCATCATCCAGGCCGCCTCGGCCGGTCTGCTCTCGTGGGTGGGGCAGACGCTGGGGCTCGACACGACCATCACGTCGCCCAACCTCGGCCAGACGTTCGCGATCCTCACACTCGTCCTCGCCTGGCTCATCGCGGTGCAGGTCGCGATCCTGGCCATCCTCGAGGTCTTCGTACCGACGGGGACGGTGCCGGGGCCGCTCGCCTTCGTCCGCTCGCTGCCCTCGCGTCGCCGTCGTGCGGCCCGCTACACGGCGATCGTGCGGATCGCGGCCCGGCACGGGCTCGGCGCCTACCTGCGACCGACCGGGTCAGGCACCGACCAGCCTGCCTCGAAGGTGGCGCGCTCGCTGCGGCTCGCGCTCACGGACGGCGGGGTGACGTTCGTCAAGCTCGGGCAGATGCTCTCGTCGCGGGCCGACCCGCTGCCGGAGGCGTACATCGCCGAGCTGTCGACCCTGCAGGACCGCGTGCCCCCGCAGGGGTGGAGCGACGTCGAGCGGGTCCTCGAGCGCGAGCTCGGCCGACCCGTCGACGAGGTGTTCAGCCAGCTCGACCACGAGCCGATGGCTGCGGCCTCGGCCGGGCAGGTGCACCGCGGCGTCCTGCGATCCGGCAGCGAGGTCGTCGTCAAGGTGCAGCGGGTGGGGGCGCGTCGCCAGGTCACGGCCGACCTGGACATCATCCTTCGCCTCGGCGCCTGGTTGCAGCGGACGACCGGATGGGGCCGCCGGCTCGGCACCCGGTCGCTCGCGGAGGGTTTCGCGAGCTCGCTCGACGAAGAGCTCGACTACCGCGTCGAGCTGACGAACATGCGTGCCGTGGGTGCCGGCCTCGCCCCGGGCGGCCGGCTGAGAGTCCCCACGGCACACGAACGCTGGTGCACGGGTCGGGTCCTCGTCATGGACTGCATGCCCGGCCGGCCGGTGAGCGAGGCCGACACGGTGCTGGAGCGGTTCTCGTCCGACGAACGCCGTGCCATGGCCCAGGACCTGCTCGGTGCCGTGCTCCACCAGATCGTGGTCACTGGCGTGTTCCACGCAGACCTGCACCCGGGCAACATCTTCGTCGCCGACGACGGCACTCTCGGGCTGCTCGACTTCGGGGCGGTGGGCCGGCTGGACCAGGGCGCCCGCACCTCGATCGGCCTGCTGCTCGCCGCGGTCGACCGGCAGGACGCGATCGCCGCTGCGGACGCGCTGCTCGACCTGCTCGACCGGACCTCGCGGGTCGACGACCGTCGCCTCGAGCGCGATCTCGGCCAGCTCATGCTGCGCCACACCGCCGGACCCGACGCCGCGGGCAGCGCCGCCATGTTCGTAGAGCTCTTCCGGCTCGTGCTGCGGCACGGGCTCGCCGTGCCACCACAGGTCGCCGGTGCCTTCAGGGCGCTCGGGGCCCTCGAGGGCAGCCTCCGTCTCATCAGCCCCGACCTCGACGTCGTCGCGGCTGCCCGGGCCCACGGACGCGGCTTCGTCAACGCGTCGCTCACGCCGAGCGAGGTGCGCTCGAGCCTCGAGAGCCAGCTCGCGACGGTGCTGCCGATGTTGCAACGGCTGCCCCGCCGGGTCAGCAAGATCAGCGAGGACCTCGAGGCCGGGCGGTTCACGCTGGGTGTGCGCGCCTTCGCCGACCCGAGCGACCGCGCGTTCCTGACCGGCGTCGTGCACCAGCTCGTCATGACGGCGCTCGCCGCGGCGGCGACGCTCGGCGGCATCATCCTTATCGCGGCCGACAGCGGGCCGCTGATGACAGGGCAGGTCCGGCTCTATGCCTTCCTCGGCTTCACCATGGTGTTCTTCGGCTTCATCCTCGGCTCGCGGGTGCTCGCCCTCGTCTTCCACCAGCATCGGGAGACGGCCCGCAGCGACTAACCGTCGCCGGCGGCCGCGACGAGCACCGGGAGAGCAGCGGCCGCAGTCTCCCGGAGCACGTGGTGTGCGACGTCGGAGACCTCGGTGTCGACGGGGTTGACCTCGACGACACGTGCGCCTGCCGCACGGGCGATCGCGGGCAGCCCGGCGGCCGGATGCACGATCCCCGACGTGCCGACCACGAGCACCAGATCCGCCTGCTCGACGATCTCCACACCCCGGTGCCACTCGTCCATCGGCAGCATCTCGCCGAACCACACGACGCCGGGCCGGACGCTGTGGCCGCACCGTGGACAGGTGGGTGGTTCGATCCGGTGGACCGCCTCGTCCGGCAGGTGAATCGGCGCGTCGTATGGCGCTGCGCACGCCTCGCAGCGATAGGCCGCGACCGATCCGTGGAGGTGCACGACCGGGTTGCTACCGGCGCGCTCGTGCAGATCATCGACGTTCTGGGTGACGACACCGATGTGCGGCCCGCTGCTCCGTCTCGCCCAGTCCGCAAGGGCACGATGCCCGGCGTTCGGCGCCACATGGCGGATCCTGCCGAAGCGCCAGAGGTACCAGGCCCAGACGAAGGCTCGGTCGCGTTCCCACGCCTCCGGCGTCGCGAGGTCCTCGGCTGCGTACTGCTCCCAGAGGCCGGTCTGGGCGTCGCGGAAGGTCGGCACCCCGCTCTCGGCCGACATCCCGGCACCGCTCAGGACGGCGACCCGCTCGGCTGAGCGGAGCGCGGAGGTCAGCTCGCGCGGCAGTTCCATCCGGACAGGCTCGCACACGCGGTGACTGCCGCGGCGGCGGGCAGGCGGGGACCGGAGTTCGCGCTCACTCGACGGTTGGGGGCCGGAGTTTGCGCTCACTCGACGGGTG
>NZ_AWQS01000106.1 GCF_000576575.1 Intrasporangium chromatireducens Q5-1
CGGCATGCGGCACCTCGGGACCAGCGACCCCGACCCAGCAGGGAGCCGGCGGTCCCAGCCCGAGCCCGGTGAGCGGCATACCCACGTCTGACGTGCCCGTCGACGGCGGCAAGGTCATCGTCGACGCCCGCGTCGTGATCACCCAGCCCGCGCAGGGCACCTTCAAGGCGTTCACCGCGATCTGCCCGCACGCGGGCTGCGAGGTCACCGACATCGTCCAGAACGTCATCTACTGCCCGTGCCACGGCAGCACCTTCGACGCCTCGACGGGCGCTCGCATCGCCGGCCCCACCCCGACGGGGCTCACGCCGCTGAGCGTCACCGTGTCCGGAGGGACGATCTCGGTCCGCTGACGCGTGCGGGGCGTGTCGCCCCGCCCTCCTAGAGTGGGGGTGTGCCGGACCCGTCGACCTACCGTCCCAAGCCCGGGGAGATCCCGGTCGACCCCGGCGTCTACCGCTTCCGCGACCAGCACGGCCGGGTCATCTACGTCGGCAAGGCGAAGTCGCTGCGCCCCCGGCTGTCGTCCTACTTCCAGGACATCACCGCGCTGCACCCGCGCACGGCCACGATGGTCACGACCGCGGCGTCCGTCGAGTGGACCGTGGTGCGCACCGAGGTGGAGGCGCTCGCGCTCGAGTACTCGTGGATCAAGGAGTTCGACCCGCGGTTCAACGTCAAGTACCGCGACGACAAGTCGTATCCGTTCCTCGCCGTGACGATGGGGGAGGAGTTCCCGCGGGCGCAGGTCATGCGGGGGGCGAAGCGCAAGGGCACCCGCTACTTCGGTCCCTACGGGCACGCCTGGGCGATCCGCGAGACGCTCGACCTGCTGCTCCGCGTCTTCCCGGTCCGCACCTGCTCGAGCGGGGTCTTCCGGCGCGCCCACGCGAGCGGCCGGCCCTGCCTGCTCGGCTACATCGACAAGTGCGCCGCGCCCTGTGTCGGGCGCGTCACGCCCGACGAGCACCGGGCGATCGCGGAGGAGTTCTGCGAGTTCATGTCCGGCAACACGAGCCGCTTCGTCAGGCGCCTCGAGGGCCGGATGCGCGAGGCGGCCGCGGAGCTCGACTTCGAGCAGGCCGCCCGCCTCCGCGACGACGTCGCGGCGCTCACCAAGGCACTGGAGAAGCAGACCGTCGTGCTCGGTGACGCGACCGACGCCGACGTCTTCGGAATCGCCGACGACCCGCTCGAGGCGGCCGTGCAGGTCTTCCACGTCCGCGGCGGCCGGATCCGGGGTCAGCGCGGCTGGGTGGTCGAGAAGGAGAGCGAGGACCTTCCGACTCTCGTCGGCCACCTGCTCCAGCAGGTCTACGGCGACGCCGACACCGTGCCGAAGGAGGTCCTCCTGCCCGTCCTCCCCGAGGACGACGACGCGGCGCGCGAGTGGCTGTCCGGGCTGCGCGGCTCCACCGTCGACCTCCGCGTTCCACAGCGCGGCGACAAGAAGACCCTCATGGAGACCGTGACCCGCAACGCCCAGCAGTCCCTCGCGCGCCACAAGGTCGCCCGAGCGGGCGACCTCACCCTGCGCAGTCGCGCCCTGCAGGAGCTGCAGGAGGCCCTCGACCTCGACGAGGCGCCGCTGCGGATCGAGTGCTACGACGTCAGCCACGTGCAGGGCACCAACGTCGTTGCGAGCATGGTCGTCTTCGAGGACGGGCTGCCCCGCAAGAGCGAGTACCGCCGCTTCATCGTCCGCGGTGCCCTCGGCGACCCCGTCGACGGGCCGACCACCATCGACGACACCGCGGCGATGCGGGAGGTGCTCGGCCGCCGGTTCCGGCGCTACCTCGAGGAGGCGGAGGGCGCCGGCGACCTCGACCTGCAGGCCGCGGACTCCGACGGGAGGCGCGACCGTGACGAGGTCGAGCACGAGCCGAACGGCGGCCCCATCGACCCCGAGACCGGCCGCCCGCGCCGCTTCGCCTACCCCCCGAGCCTCGTCGTCGTCGACGGCGGCCTGCCGCAGGTCAACGCCGCACAGGCCGTCCTCGACGACCTCGGCATCGAGGAGGTCGCCCTCGTGGGTCTCGCCAAGCGCCTCGAGGAGGTGTGGGTGCCGGGCCAGGACTACCCTGTCATCCTGCCTCGCACGAGCGAGGGTCTCTACCTGCTGCAGCGACTCCGCGACGAGGCGCACCGCTTCGCGATCACGTTCCACCGGCAGCGGCGGTCGAAGGCGATGACGAGTTCCGCGCTCGACGGCATCCCGGGCTTGGGACCGGGACGGCAGAAGGCCCTGCTCCGCCACTTCGGCTCGGTCAAACGGCTGCGCGAGGCGAGCGTCACCGACATCATGTCGGTGCGCGGCATCGGCCCGGCCCTCGCCGAGACCGTCTCCGCCCATCTCGCCGGCGCCACGCCAGAGCCCGCCGTCAACCTCACCACGGGAGAAGTCCTCGAATGACCGCATCGAGCAGTCCCACGTACGTCGCCCTCTCCGAGTCACCCATCGTCATCGTCACGGGGATGAGCGGCGCCGGACGCACCACCGCGGCCAACGTCCTCGAGGACCTCGGGTGGCTCGTCGTCGACAACCTCCCACCCCAGATGCTTTCCGGCCTGGCCGACCTCCGCGACCAGGCGATCGCCCGCAACCCGGAGGCCGCCCTGCGCAAGGTGGCCGTCGTCGTCGACGTCCGCTCCCGGCTCTGGTTCAACGAGCTCGCCGCCGCGATCGACGGGATGAAGTCGCATGGCGAGGAGCCTCGTCTCGTCTTCCTCGACGCGACCGACGAGGCGCTCGTCCGTCGCTTCGAGAGCGTCCGCCGTCCGCACCCCCTGCAGGCGGACGGTCGGCTGCTCGACGGGATCCAGCGGGAGCGGGCCATGCTCGTCGAGCTGCGGTCGGCCGCCGACGTCGTCATCGACAGTTCGGGGCTCAACGTCCACCAGCTCTCGGCCAAGGTCAACTCGCTCTTCTCCGGTGACGAGTCGGCCCAGCTGCGCATCGCGGTGATGTCGTTCGGCTTCAAGTACGGCCTGCCGATGGACGCCGACATCGTCCTCGACATGCGGTTCCTGCCCAACCCGCACTGGATCCCCGACCTGCGGCCGCTCACCGGGCGGGACGAGCGGGTGTCCGGCTTCGTCATGGAGCAGGAGGGGGCACGCGAGTTCCTCGACCGGGTGCAGGCGCTCCTCGAGACGATGTCGGGCGGCTACATCCGCGAGGGACGCCGGTACATCACGGTGGCCGTCGGCTGCACCGGCGGCAAGCACCGGTCCGTCGCGATGGCCGAGGCGCTCGCCGACCGCCTCGACGCGGAGCTCGTCGACACGTTCGTCGTCCACCGGGACCTGGGCCGGGAATGACCGGGCCGACGACGGGCCCGTTGCGGCCCAGTGCGGCCGGAGGCCCCGCTCTCGGGCCGCTGGGTCGGCTCACCCCCACGCCCACGCACCAGCGTCACGTCGTCGCGCTCGGGGGAGGGCATGGCCTCTCCGCGACTCTCTCCGCACTCCGGCTCCTGACCGACAACGTCACGGCCATCGTCACGGTCGCCGACGACGGCGGCTCGAGCGGTCGGCTGCGCCGCGACTTCAACGTCCTGCCCCCCGGCGACCTGAGGATGGCGCTCGCCGCGCTCTGCGACGACTCGGAGTGGGGCCACACGTGGCGCGACGTGCTCCAGCACCGGTTCGCCGGGGACGGCGACCTCGAGGGGCACGCCCTCGGCAACCTGATGATCGTCTCGCTCTGGGAGCTGCTCGGCGACACCGTCGGCGGGCTCGACCTCGTCGGCCGGCTCCTCGGGGCCCGGGGGAGGGTGCTGCCGATGGCCGCCGAGCCCCTCGAGATCATCGCGGAGATCGCCGGGCACGACCCGGTCCGCCCCGACGAGGTCGTAGAGGTCCACGGCCAGCACCTCGTCGCGTCCTCGCCCGGCCGCGTGCTGTCGATCGGCATCCTCCCGACGTGTCCCAAGCCGTGCGAGCCCGCGCTCCAGGCCGTCGCCGATGCCGACTGGGTCGTCCTCGGTCCCGGGTCGTGGTTCACGTCGGTCATGCCGCACCTGCTCGTGCCCGACCTCGCCGATGCCCTCACCGGCACGCCCGCCCGGAAGCTGCTCAACCTCAACCTCGAGGTGGACCGCGGGGAGACCCGCGACTTCCGCGCCGAGGACCACCTCGCCTCACTCGCGGCGAATGCACCAGACCTGACCCTCGACGTCGTGCTCGCCGACCCGTCCGCCGTCGTCGACGCAGCCTCCCTCCGCTCCGCAGCCGAGGACCTGGGAGCGGAGCTGGTCGTGAGCCCCGTTGCGGTGACCGGCAATCCGGGTGTCCACGACCCGCTGCGACTGGCGGCCGCACTTCGGGACGTCATCGGTTGAGGATTCCGTCCGGCCCAGTGGCAGGATGTCCCGCATGGCCATGACAGCGAAGGTGAAGGACGAGCTCTCGCGACTGGACGTCACGAAGACCTGCTGTCGCAAGGCCGAGGTCGCGACGATGCTCCGCTTCGCGGGCGGTCTGCACCTCATCGGGGGCCAGATCGTCGTCGAGGCCGAGCTCGACACCGCCAGCGCCGCACGGCGGCTGCGCCGCAGCCTCGCCGAGGTGTACGGCCACAAGAGCGACGTCCTCGTGCTCGCCGCCGGCGGCCTGCGCCGCGGCTCCCGCTACGTCGTCCGCGTCGTCGAGGACGGGTCCGCGTTGGCCCGGCAGACCGGGCTCATCGACAGCCGTGGCCGTCCCGTCCGCGGCCTTCCCCCGAGGATCGTCAGCGCCTCGACGTGCGACTCCGAGGCGGCGTGGCGCGGAGCCTTCCTTGCGCACGGTTCACTGACGGAGCCCGGCCGGTCCTCGGCGATGGAGGTGACCTGTCCCGGTCCCGAGGCGGCCCTCGCGCTGGTGGGCGCCGGTCGCCGACTTGGTGTCCAGGCGAAGGCGCGCGAGGTCCGCGGGGTGGACCGGGTGGTCATCCGCGACGGCGACGCGATCGGGGCCATGCTGACGCGGCTCGGCGCGCATGACGCGGTGCTCGCTTGGGAGGAGCGCCGGATGCGCCGCGAGGTGCGGGCGACGGCGAACCGCCTTGCCAACTTCGACGACGCCAACCTGCGTCGCTCCGCCCGCGCTGCGGTCGCCGCGGGTGCACGGGTGGAACGCGCCATGGAGATCCTCGGCGACGAGATCCCGGACCACCTGCGGCAGGCGGGGGTGCTGCGCCTCGAGCACAAGCAGGCCAGCCTCGAGGAGCTGGGCCAGCTCGCGGACCCGCCGATGACCAAGGACGCCGTCGCCGGCCGGATCCGGCGCCTGCTGGCCATGGCCGACCGGCGGGCGGAGGAGCTCGGCGTCCCGGGCACCGACGCGAACCTCACCCCGGACATGCTCGACTCCTGACCACGTCCACCGCTGTCGGCCCGCTCACAACGGTCCCGACCGGGCACGGCGCGCGTCGCCCCAGGCACTAGGGTTGGCCGTGGGGCCTTCGGGTCCGCACAACCACGCAGTCCATCCCTGAGAGGTTGAGAGCAGTGACAGTTCGAGTTGGCATCAACGGCTTCGGCCGCATCGGTCGCAACTTCTACCGGGCCGCAAAGGCATCGGGAGCCGACATCGACGTCGTCGCCTTCAACGACCTCGGCGACGACGGCACGCAGGCCCACCTGCTGAAGTACGACTCGATCCTCGGGCGCTTCCCCGGCGAGGTCCGCGTCGTCGAGGGCGGCATCGAGGTCGACGGCGAGGTCATCACCTCCCTCGCCGAGAAGGACCCGGCCAACCTGCCGTGGGGCGACCTCGGGGTCGACGTGGTCATCGAGTCCACCGGCTTCTTCACCGACGCGACCAAGGCCAAGGCGCACATCGACGCCGGCGCCAAGAAGGTCATCATCTCCGCCCCGGCCAAGAACGAGGACATCACCATCGTCATGGGCGTCAACGACGACCAGTACGACGGGGCCAAGCACACCATCATCAGCAACGCGTCGTGCACGACGAACTGCCTCGCCCCGATGGCCAAGGCCCTCAACGACGGACTCGGCATCGTGCGTGGCCTCATGACCACGATCCATGCCTACACGCAGGACCAGAACCTGCAGGACGGGCCGCACAAGGACCTGCGCCGGGCCCGCGCCGCCGCCCTCAACATCGTGCCGACGACGACGGGCGCGGCCAAGGCCGTGTCCCTCGTGCTGCCGGAGCTCAAGGGCAAGCTGGACGGCTACGCCCTCCGCGTCCCGGTCCCCACCGGCTCGGCGACCGACCTGACCTTCGAGGCGCCGCGGGAGACCTCCGTCGAGGAGGTCAACGAGATCATGCGCGCCGCCGCCGACGGGCCGCTCAAGGGCTACCTCGTCTACACCGAGGACCCGATCGTCTCGAGCGACATCGTCACGGACCCGGCCTCGTGCATCTTCGACTCCGGCCTGACGAAGGTCATCGGCAACCAGGTCAAGGTCGTCGGCTGGTACGACAACGAGTGGGGCTACTCCAACCGCCTCGTCGACCTCGTCCAGCTCGTCGGCCAGAGCCTCTGAGCCCCGCCGCCGACCGAAGGGACGACGTGAAGACGATCGCCGACCTCGGGGACCTGCGCGGCCAGCGCGTCCTCGTCCGCTCTGACCTCAACGTCCCCCTGGACGGGACGACCATCACCGACGACGGTCGGATCCGGGCGTCCGCCCCGACGATCCTCATGCTGAGCGAGATGGGCGCCAGGGTCATCGTCTGCGCCCACCTCGGCCGGCCCAAGGGCAAGCCCGACCCGGCCTACTCGCTCGCCCCCGTGGCCAAGCGGCTCGGCCAGGTGCTGCAGAAGCCCGTCGTCTTCGCGGACGACACGGTCGGGCCGGCGGCCCGCGCCGCCGTCGACGCGATGCCCGAGGGCGGCGTCGTCCTGCTCGAGAACCTCCGGTTCAACCCGGGGGAGACGGCGAAGACCGACGAGGAGCGGGCCGAGTTCGCCGGCCAGCTCGCCTCGCTCGCCGACGTCTTCGTCTCCGACGGCTTCGGCGTCGTGCACCGGGAGCAGGCCTCCGTCTATGACGTCGCCAAGCTGCTCCCGCACGCCACGGGCGGGCTCGTCGAGGCCGAGGTCAACGTTCTGCGCCGGCTGACCGCCGACCCGGACCGCCCCTACGCCGTGGTCCTCGGCGGCGCGAAGGTCTCCGACAAGCTCGGCGTCATCGGCAACCTCCTCGGCACCGCCGACCGTCTCCTCATCGGAGGCGGCATGGTCTTCACCTTCCTCAAGGCCAAGGGACTCGAGGTCGGCAAGAGCCTGCTCGAGCAGGACCAGGTCGACACCGTACGCGGCTACCTCGAGGAGGCCAACGCGAAGGGCGTCGAGATCGTCCTGCCGGTCGACATCGTCGTCGCCGACGCGTTCAGCGCCGACGCCCACCACGAGGTCGTCCCCGTCGACCGGATCCCGCCCGACCAGATGGGACTCGACATCGGGCCCGACTCCGCGAAGCTGTTCGCCGAGCAGCTCGCCGACTGCCGCACCGTCTTCTGGAACGGCCCCATGGGCGCCTTCGAGATGGCGCCGTTCGCGGCCGGAACCAAGGCGATTGCACAGGCCCTCGCCGACGTGACCGCCACCGGGGCACTCACCGTCGTCGGTGGCGGCGACAGCGCCGCGGCCGTGCGCCAGCTCGGCTTCGCCGACACCGACTTCGGGCACATCTCGACGGGCGGGGGAGCGAGCCTCGAGTACCTCGAGGGCAAACGGCTGCCCGGCCTGCAGGTCCTCGAGGACGGGTACGCGTGATGGCGCGCGCCACCACCCCGGCCGGGCGGGTCCCGCTCATGGCGGGCAACTGGAAGATGAACCTCGACCACCTCCAGGCGACCCACCTCGTGCAGAAGCTCGACTGGACGCTGCGCGACGCCAAGCACGACTACGCGGCCGTCGAGGTGGCCGTGCTGCCACCGTTCACCGACCTGCGCTCGGTCCAGACGCTCGTCGAGGGCGACAAGCTCGGGCTGCGCTACGGCGCTCAGGACCTGTCCCCACACGCGTCCGGCGCCTACACCGGGGACATCTCGGGAGCGTTCCTCCGCAAGCTCGGCTGCACCTACGTCGTCGTGGGGCACAGTGAGCGCCGCGAGGGCCATCACGAGACCGACGAGGTCGTCGCGGCCAAGGTTCGCGCGGCCTACACCCACGAGCTGACGCCGATCCTCTGCTGCGGCGAGGACCTCACCGTTCGTCAGGCAGGTGGCCAGGTCGCCCACGTCACCGGCCAGCTGCGGGTCGCCCTCGACGGGCTGCCTCCGGAGCAGGCCGCCTCGATCGTCATCGCCTACGAGCCGATCTGGGCGATCGGCACAGGCGAGGTCGCGACGCCCGACGACGCGCAGGAGGTCTGCGGGGCGATCCGTGCCCTCCTCGCCGAGCTGTACACACCGGAGCTCGCCAACGGCGTCCGCATCCTCTACGGCGGTAGCGTCAAGTCCGGCAACGTGGCGGCGATCATGGCCCAGGACGACGTCGACGGCGCGCTCGTCGGAGGCGCCTCGCTCGACCCCGTCGAGTTCGCGTCCATCTGCCGCTACCGCGATCACGTGACCGCGAGCTGACTGCGGGCAGGTATCCTGTCGGAGTGCTCGGCTGTCACCGGGCGGTGATCGATCGAGATGGAGTGACGCTGGTGGATGCGGTTCGCATCGTGCTCCAGGTCCTGCTGGTGATCTCCAGCATGGTCCTGACGCTGTTCATCCTGCTGCACAAGGGCAAGGGCGGCGGCCTGTCCGACATGTTCGGCGGCGGAATGTCGACGTCCTTGGGTGGGTCGTCGGTCGCCGAGCGCAACCTGGACCGCTTCACGGTCGCCATCGCGGTCATCTGGGCCGTGGCGATCGTCGGTCTGGGCCTGTTGGCGCGGTTCGCGAGCTGAGAGAGGGACGAGAGAATGGCGAGTGGTAACGCGATCCGAGGCAGTCGCGTCGGAGCCGGCCCGATGGGTGAGGCCGAGCGCGGCGAGGCAGCGCCCCGGGTCCACATCTCCTACTGGTGCTCCAACGGGCACGAGACACGGCCCAGCTTCGCGGAGGAGCCCGGCATGGTGCTGCCCGAGCAGTGGGACTGCCCGCGTTGCGGTTTCCCGGCCGGCCAGGACCGGGACAACCCGCCCGCACCGCCGAAGGTGGAGCCCTACAAGACGCACCTCGCCTACGTGAAGGAGCGCCGCAGCGACGCCGATGGCGCCGCGATCCTCGACGAGGCGCTGTCCTCGCTGCGCGAGCGCGGCCTCATCCAGTGACCCTACGGGGCCCCGCCCCGTCGTGACGTATGCCGCTGAGCGGAGGCCCGCTCAGCGGCATACGTCGTCCTGGGGCTCGGCCGGAGCGCTCCTCAGCCCTTGGGAGCCTTCTGCTGCGCGGCCCGGCGGGCCGTCCTCGCGGTGCCCGCCTCCTTGGCCCGCTGCTTCTCGCGTGGCGTCCGCTCGCCGGCGAGCTTGCGCGCGGTGGCGGAGTGGACCTGCTCCGCGTCGGCCTCGGTCGGTGCCGGGGGAGCGGAGATCATCGCGGAGGCCTCCTCAGCCGCGTCGTCGCGGGCGAGCCGCGCCGCGAGCCGGCGGGAGGCGGCGAGGTCGGGAGCGACGCCGGAACGGGCCGCCTCGTCGGCACTGAGGCGGGCGGGGGGAAGGTGCGCCAGCCCCTCGAGGAGGGCCTCGGCGTAGGTGTCATCGGGGTCGAGCCGGCGCAGCTCGTCGGCGAGGCACTCGGCCTCACCGCGACGCGGGAGGGCGATGCGGCGGTCCGGCTGGCCCGGCTGCGAGAGCGTCGCGACCTCCTCGCCCGGCCGGACGAGGTCGATCGGACCGCTCTTGCGCTCGAGCCGGACGGCGCTGATACCCGACCCGCGCGGCGTCGAGACCCGACGGATCGGCACGCCGAGCCGGGTGGAGAGCCAGGCAGCGAGCAGCTCGGTCGAGGGGGAGTCGGGGGCCCCCGCGACGACGCCGGCGGTGACGGGCTCGTAGGGCGGCTGGTCGAGCGCCGCGGCGAGCAGGCCCCGCCAGCGCGTCAGTCTCGTCCACGAGACGTCCGTGTCCCCGGGCGCGTAGGTCTGCGCGCGCCGCTTGAGGATGTGCTTGGGGTTGCGGTGCTCGGCGGCGTCGGTGATCCGACGTTGCGCCATGCGGCCGATCGGGTCCTTCGCGACGTCGGGCGGTGCCTCGCCGGGCCACCACGCGACGATGGGGGAGTCCGGCAGCAGCAGCGGCACGACGACGCTCGGCCCGTGGTTCGCGAGCGGCCCGTAGAGGCGCAGGACGACGATCTCGCTCGCGCCGGCGTCGCCACCGAGGCGGATCTGGGCGTCGAGGCGTTTGCGCCCCCGGCGGTCGCCGGCGATGACGACGATGATCCGGCAGGGGTGCTGTCGGCTCGCCTGGTTGGCGACCTCGATGGCCTCGCTGGCGTCGGTGTCGTCGATGACGACGACCAAGGTCAGGACCCGGCCCAGGGCCATCGCGCCGACGTCGTTGCGCAGCCGGACGAGCGTCTTGCTGACGCCGGTCGTGGTGGTGTCGGTCAGGTCTCGGATCACGGCAGCCTCCAGCTCCGTCCGTCGCGCTCGAGGATGGCGTGGGCGGAGTCGGGCCCCCACCAGCCGGGCAGGTACTGCTCAGGTGCCCCGGTCCGCTCCCAGTGGCGCAGCAACGGGTCGACGATCCGCCACGACAGCTCGACCTCCTCGTGGCGGGGGAAGAGGGGCGGGTCACCGAGCAGGACGTCGAGGATGAGCCGTTCGTAGGCCTCCGGTGACGCCTCCGTGAAGGCGTTGCCGTAGCCGAAGTCCATCGTCACGTCGCGGATGTCCATCTGCCCGCCCGGCACCTTGGAGCCGAACCGGAGGGTGATGCCCTCGTCCGGCTGGATCCGGATGACGATCGCGTTCTGCCCAAGCTCCTCCGTGGCGGTGTGCTCGAACGGCAGGTGCGGGGCCCGCTTGAACATCACGGCGATCTCGGTGACGCGTTTGCCGAGCCGCTTGCCGGTCCGGAGGTAGAACGGCACTCCGGCCCACCGGCGCGTGTCGACCTCGAGCTTGACGGCAGCGAAGGTCTCGGTGCGCGAACCGTCCGCGACGCCGTCCTCCTCGAGGTAGCCCACGACCTCGTCGGCTCCCTGCCAGCCGCCGGTGTACTGCCCCCGTGCCGCGACCTGGTCGAAGTCGCCGGCGATGCGGACCGCGGAGAGCACCTTCTCCTTCTCCCCGCGCAGGTCGCGGGCCTCGAACGAGACGGGCTCCTCCATCGCGGTCAGCGCGAGCAACTGGAGCAGGTGGTTCTGCAGGACGTCGCGCGCGGCGCCGATGCCGTCGTAGTAGCCGGCCCGGCCACCGATGCCGATGTCCTCGGCCATCGTGATCTGGACGTGGTCGACGTAGTTGGCGTTCCAGACCGGCTCGAACAGCTGGTTCGCGAACCGCACGGCGAGCAGGTTCTGGACGGTCTCCTTGCCGAGATAGTGGTCGATCCGGAAGACCGAGTCGGGCGGGAAGACGCCCTCGACGATGTCGTTGAGCTCCTGCGCGCTCTTGAGGTCGTGCCCGAACGGCTTCTCGATGATGACCCGGCGCCAGCTGTCGCCCTCGGCCTTCGTGAGGCCGCACCGTTCGAGCTGCTCGCAGACCTGCGCGAAGAAGCTCGGCGGGATCGACAGGTAGAAGGCGTGGTTGCCGCCGGTGCCGCGCTCCCGGTCGAGGTCGGCGACCGTCTCGGCGAGCAGGTCGAAGGCTGCCGGGTCGTCGAAGGTGCCCGGCACGAACCGGAACCCCTCGGACAGGTTGCGCCACACGTCCTCGGAGAACGGGGTCCGGGCGTGCTGGCGCACCGCGTCGTGCACGACCTGGCCGAAGTCCTGGTTGGCCCAGTCACGCCGAGCGAACCCGACGAGGGAGAACCCCGGCGGCAACAGTCCCCGGTTGGCAAGGTCGTAGATCGCCGGCATGAGCTTCTTGCGGGCCAGGTCGCCCGTCACCCCGAACAGGACGAGGCCACACGGTCCGGCGATGCGGGGGAGCCGCTTGTCCTGGGGGTCGCGGAGCGGGTTGACCCCGTTGGCAACCCTGGCCGGCGTCATGCGCCCCCTCCGGCTGGGCCGAGGGCACTGCGGACCTGGGCCAGACCTGCGTCGTGGTCGGTCAGGTGCAGTCGGAGCACCGGCCGGCCGTGGTCGGCGAGGACCGCCGCGTCACCGGCGGCCTGGGCGGCGATGAACTGGCCGAAGGTGAAGTCGCGGCCCGGCACGTCGAGGTCCTCACCGGGCTCGGTGGTGACCTGGACGTAGACGCCGACGGCCGGACCGCCCTTGTGGAACTGACCGGTCGAGTGGAGGAAGCGGGGCCCCCAGCCGAAGGTGGTGGGTCGCCCGGTGCGCTCGGCGATCGAACGTCGGCACTCGGCCAGGTCGGCGTCCTCGAGCCGGTCGAGGTAGGCCATGATCGCGACATAGCCCTTCGTGCCGTCGAGCTGCTCGAGCAGCGCGGTGACGGCCCCGTCGACGGTCGTGGCACCGCGCAGCCAGTCGCCGCCGAGGTCGCGGATCTCCACGGCGCCGTCCGTGGCGGCGGGCGCGGACTGGGAGCCAGCGCCCTGGCCCAGCAGGTCGCGGGCGGCCTGCTTGGCGCTCTCGACGTCAGGCTGGTCGAACGGGTTGATGCCGAGCAGCCGCCCGGCGACCGCCGTGGCGACCTCCCAGAGGAGCAGCTGGGCGCCGAGCGAGCCCGCAATGCGGACCTCCGAGCCGCTCTCGTCGGTCTGCGGCCGGGTCTCGTCCTCCACCGGGACGAGCCGGGCGACCGTCACGTCGCTCAGTCGGGCGGCGACCTCGGGGGCGCTGTCGTCGGAGACGACGACGGGCAGCAGACCGGTGCCGAGCTTGCCGGTCGACTCGGCGATGAGCTGCTCCGCCCAGTCGGGAAACCCGACGATGCCGGAGCCTTCGTCCAGAAGGACGACCTTGTCGCGCAGCGGCTCGGTGCCGGCCAGGGCTGCGCCGAGGCGCAGTCCGGGGTTGCCCTCGTCGTCGGAGG
The DNA here is from genome assembly GCF_000576575.1 of Intrasporangium chromatireducens Q5-1. Lineage (GTDB taxonomy): Bacteria > Actinomycetota > Actinomycetes > Actinomycetales > Dermatophilaceae > Intrasporangium_A > Intrasporangium_A chromatireducens. The sequence continues at coordinate 13,010 of NZ_AWQS01000106.1, forward strand.
CGAGCACGTCGGCGACGGATTCCGCGTCATCGAGCAGCGCCTCGATGTCGACGCCGGCGAGACCGCTGGGCACGAGGCCGAAGGCGGTCAGCGCCGAGTAGCGGCCGCCGACGTTCGGATCGGCATTGACGACGTGGTACCCGGCTTCGCGGGCCTCACGGTCGAGCGGGCTGCCCGGGTCGGTCACGACGACGATGCGTTCAGCCGGGTCGATCCCAGCGTCGCGGAACGCCTGCTCGTAGGCGCGGCGCTGCGAGTCGGTCTCGACCGTGGATCCCGACTTCGACGACACGACGACGATGGTCCGGTCGAGCCGGTCCTCGATCGCCGAGCGCACGTAGTCGGGCTCCGAGGAGTCGAGGACGAACAGCTCCTTGCCGGCGGTCGCGCAGATGACTTCCGGCGCGAGGGACGAGCCGCCCATGCCGCACAGGACGACATGGTCGAGGCCGCGACCGGTCAGGGTGTCGCGCAGCGCCGCGATCTCGCCGACCAGCGGCCGTGACGAGCGGGGGAGACCCACCCAGGACAGGCGCTTGCCGGCCTCCGACTCGGCGTCGTGGCCCCACAGCGTCGCGTCCTGCTCGAAGAGCCGGCTGGCGAATGCGTCGCCGACGAGCTCGGGGACGTGTCGGGAGATCGCGTCCGCCGCAGCGCCGGCGGCCGTGACGGACAGGCTGCTCATGCCCGCTGCCGCGCCGCTTCCCGCTGCTCCGGGCCTCGCCCGTTCCTCGCTCACTGGTTTACCTTCCTTGTGTCGG
>NZ_AWQS01000107.1 GCF_000576575.1 Intrasporangium chromatireducens Q5-1
TGATCCGCCAGAAGTCGATCAGCTCGCACGCCGCGTCGATCTCCGCCTGGTATGGCGTCTTGGACTGGCCGAGCATCGTGGCGGCGTTCATTCGGGCGCGCCACGGGCCGGAGAGCAGCTCGGCGGCCTTGAGCAGGATGGCGGCGCGGTCGTCGAACGACATGGCTCGCCACCCGGGCGCTGCCTCCTTGGCGGCAGCCACCGCACGATGCGACTCCTCGACGGTGGCGTTGTGGAGCACGCCCAGCACGACGTCGTGCTTGTCCGGACGCCGGACCTCGACCGGGTCGCCGGAGCCGGTCACCCGCTCCCCGCCGATCGTGTGCGGCAGCTCGGTCTGGGCGGACCCGAGCTCGGCGAGGGCGCCCTCGAGCTCGGCCCGCTCGGGCGAGCCGGGCGCATAGTCGTGCACCGGTTCGTTGACCGGGGAGGGCACCTGGGTCACTGCATCCATGTCACGGCTCCTGAGGATCGATGATGGGGACGCGCTCGCGGCGCATCCCCCATCGTTACAGATCACTTCAGGATGCTGATCGTCCAGGGATAGCGGTAGAGCTCGCCGCGCCAGGCGCGCAAGGCCGCCAGTAGGTGGAACACGATGCTGCCGACGAAGACCGCGAGCCAGATGAAGAGCGCGAAGGGGATCCCGATCAGCGTGAGGAACAGGACCCATCCGGCGATCGTCGCCACCCACAGCAGGATGTTGAAGTTGAACGCGTTCGCGGCCGAGCGACGCACGAAGTCACTGCGGCCCCGGCCGTAGAGGTAGACGGCGAGCGGCCCCAGGAAGGAGAGCCACCCCGCAGACACGATCGCCGCGATGAGGGCCGACGCGTGGGCCAGGGCCGCCCAGGTGCGCTCGTCCTCGGCGTGCATGAGCTGGTGGGCCGATGAGCGAGGCTGCCGAAGAGGGTCTGAGGTCATACTTCGATTCTGGGGCGACACCCGCGTGCCGCACCATCATGGTCGCCCCTGAATGGCCCCTGACCCGACCCTGAGGTCGCTGCCGGTCCAGGTCAGCCGGCTGCGGCGACGTCGAGCTGGAGAGAACAGACGGGGCTGTGCGCATCGAGGATCCCGAGACCGTCGAAGAGCGCGAGGGCGAGCTCGTGCTGGCCGCGCGCATTCGGGTGCACGGTGTCGTCGAGCCAGGCGACAGGTGCATGCTCGGGCGAACCGGCAGCCGCCCAGAGGGTGGCGTGGTCGACGAGCGGCACGCCGAGCTCGCGGGCCACCGAGCGCACGACGTCGGCGTAGGCGGCGATCGTCCCTGGATCGCGTGCGTCGCCGGCCCCGACGAGTGGCGGGGTCTGCAGCAAGACGGTCGCACCGAGGTCGCGGGAGCGCTCGACGAGCTGCCCGAGGTCGTAACGGAAGGCGCGGTCACCGCCCTCGCTCTCGATCAGCGCGTCGTTGGTACCGAACATGGCCACGACGACGTCGGGTGCGAACCGGCCGACGCGCCAGTGGAACTCGGGCAGCAGGTCGGCCACCGTGGATCCGGCCACACCGGAGTTGATGACCGCGTCCTTGACCCGGCCGAGCTCGCCGCGCAGCCGCTCGGCGAAGTGCTCGACGAAGCTACGACTCCCGTGCGTGTGGCTCACGCCCTGAGTGATGCTGTCGCCCACGAAGACCCAGGTCAGGGGCGGCCCGGCGAGCATCTCGGCCAGACGCGCACCGTCGCGCCGCTCGTACTCCTCGGCGGTGAAGTCCATTGGCAGAACTTAACAGTGGGTGCGGCCGCCGGCAGGCGGCGACCAGCGGATGGGATGCCCGGCCACCGCCTGTCAGCCCGGTGCGCCACTCCTGCGGGCGTCGTCCTGGAATAAGCCAGTCACCTCGCCCAGCTCGGTCACGTCATACCAGAGCAGGGAGTCGGCCTCGTCCTGCACTGCTCCCGCGTGCGGGCCGGCTTCGTCGACGTGGAAGGACGCGATGCGCGACAGCGGCAGGTCATCGACGAGCTGGACCGCGCTGGCGGCTCCGACGCCGGCCCGGAGCACCTCCGGGTCGGCGTCGCCGGCCAGGACGAGACGGCGGTCCCCGCGGTGGTCGCGGCGTGCGGCCGCCGCGGCGACGGCGTCGACGAACGCGGCGTACTCGAGGTCCTCCTCGTCGAGGGCGGGAGCCTGGGCGGTCAGCTCGTCCGTCACGGCAAAGGCCTCGACCGGCGCGTCGACGCTCGCGGCCAGCGCACCGGTCTCCGCGAGGGCACGCAGCGCGGAGGCACCGAGTGGGACGTAGATGCGCACGACCGGCATCAGAGGTCCCGTCCGCTCGCCAGCTCGGCCAGGGAGTCGACGATCGACTGCGCGAGGACCTCGACGTCCGGCATCGCGTCGCGGTCGGCGTTGAGCCCGTAGTAGACCCCGCCGTTGTAGGACGTGATGCCGATGGAGAGCGCCTGGCCCTTGGCGAGAGGCGTGACCGGGTAGGTGGAAAGCATCTCGGCATCTCCTGCATACAGGGGGCTCTGGGGGCCCGGGACGTTGGTGATCATGACGTTGTAGATCCGTCGTGACATCGCGGAGCCCAGGCGGGCCCCCAGCGCGTGCAGGGTCGGCGGGGCGAAGCCGGCCAGGTTGGCGAGCGACGTCGCGCCCACCGCGTGGCCTCCCTCCATCTGCTGTCGCATGGCGAAGGCAATCTGGTGCAGCCGGATCGAGGCACCCGGCTCACCCACCGGGAGGTTGACGACGCAGGCCATCACCTGGTTGGCGTACATGCCGCTGGGGTCGTCACCATAGATGCTGACGGGCACCATGGCGCGCACGACGGTGCTGCTGCTGACGGCCTCACCCCGGTTGAGCAGCCAGGTGCGGAAGCCACCGGTGATGGTGGCGAGGACGACGTCGTTGATGGTGACGTCCTCGGCGTAGGCACCCCGGCCCAGCCTGGTCCGGACTGCGCGGTAGTTCTGCAGGTCAGTGGCGAGGTTGACCCAGCGGCGAGCCGTGCCGATCTGCGCGTTGAGCGGTGAGTCGGGTGCGGGCCGCGCGGCGGTGCGCACCAGGTTCGACAGCAGCGAGCCGGCCGACTCCGCGGCCCGCATGCCCACGGTGACCGCGTCGTGCATGCCGCCCCGGACGAGGTCGACGACCTGGGTCGGACGACGCACCGCGTCGACGACCGCTTCGGTCACGAGCTCGACGCTGCTCGGGGGCCGACGAGCCTCCCACCGCTCGACGTCGTCATCCTCCCCCACCTCACCGCGCTCCGAGTCGACGATGACGTGCGCGATGTCGAGGGCGTGGACGCCGTCGATGAGCGCGTGGTGGGTCTTGGTCACCAGTGCGAACCGGCCGTCGGCGAGGCCCTCGACGAGGTAGACCTCCCAGAGCGGACGGGACCGGTCGAGCTTACGGGGCTGGACGCGGGCGACGAAGTCCTGCAGCTGCCGGTCCTTGCCGGGCCGCGGTAGTCCCGTGCGCCGCACGTGGTAGCTCATGTCGAAGTTCTCGTCGTCGACCCAGACCGGGTTCGCGATGCGTCCCGGAACGTCGCGCACCTTCTGCCGGAAGCGCGGGATCGCGCCGATCCGGTGCTCGATGATCTGCACGAGCTGGTCGTAGTCGAAGCCGTCGGCAGGAGGCTGGAAGACCATGACCGAGCCGACGTGCATCGCCGTGGTGCCCTCCTCCAGATAGAGGAAGGAGGCGTCGAGCGAGGTCAGCCGGTCGGACATGGTCTCACTCTGCCAGAGCAGGCGCCCCGGTCAGCCATGGTTGCGACCGTGGAACACCCGGCTCATCCGTGGGTGGGACGCACGCCACGCCGAGACCGCCAGGACGGCCGCCGCCGCACCGACCGCCGCGCGGTGTCCGGGGCAATGGCCGTGGCCAGCTCACCGATCGCGTGGCGCAGCGCGGAGTCGGGAGCGTGCTCCACGACCGACCGGCCGGCGAGCAGTGCCGCGTCGGCTGCCGCGGGGTCGTCGGGGATGAAGTGGACCGCGCTGAGACCGGCGAACCGCTCGAGGGAGGCGGCGATCCGGGCCCGCGGCTCGCCGCCGACCGCTGAGGGACGGGTCCGGTTGATCACCGGCCGCGGCGGCCCCGAGGGCACGCCGCCGAGCTCCTGCAGCGCCCGGACGAAGCGCTGCAGGGCGACCGGATCGGCTCCTCCGACCGCAAGGACCTCGTCGGCGACGGCCAGCGAGGTCAGGGTCGACTCGTTGCGGCGCGGCGCCTCGGTGTCGTAGCTGAGCTCCTCGTCCTCCTCGAGGCAGAAGGCGCAGTCGATGATCACGTACTCGGCCAGAGACCTGCTCACGGTCAGGACCCGCTCCAGGGCCGCCGACCGGATCTCGGGCCAGCGATCGGCCCGGGGCAGCCCGGTCAGCACCCTGAGCCGCGGCGTGACCTCGGGGGCGACGCGGGCCAGCGAGATCAGGTCGAGGTCCCCATGCTCGGCGGCGCGGCAGGCGGCAGCGATGCCCGGTGCCTCGTCCAGCAGGCCGAGCACCTGCGCGACGCAGCCACCGTAGGTGTCGGCATCCACGAGCAGCACCGAGCGCCCCCGACTGGCCAGCTCCGCGGCCAGGGTCACGGCCACGGTGGTACGTCCGGGCGCACCGGGAGGGCCCCATACGGCGAGAACCCGGCCAGAGATGGGATCCAACGGGACCTCGGCGTCGAGGTCATCGACGCGGCCCTCGGGCGCAGTGGCGCTGCCAGGACCGGCAGGACGCCAGCCCCCGGCACCATCCCGGGCTACGGGCGCGTCCTGCGGACGGCCGGGGTCTGCAACTCCCGGGACCGTGACGACGGGGCTGCGGTCCCGCACGGCGGCCGCAAGAACCGGCCCCGGCGCGTCCACGGGTAGCACGACGTCGACGCCGAGCTGACGCAGGCGCCGCTCCTCTCCGTCGTTGTCGGGTGCGTGCAGGCCGACGACCCAGACACCGCGGGAGCGGAGAGCGGCGATGACGGTCAGGTCGAGCTGGCGCAGGTCCGCGGACACGACGGCGCTGTCGCCGAGCCCCGTGGCGGTGACGGACACGAGTTCTGCGACGTCCGCGCACCGACGCACGATCGTGACGTTGGGCATCGGTTCCAGACAAGCCGCGACGGCCGCCTCCCACCGGTGGCTGAGGGCGGTGACGACCGAGGTCATGAGCGGGCGGCCAGGGCACGGCCCGGCGCAGGCACGAGCGTCACCTTCGCCCCGCCGTCAACCGCTTCGATGAGGCGTTGCACCTCCCCACGGGGAACGTAGAGCTGGACGGAGGTGCGGGCTGCACTGCCCAGGCCGTTGGATGCCCCGAGCACTGCGGCGATGCCGACGCCCTCGAGCGCGCGCCGGGCCGTCGGCTTCGCACCATGCTCGCTGCCCGCCGGGACATCGCTGAGGAACACGTCGACCAGGGCGCCCGCCTGCAGCGCGGTGGCCGAGACCGCCTCGACACTGACCGTGACGAGCTGGACGTCCAGGGTGTCCCCGGGTCCGACCGCGACCTGGGGCACCAGCTCGCCGGCGCGCACGTCCCTCAGCACGAACTGCCCGGGGACAAGGGGCGCGCTCGCCGACAGGTACGGCGCGACGCCGTCTGCCAGGCGGACGTCGACGCGGGTGAGGGCCGTCTCGTCGACACGGTCCCCCACGACGAGGTTGCGGGTCGCCATGTAGACCGGGACCCGGTCGTCCATGCTCGCGACGAGGCGGGCGCCCAAGGTGGCGGCGAGCAGCACGAGCAGGACCCCGGCCAGCAGTCGGCTGTCCCGCCACGACGGGCGGCGCAGTCGTTTCGCGGTCGGTGTCGGTAGCTGGCTCATCGTTGCTCCCCCTCACGGCTGCGGGCGTCGCAGCACCCTTGTCGCGGGTTCATCCTGCCCGAAACGGCGCCAAACTGTCGCCCCGAAGCATGTCCTGTGGACAACGACCGCCGCGCCATGCACCCGGCCCTAGGATCGGACGACGCGTGTGAGCCACAGGGGACTCGGACCACGCGTCATGCAAAGTGCAGACAAAAGGTAAAGAGATGGTCAAGAATGTCCCAAGACATAGTCAAGTCCCCTGAGACACCAGGAGCAGTCGTGGCCCAGCGTTTCCTCCAGCTCGCCGAGGTTTCCGAGATTCTCAACATCTCCTCCGCCCAGGCCTACGCGCTCGTGCGCTCGGGCGAGCTGCCGGCGATCAAGATCGGCGGTCGCGGCCAGTGGCGCGTCGAAGCGACCGAGCTGGAGAACTACATCCAGCGCATGTACACCGAGACGCGTTCCTTCGTGAAGGCCCACCCGTTCGGCGGTGCGGGCGAGGAGGAGTGAACCATGCGCCTTCGCCGCCTCCGCCGTCACCGTCGTAGGCGCTGAACGACTTCGAGTGCCGAGAAAGGCACGACATGCAGGGCCACGACATTGCGAGCACGCCTCGGGACATCCGGGGCGTGCTCGGCCATCTCGACGTGATCTGAACCGACGACGTCGAGCGTCCCCACGAGACGCAGCCTCCCCGCGATGAGCTCGACGACCGATCGGTCGCGACTGATGCCTCGCAGTGCGGCCCCGAGCCCGAAACGGCGCGCCACGATCGACGGCACGACCGCGCCCGGAGCCATCCCCGTGACGGCGCGGATGGCGGCGGTGACGACGAGCGACGACGCCCCCGGGCCGCCCTCGACGAGGACCCAGTCCGGCCCAACGTCGCGGATGACCCCCCGAAGGCTGCCGCTCGGCAGGTGCACCGCCACCGGCGCAGCGCCCACCGAAGCGAGCAGGCGGGCCTGGACGTCGATCTGCGCCCGCTCGTGCCGGGTCCGGTCCGCCACCTCGGCATCCCGCTCCCGCAGGCCCTCCGCCTGCAGCTGCGCGTCGAGGTCCTCGAAGAGCTGGTCCCAGCGCATGTGTACACCTGTCTGTCGCCGTCAGTGATGACAGATAACCACACCCGCGCTCACTGCTGTTGCCAAACGAAGGCAAACACCGTTAAATCGCTTCATGAGCATTCCAATGGCGCCTTCCGGGACCGCAGATGGCACGGATCACAGGACGGCCAACCCCTCCGGCGGCGCCGTCGCGGGCCTGCTGGCGCTGGCCGGAGGCGCTCTGGTCTGGACGGTGCTGCTGCCCCTGAGCCGGTCCTCCTGGCCCGTCACACGGGCTGGTGTCCCGCGCCTCGACGACGCCATGACCGGCGTCTTCGCCTGGACGGCTCTGGCGGTTGCGGTCTGGCTCACCTGCGGCGCCACCCTCGCCGCCGTGGCCGCCGCCCCAGGAGCTCTGGGCCGCGGGGCCGGACGACTGGCGCAGACCCTCACTCCGACCCTTGTGCGTCGGTGGCTCACGCTCCTGCTCGGGACCGGCGTCGGCACGGTGGCTCTCCCCCTCGGCCCAGCGCTGGGCGCAGCGCCCGCCGCCGTGTCCTCGACGACGCGGGGTGACGCGGGCGCGCTGCCGCGGGCAGGCGTCCACCCGGCTCCGAATCCGGCATTCCGACCGGTGGTCGACCCCGGGCGGCTGCCGCGGGCGTCACAGGAGCCAGCTCCTTCGGTCCTGGGCGGCCCCTCGCCCGGCTATGGCCCGACCCCGGCCCCAAGAGGCACCACGTCCCGTGTCCCGGACCCCCGCTGGCTGCCCTCACGGCCCGTACCGACGGCAGACCCGGAGGCGACCGTGTTGCTCGCCCCCACTCCTCGCGCGTCCGCGGTGCCGGACGAGGTGGTGACGGTGCGTCGCGGCGACTCCCTCTGGTCCCTCGTGGCACGCCATCTCGGCCCCCGCGCCAGTGACCGTCAGATCGCCATGGCCTGGCCCGAGTGGTATGCCGCGAACGTCGACGTCATCGGCCCCGACCCTGACCTCATCCGCCCCGGCCAGCAGCTGCGCATTCCCACCCACGGAGTCGACCGATGACCATCAAGCCCGTCCTCGTCCGCCCGGTTCCCGACACCGAGCCCCCGCTGATCTCAGCCGAGGAGGCCTACCGGCCACCACCGCCGCAGCCCTATGCCCAGGCGGCGCTCGCGCTCGACTTCACCGTCGACCCGGAGGACGACAGCGCGCGGCGTCCGACCCTGCGCAGCCAGCTGCCCGACCCCCGCCCGTTCGTGGCCAAGATCGCGCAGGCGATCATCGAGGTGATCGCGGCCCAGCGGCCGGCGCCGCAGCTGATCCGGCACACGTCGCCCGCCATCTACTCGGGGCTGGCTCGCCGTGCCGTCGTGGCGGCGCGCCGGCAGCCGACGGGCCCCCGCCGCCCTGCGGTGGTTCGCCGGGTGCGGGTCTGCGAGCCGGCGGACGGCATCGTCGAGGCCTGCGCCGTCGTCGTGGCGCACGGCCGCGTTCGTGCCATTGCCCTCCGGCTCGAGGGGCTTGATGGCCGCTGGCTCGTGACGCAGCTCTCTGTCGGTTGAGCCAAGGCGCGAGGACACGAGCGAGGAACGAGCGAGGCCCGCAGCGCCGATTCGGCTCAGCCGACAAACGATGTCCGTCGGTTGAGCGTCCCGGACGACGACGGGCTGAGGACCCGACCGAGCGCCAGCGAGGGAGGCCCGCAAGCTGAGGAGGCCGGGCAGACGTCAAGGCGCGAGGACACGAGCGAGGAACGAGCGAGGCCCGCAGCGCCGATTCGGCTCGGCCGACAGACCGTGTCCGTCGGCTGAGCCGGACGGACGCGAGCCTCAGCGGCGCTTCCGCTTGACCTTCTTGCCGCGCCGGTTCGCCGGACGCTCGACAGGCTTCTGCCCGCCGCCGGACCGCACGACCGAGCCGTCCTCGCCGGGCGCGGAGTAGCTGAGCACCCGATCGGTGTCGCCCTCCGTGCGCAGGTCCACGCCGGAGACGCTCACGCCGGCGGGGACGGGCTCGCCGTCGACACGGTCCTCCTCGACGCCGTCGCCCGAGCCGTCCCCGGACGCGGCCCCGCCGAGGCCGGCCACCAGGTCCGACACCGCGCGAGGAGCGACCGAACCTGCCGCTGCCTGGGCGGGCGTGACCTGCACCTCGACGCTGAACAGGTTGGCGACGGACTCCTCCTTGATGGACTCCATCATCGCCTCGAACAGCTGGAAGCCCTCACGCTGGTACTCGATGAGCGGGTCGCGCTGGGCCATGGCCCGCAGGCCGATGCCCTCCTGCAGGTAGTCCATCTCGTAGAGGTGCTCGCGCCACTTGCGGTCGAGCACGGACAGGACGACGCGGCGCTCGACCTCGCGCATCGTCTCGGAGCCGAGCTGCTCCTCGCGGCGGTCGTAGGCTTCGTGGGCGTCGGTGAGCAACTGCTCGCGGAGCAACTCGTTCGTCACGAGCTGACGGCCGCCGGCCATGTCCTCGACCTGCTCGATCGTGAGGGACACCGGGTAGACCTGGCGCAGCGCATCCCAGAGGTGCTCGAGGTTCCAGTCGGCGGCGAAGCCCTCGGCCGTCGCTGCGTCGATGTAGCCCCCGATGACGTCGTTGACGAACATCCGCATCTGGTCGTGCAGGTCCTCACCCTCGAGGACGGAGCGGCGCTCGTCGTAGATCACCTGGCGCTGCCGGTTCATCACGTCGTCGTACTTGAGGACGTTCTTGCGGATCTCGTAGTTCTGGGCCTCGACCGCGCCTTGAGCCTTCTGGATGGAGTTCGTCACCATCTTGGACTCGATCGGCGTGGTGTCGTCCATCCCCGCGGTCTGCATGAACCGGTCGACGATGCCGGCGTTGAACAGCCGCATGAGGTCGTCGTTGAGCGAGAGGTAGAACCGCGACTCACCGGGGTCACCCTGGCGGCCGGAGCGGCCGCGCAGCTGGTTGTCGATGCGTCGCGACTCGTGGCGCTCGGTGCCGAGGACGTAGAGACCGCCGAGAGCGACGACCTCCTCGTGCTCCTCGGCCACCGCGGCCTCGGCCGCTGCAAGCGCCTGGTCCCAGGCTGCCTCATACTCCTCGGGCGTCTGCTCCGGGTCCAAGCCGCGGCGCTTCAGCTCGGCCACGGCGCGGAACTCGGAGTTGCCACCGAGCATGATGTCGGTGCCTCGTCCGGCCATGTTCGTCGCGACCGTGACGGCCCCCTTGCGGCCCGCCTCGGCGACGATGGCGGCCTCGCGCTCGTGCTGCTTCGCGTTGAGGACGTTGTGCCGGACACCGCGCTTGTTCAGCTGCTGGGAGAGGTACTCGCTCTTCTCCACAGAAGTCGTGCCGACGAGGACCGGCTGGCCCTTCTCATGCCGCTCGACGATGTCCTCGACGACGGCGTCGAACTTGGCCACCTCGGTCCGATAGATGAGGTCGGCCTGGTCGATGCGGATCATCGGCTTGTTGGTCGGGATCGGGATGACACCGAGCTTGTAGATCGAGTTCAGCTCTGCTGCCTCGGTCTGGGCGGTGCCCGTCATGCCCGAGAGCTTGTCGTACATGCGGAAGTAGTTCTGGAGGGTGATCGTGGCGAGGGTCTGGTTCTCGTTCTTGATCTCCACCCCCTCCTTGGCCTCGATGGCCTGGTGCATGCCCTCGTTGTAGCGACGGCCGGGCAGCATGCGCCCGGTGTGCTCGTCGACGATGAGGATCTCGCCGTTCATGACGACGTAGTCCTTGTCGCGCTTGAACAGCTCCTTGGCCTTGATGGCGTTGTTGAGGTAGCCGATGAGCGGCGTGTTGGCCGTGTCGTAGAGGTTCTCGATGCCAAGCAGGTCCTCGACCTTGGCGATGCCCGGCTCGAGGACTCCCACGGTCCGCTTCTTCTCGTCGACCTCGTAGTCGCCGCGCCCGTCTTCGCCGCGGTTCAGCCGTCGGACGATCTTGGCGAACTCGACATACCACTTCGTCGCGATGTCGGCCGGCCCGGAGATGATGAGCGGGGTGCGGGCCTCGTCGATGAGGATGGAGTCGACCTCGTCGACGATGCAGAAGTTGTGGCCGCGCTGCACGAGCTCCGCCGGCGACCACGCCATGTTGTCGCGCAGGTAGTCGAAGCCGAACTCGTTGTTGGTGCCGTAGGTGATGTCCTTGGCGTACTCGGCGCGCCGCTGCTCGGGCGTCATCGAGGCGAGGATGCAGCCGGTCTCGATACCGAGCGCGCGGTGCACGCGGCCCATCAGCTCCGACTGGTACTCCGCGAGGAAGTCGTTGACGGTGATGACGTGCACGCCCTTGCCGGTTAGGGCGTTGAGATAGGACGGCAGCGTCGCGACGAGGGTCTTGCCCTCACCGGTCTTCATCTCGGCGACGTTGCCCTGGTGCAGGGCCGCCCCGCCCATGATCTGCACGTCGAAGTGCCGCTTGCCGATCGTGCGCTTGCTCGCCTCCCGGACCGCGGCGAACGCCTCGGGCAGCAGGTCGTCGAGCGTCTCGCCGGCTTCGAGCCGCTTGCGGAAGTTCGGCGTCTCCTCGCGCAGCTCCTCGTCGGTCAGCCTCTCGAAGTCGGCCTCGAGGGCGTTGACCTGCTTCGCGATCCCCTGCAGCTTCTTCAGGGTCCGGCCCTCGCCGGCACGCAGCAGCTTCTCGATCACCATGGCCTTGTTCTCTCCCGACTGACTCGTGTGCTGCCCGCGGGCGCGCGACAGCCCCCGCGTCCGCACGGGACCCGCCTAGGCTAGCCGCCCATCGGTCTCCCCCACCAACGCGCGGGCACCCGCGCTCTGTTCCGGGGCGCGCCAACTGCCGTCGCGCGGATCTGCAGGTATGCCGCTCAGCCTGCTCCGAGGGCGGCTGCCGTTGCCCACCTCGTCCCCCACGAGAACGTGGGGCGGCTCGAGGCCGAGCCAGGTCGCCATCGCCTCGAGCTGGCGGCGCAGGGCGTCGGCGGCCCCCTTGGGAGGATCGGGCTCCCAGGTCACGGCGTGGCAGCGCAGCACGCCGTGGTGGCGGTCGGCCTTGAGGTCGCACCGGGCGACGAGGCGGTCGCCGAAGAGGAACGGCAGCACGTAGTAGCCGTGCACGCGCTTGTGCTTCGGCGTGTAGATCTCGATCCGGTAGTGGAAGTCCCACAGGGTGTGGATCCGCTCCCGTTGCCACACGAGCGAGTCGAACGGGCTGAGCAGCGCCTCGGCGTGGACACGGCGGGGAATGCGGGCGTCCGCGTGCAACCAGGCCTGGCGCCAGCCCGGCACGGACACCGGGATCAGCTCACCGTCGGCAACGAGCCGGGCGATGGCCGGACGTGCCTGCTCGCGCTTGAGCCGGAAGTAGTCGGCCAGGCACCGCTCGGACCCGATCCCGTGCGCGCGTGCGGCGATGCGGACCAGCTCCACGAAGCGGTCCGGGTCGGCCTCCGGACCGGGTCGGTCGAGCCACAGGTGGCGCACGGCGGGTGGTGGCGGTACATCGAGCGCGGCGTAGCGCCGTTCGAACTGGGGCGAGCGGCCGGCCGAGCTGATCCGGCCGGCCCAGAAGAGGAACTCGAGGGCCCGCTTGACCTCGGACCAGTTCCATCCCCAGTGACCGGTGGGGCGGGGCTGGTCGTGCTCGAGGGCCCGCTCGACCTCGGTGGCCGTGAGCGGGCCGCGGCGCTCCACCTCCTGCTGCACGAGCTCGACGAACTCCGGACGGTCGGCGAGGATGCGGCGCATCGATCCCCACGCCTTCTCGGCGGCCTGTCGCATCCGGAAGTCGAGCAGCGGCCAGGTCTCCGGCGGGATCAGGCTCGCCTCGTGCGCCCAGTACTCGACGAGGCGGCGGGGGGCGCGGTCACGGGCCCGGTCGAGCAGGGCGGTGTCGTACGGGCCGAGCCGCGAGAAGAAGGGCAGGTACTGGCTGCGGACGAGGACGTTGACGCTGTCGATCTGCACGACGCCTACCCGGTCGATGACGCGTTGCAGGTGGCGCATCGTCGCGCCGAAGGGCTCGGGCCGGGGGTCGAGGAAACCTTGCGCGGCGAGGGCGATGCGCCGGGCCTGCTCCAGACTGACCCGCCTGGCTGTCCCGCTCATCCCAGACCGCTCATGCTTTTGGTCGCGCCTCTTCCCGGCGCTCCGGACCTCCCTCGCTGGCGCTCGGTCGGGTCCTCACGCCGGTCGGCGCTCATGCGTCCGGGTCGATGAGCCGCTGCCGTACCGCATACATCGCCGCCTCCATCCGAGAGTGCATCTGCAGCTTGTCGAGGATGTTGCGAATGTGGTTGCGCACGGTGTTCTCCGAGATGAACAGTTCGCTGCCGATCTCGCGGTTGAGCCGACCCTGGGCGACGAGCTTGAGGATGTCGAGCTCTCGCCGGGTGAGCCTCGGCACCTCGAGACCCGGGGTGGGCGCCGCCAGCTGCTCGTGCTCGCTCAGATGGGCGAACTCGTTCAACAGCTTGGCGGCCATCATCGGCGAGACGAGCGCGTGGCCGTGGTGCAGGCCGCGGATGCCCGCCGCGACCTCCTCGGGCGGCACGTCCTTGAGCAGGTAGCCGTGCGCACCGGCACGGACCGCCTCGAAGAGGTGCGCCTCGTCGTCCGAGCTCGTCAACATGAGGATGCGGGCCGAGGGGACCCGCTGGCGGATCGCCCGGCACGCCTCGATGCCGCCCCGGCGCGGCATGCTCACGTCCATGAGGATGACGTCGGGCAGCGTCTCCTCCGCCTGCTCGACCGCCTCGATGCCGTCCGCGGCCTCGCCGACGACCTCGATGCCCTCCTCGGTGCCGAGGATCGTCTGGAGTCCTCGACGGTAGAGGGCGTGGTCGTCGACGATGAGGACGCGGATGCACTCGGGGCTTGGGGCTTGCACGATCGTCATCTTCGCAAAAACTCGGCGTGCCGGGGGCCCGACGTGCGGGCCCCC
>NZ_AWQS01000108.1 GCF_000576575.1 Intrasporangium chromatireducens Q5-1
AGAGAGTTTCACCTACGAGATGCCCCTTGTGTGCGACGTGATTGAAGCGTGAAGAACTCCAATTCTGTTGCAACACAGGGGCATTCTCATGTTCCGACGCGCTGAATCACCTCACAGCACCCTGCCCATCGGTGGATCGAGGTTTAGTCCGACGCCTGGGAACACGTCCGAAGCGCTCAGGTAATCGTTGATTGCCCGCACGCGGCTGTCGGTCAGCATTGACTCCCTGAACTCATCGAGGCCTTTTCCTCCCGCAAACCAACGCGAGGGAACGATCATGGACAAGAAACGCGGGTCGAGTTTCTTGGCCTGCTCTACGAAGAGTTGATAGATCGGGGCGGCGCTGGTCCCATGACCGCCGTCGCTGAGCTGGTAGGGCGGGTTGCCGATGATGACGTCGAACTGCATGGTGTCTCCGAACAGCTCCGCGATGCGGGCTTTGATGTCGTCGGTGTGGATGAAGGCGTAGGCGTGAGTCTCAAGGTCGTCACCACGGGCGTAGTCATCCTCGCCTGCGCCGCAGTAGATGCACTTGCGGTTGGTATAGACGGCGACTTCCTCGCTGGTCAGTGGATCAGCACGGAACTCCCGCTTCCCGCCGCCCCAGGTGTGCTCCGTGCGCTCGAACCAGATGTTGCCGTCCTCGGTCGTGAATGACCTAGCGATCGAGTGCGGGCCGTTGGCGAACTTCGAGCAGTAGACGCTCCGGCGCGCGAGCAGCGCCGTGAGCTGGGTGATCCCGATGCCGAACACTTGGTGGGTGAGGACGTGATCGACGCGTTCGGTGAGGTCAGGGATCGTCAGGATCAGGCCGTCGGTGAGTCGGCGCACGATCTCGCGGAGGAACACACCAGACTTGGTGAACGGATCGAGGAACGTGACATCGGGGTTGGCCCAGATGTCGGCGCCGTCGTTGGCGTCTGCCCACGCGGCGGCAAGCGTGTCGAGCATCTGGTTCGCGAACTCCGGCGGGGTGAAGACCTCATCGTTGGAGAGGTTCGCGATGCACGTCAAGACATCCGGGTTGTGCCCTCGGAGAGTGAAAGGTGCAAGGGTCACGCGGCGGCCTCGGCGATCTGAATGACGGTCATCGTCGGGTAAGTCTGCGCGGGGACGAACAGGTCCTCGTCATCGAGCTCGCCGAATAGGGTTCCCTCGTACGAGGCGCGCTGAGTGAGGTCGTCGTAGCGAAAGTCGCGCCTCTGGAACTTGCCTTTGCCGAGGTAGCCCCACTCAGGAAAGGTGATCGGCTGGCCGCTTGGCACGGTCATGGTCAAGGCATCGCCCTGGACGATGTTCACGGCGAGAACCGCGCGGGCCGCTCGCGCCCACTGGTCATCGTTGCCGATACCCAAGAACGTGTTGAACACCTCGGCGAGATTGTGGCGGCACTCTTCGGCGTTGTCTGCGAGAAGTTCGATGCCGTACGTGCACATCAGCGCGAACAATGCGTAGTGGCGCTTCTCGAACTCGCTCTTGCCGTGCCGAAGCTCGACCGTGGCGAGCTTGCGAGCCAGGACGGAGATGAGGAAGTTGCCCGAGCCGCAGGCGGGTTCGAGCACGCGGGAGTCGATCCGCTCAGACTCGTGCTTAACAAGGTCGAGCATGTCCTCGATTATCCACGCCGGCGTGAACACCTCGCCGTGGTCCGCAACGCGTTGCTTGGACTTCACCAAGCGCTGGGCGTCTTTCAGGTTCATCTTCACCCCTCCCCGTGCTCGTCGTTGTCATGAGCGTAGGAGCGACCACCGACACCGGGATGGGCTACGGGGAGCTCTTGGTCACTGGCCGCCGCACCCGCACGCACCCAGTCGTCGATCTCGCTCGCTTGGAACTTCCAGAGGCGTCCGACCTTGTGGGCGGGCATGGCCTTCTCGGCGATCCAGGTGTAGACGGTGTCTTTGGTGACCCCGAGGTGGGCGGCGATGTCGTCTGCGGACAGCCACGGCTCAGCCACGTTGGTCCTTCCTCGCTCAATGGCCCAGGCAGGCCAACACCTACGATGATACCGGCTGAGGTACGGCTTGAGTTGGGTTTCTCCGGGCCTGGCCGAACGAGACGGGTTTCGAGAGTGGCCGCTGCGTTCTGCCGATCAGCGTGGGATGCGCACCTTGAGCCAGGCGGTCACTGTGTTCTGCCAGCGGTCCAGATCGCTGTTCCAGCAGAGGGTGTGGCCGGCATCGAAGGTCTCAAGCTCGACGAGGTCCGGGCAAGCGTTTCGGAGTGCTTGTGAGAGCCGGATCGGCACGGAGTCGTCTCGGGTGCCGTGGAGGATCAGGGTCGGCGTGTCGAGCTCTACGGCTCGGGATGTCCAGTCGAAGGTGGGAAGTGGGATGCGTCCCAGCAGGCCGACTGTGCGTGCCAGTGGGCCGAGGGTGAGCCACGGGATCGCGAGGTGCCCGGCTACTGAGGGCCATCCGCTGCGGGCGCAGTTGGACTTGATGACTTCGGTCCAGTTGAGGACTGGGGAGTCGAGTACGAGCGCGGCGATCAGTCCCTGATGTCGCGGGTGGTCGGCGAGTTGGAGAGCGACAGCGGCACCCATCGACCAGCCGAACAGGACAATCTGCTGCGCTCCGCGTCGGACGGCGTATCCGATGGCCTCGTCAACGTCGCTCGTCTCTGCGTAGCCGAAGGTCGTCCGGCCGGTGCCAACTCGCGGCCCTTCTGCTGTGTTGCGGTAGCTGACGACGAGGGAGGTGTAGCCGAGTTCGGTTGCGGCGAGGACGCCGCGGAGGGCGCCGGCGCGGGTGCTGCCGAGGCCGTGGATGTGGATGGCCCAGGTCGAAGGGTCGCCGTCGATGCGCCAGGCCGGGCATGGTCCTGCGGGGGTCGTGATGGTGATGTCGCGTGTGTGGAGTCCGGCGTCGGCTGGGGTGGCGTAGTAGATGCCGCTCCAGGAGGCGCAATCGCCGGTCTTCGGAGTGAAGCCCGATGTGGTGCCCGTGATCCTGCGAGCGACGCGGGTGGGTCCTCGATCGACGGTATCTGCGGAGAGCTGTGCCCAGCCGCCGTGCTCGAACCAGAGGTTGTAGATGCCTGGCGCGGTGGTCTGGTCGGTGCGGTCGAGCACGATCAGGTCGCCGTCGTCGGCGTGCTCGACGCCTCGAACGGTGAGGTCGAATATTCGTGGGCCGACGGGTGCGGTGAGCCGCCTTGCGATTGCCCACCCGAGCCCGCCGACTGCTGCTGCCGCGATCCCGCCGCCGAGGGCGATGCGGCCTATCACGACTCCCGCTCCTCGACGTAGGGAACGGGCGGGGTCGTCGCGAGGGCGCTGTCGCTTCCGACGAGGTGGCTCTCGGCGCGTTCGAGCAGGTCGCGGTCGTCGGTGCTGATGTCGAAGGTGATGCGGGGGTCGATCATCGCGTCGCGGATTTCCACGATCACTCGGTGGAGGTGCCCTTCGGGGTCTTCGCTACTGGCGGCGAGGGGGTCGGCCTGGCTCAGCCCGGGCCGTGCGCGCGTCGCCTGGTGCCAAAGCGACTCCAGCTGCGCTGTGAGGGCGACGGTCTGCCTCTGCCGGGCGTGGTGCTGAGCGCGACGGACGGCAGGCTGGATCGCGAACCCGGCACAGAGGAACACGAAGGTCAGGACGGAGAGCGGATCGTAGGCGGACTGGACAGTGTGCATGAGGTCGAGGTGGCCGGTGGCGTGGGCGATGTCCATGACGATCACGGCGAGGCAGAGCGCGACGCCGAACGCCGACCCCAGGCTCAACAGTGCCGCGGGGAGGTGCTGGATTCCGGTGCTGTGCCGGTACTGCCTTATGGCGAGGACGAGCATCGCCACGACAATGACGAGGCAGTAGGTGAAGTTGATGATCGAGTAGACCGCCGCCGCTGGCTGTGCGCCGAGGTCGATCATGAATCGTGTGGTAGTGGTGCCGCGGTCGATGAGCAGGAACGATGCGGTGATCGCGAGCAGCGCGACAAGCAGGACGGGGATGCTGACGGCGGCTCGGACGAGCCTGGGCGGGTACTCGCCGGTCTTCATGACGCCGCGGCCGAGGAAGAACAGCCCGGTCATCAGGAGCGCGTCCGCGATCAGGGTGGCGAGGTTGGTGCCACCGAGCAGTCGATCGACCGCGCTGTAGGCGGCATCCACGTTGAGCGTCATCGCGATGGCGATGGTGAGGGCGGCGTAGGTGATGCTTCGGTCGGTGCGTTTGCGTCGGAAGATGAGCAGGCTCGCCACAAGCGCCCACATGAGCGTTGCGACGAGCGTCTGGATCATCCAAATATCTCCGAGTATCTGGACTCTGCGAACACCGACCCTCGGATGCCGGCGGCGAGCCGGTCGGCGAGGGACTCGGCGGCGATCTCGGTTTCGCTGTCGAGGTCTTGCCGCCTGAGCAGGCGACCTCTGGTGTACGGCGGGATGTTGGGCAGCAGTGCCTCCCCGACTGCACAGTCGTCGCCTTCGCCGTGGCCAAGGATCACGTGGGCGAGCTCGTGAAGCACGAACTGCTGGCGATGCAGCGCGGAGTCGCTGCGGGCGTGAAGTACGACGTCTTCGGCATCGGTGGAGAGCCAGAGCGCGCAGAGGCCATCGTGGGTGTCGAGGCCGGCGAGTTCGACGACGCGGAGCCTACGGTGCCGCCGGTCTTGGACGGTGTGGAGGAGATCGTCAAGGGCGAAGGTGTTGCCGAGCTGAAGGCCCGCAACGGCCGCCGATACGGTCTGTTCGATGTTCACGGTTCGCCCCTTCTCTGTAGGGAGCAGGGACCGGTGGCGGCTCCGTCGCGCGGTACCGGTCAGTGCTCGGGCATGTGTGTCATTTCCTCGTCCAGGAACTTGGTGATGGCGTGGAGTGCTTTCGGCGAGATATCGCCGAGGGTGCGGGCAGCGTAGGACTTCACCTTCGCGGCACGCATGGACCGAACCAGGTCGAGCTGCGCAGAGACCTTCTCCGGAGTGGCCGCACCGTCCTCGCCGAGTAGGAATGCGGCGTCCACGTCGAAGAACGAGGCAAGGCCCTCGAACACGGCGGGGTCTTGGACGTAGCGGTGGCCGTTGACCATGTACGTCCAGCGCGACCGCGACAGGTTGGTGCCTCGTTCTTGGAGGTAGTCGGCGATCTGCGAGTAGGTCGGCTCGGTGCCGGACTCGGCGACGGCGACGTCCATCAGGAGCCGCAGACGCTTGGCGAGGTCTTCGGCCGCAGCCTGGCTCTCGTCTTCGGTCATGACGGTGACCCCCTTCCCTTCGCGACGGGCAAGGCATCGATGTAGTCCACCCGGAGGGTGGTTGTGCATGCTCAACCGTACTCGTTGAGCATGCACAAATCAAGGCTTGCGCATGCTCAACGGTCGGTGTTAGAACAGGACTCCGGGACATTTTGAGCATGCTCAATGCCGCGTCCCGGTCTCGGCTCGGGCTGCCTCAAGGAGGTGAACGATGTCCAGCTCACGGACTGGACGCGGGTGTTCGCGCCTACCTGCCAGGTGTACCGCCGCGCGCAGCAGCGTCGCGGCGCGCCGAAGAGGAGGCCGGAGCATGGCATCGAACGAGGACGCCCGCGCGGCAAGGGAAGCGAAGCTCGACGAGCTGCACGAGAAGCTGACCGGTGCGGTCGAGTCGCTGGTCTCAGGTGACGACTGGCGGCGGGCGCTGGCCTTCGCGGCACGGTTCCGGTCGCGGTCGTTCAACAACACGATGCTGATTTGGGTGCAGCACGAAGTCGCGTTCGAGGCAGGCCGGGTGCCGGAGCCCTTCCCCACTCTGGTTGCCGGGTATCGGCAGTGGCAGGGACTCGGGCGGCAGGTGATGAAGGGCCAGCCGGGCTACATGATCTTCGCGCCGGTGACGGGCAGGTTCGCCACCGCGACCCCTGCCGATGCGGGCTCGTGGCGGCGGCTCGGGCCGCGGGAGAAGCCGAAGGCCGGCGAGGTGGTGCGCTCGCGGATGGTCGGGGCGAGACCTGCCTACGTGTGGGATGCCTCGCAGACCGACGGCGAACCGCTGCCGGTGCCGCCCGCTCCGACGCTGCTGGAAGGCGAAGCACCGGCGGGGCTGTGGGAGGGGCTCGCCGGGCAGATTCGCGGCGCGGGGTTCGAGGTGCTGCGGGTGCCGCACGAGGGGACGATCTCCGGCGCGAACGGCATGACCGACTACGAGGCACGCACGGTCGCGGTGCGGGAGAACATGGACCCGGCCGCGCAGGTCAAGACCCTCGCGCACGAGCTGGCGCACGTTGTTATGCACGATCCCGACGACGAGGAGGCGCGGCAGCATCGCGGCATCCGCGAGGTCGAAGCCGAGTCCGTCGCGCTGATGATCGGTGCCGCGCACGGCATGGACACCGCCGGGTACACCATCCCATACGTCTCGACCTGGGCCGCCCGCGTGGACGGCCAAGAGCCCGCCCAGGTGGTGCAGGCCACCGGCGAGCGGGTGCGGAAGACCGCGCTGGCGATCCTCGACCAGCTCGACACGCACCAAGTCGGCGACGGCACGCCGCCCGGCCTCGAACGCGACACCCCCAGTCCGCGCACCTCCCGCACGCCTGCGCCTGCGGCGGAGGCGGATCGGCCGCGTGTTGCGTCGGTGCCGGAACTGGCAGGACGGGGGCTGTGATGCCCGAGCCATTCGATGTGCTTGCGGCGCTCATTCGCGTGGATCGTTCACCGAGCCTGGGGCTCGCGGCGCGGAGCCTCGCGGCGGCTGGCGTGCCCGTGTTTCCGTGCGTCGTCGAGGGGAAGCGTCCGCTGACCCGCCGTGGGTTCCTCGATGCGAGCAGCGACCCGGAACAGGTTGCCGCGTGGTGGTCGCGCACACCGAACGCGAACATCGGCATCCCGACCGGCGCTCCATCCGGCGTTGTCGTCGTCGATGTCGATGTCCACGGCCCCCACGACGGCCGCGCGGCGTTCCAGCGCGCCACCGACGCGGGGCTCGTCGATGGCGCGGGTCTGCTCGTGCGCACACCCACCGGAGGCGCGCACGTGTACTTCCCGGCGACCCCGGGCCGCGAGCAGCGGTCGTGGCAGGCAGCCACCGCGGGCGTCGACTTCCGGGGCGACGGCGGCTACATCATCGCTCCTCCCTCCCGGCGAATCATCGACGGCAGTGTGTGCCGCTACGAGGTCGCGGACATCGCCGCGCACTCGGTCGGTCATGTGGACGCGGCCCGTCTGCGGGACTTCCTCGACCCGCGCCCCGTCGCTCCACTACGCGCCAGCAGCGGCTCGATGGATGAGGATGCTGAGCGGTTGGCGACGTGGGTCGCTGGGCGGGGTGAGGGCGAGCGGAACCGAGGCCTGTTCTGGGCTGCCTGCCGCCTCGCAGAGAACGGCGTCTCGCCCGCCGAGGCGCTCGATGCGCTGGGTGCTGCGGCACAGTCGGCGGGTCTGGGTGATCGCGAGATCACCACGACCGTGCGCTCCGCCTACCGAGCCACCCAGCCCGCATCCGAAGTGACGCCCGGCGGCCGGAGCCAGAGCGCGGGTCGGTGGTTCGGTCGCTCGGCGAGCCCACCGTCCGCAGCCTTGGGGAGGGCTGGGCTGTGAGGCGTGAATCGGGAGGGCGGCGCTGGGCCGCGATGACGGCGGTCGCGGGGACGGTGTTCATCGCCGCCGGGGCGTTCTGGCTGTCGTTCACGTCGTTGGCCGATCTGGCTGCTCGCTCCGGGATCGGGGCTGGGCAGGCGTGGGCGTGGCCGCTGATCGTGGACGGCATCATCGTCGTCGCCACGGTCGCCGTCGTCGCGCTCGCCGGGCAGCGCTCGGCCTGGTATCCGTGGGCGCTGCTGGTAGGCGGCGCGCTCGTGTCGGTGACGGCGAACGCCATTCATGCTGTCGTCGCCGCGGACGCCGACGTGCCAAGGATGCTCGCGGCCTCGGTCGCCGCGGTGCCGCCCGTCGTGCTGCTGGCCATCACGCACCTGACCGTGATTCTCACCCGCACCACCGACCCCCATGCGGAACCCGCCACTGCCGACTCGTTCTCGACGAACACCGCGGATTCGATGCCGGCGCTGCCGTCCGGCGAGTCAGAACCAGGCCGTCGCGACGACGGTGTGGCGGATCGGCGGGCGCTGGGGTGGGAGCTGCGCGAGGCGGGCTGGTCGAACAAGCGGATCGCCCGCGAACTCGGGGTGCATCCCTCGACCGTGGGGCGCTGGTTCGCCGTCGCGCACCTCACTGACACCACTGACACCGCCGACGAGCGGGAGGAGACGATCCCATGAACACCACTGAGAACCCCCAGCGCAACGATCCCGCGAGGCCCGATCCCGCACGGCTGGTGCCCGAGGAGCCGCGGGAGCGCCCCGAGTCGGTCGAAGTGATGAGTACGCCGGAGGCGGTGCGGGCCGCGCCGGTCGCCCGCGACGACAAGCGGCACGCGCTCGTTCGTGGGCGAGGCGTGGAGTGGGTGCGCCCCACTGACTTGATCGCCCGGCACTCGGCGCACGCGGCCGGGCGGGGTCTCGACTTCCAGGCCGAGCTGGCACGCCGCACCCGCACCCCGCTCGGTGCAGGTGTTCGTCGTCTCGGGGATCGCGCCCGGCGGTTGCCGCCGATCTCGGCGTTCGGGTGCAGCACCGCACCTGCCTCGCAGGTGTCCCGCTCCGGGGTCTCGATGAGTTGACGGTGGTGACAGGTCATGGCTGCGACGGCATCGGCATGCAGGACGCGCTCGTGGGAGCGAGTGCGCACCTGCCTGCCAGGAGGTGCCGACACCATGACCACACCAACCCGCACCAGCACCGAGCAGACGGCCTTCGGGGCTGAGGACTTCACCACCGGCGAGGGCCTGCGCGCCCTGCTCAATCGTCTCGCCGCGGGCGGCGAGGATGCCTGGGTTCACGACCCGGTGGCTCGCGATCTGATGGAGTTCGCCGCCGACAAGTACCGCGCTCTCGCGAGGAAGCACAAGCTCGACACCTGGGAAGCGGTGACGGCGGCGTTCGACGCGATGCAGTACCGCTCGACCCGCGAGGCCAACGATCCGTGGGCGATCATCACCCACGCCGTGCGGATCACCTGCGTCTACGAGGAACGCGCCCAAGGCCTGCTCTGCTCGGTGCACCAGGCTCGTCGCGCGCACGTTTCGGCGTTCCACGATCCCGAACGGTTCTCCGAACGCGACACCGCGCTGGCCGACTATCATCCCGCGTTCCACACCACCGACCTGCGTCCCAGCGACCTCGAACCTGAGCCGCGCGACAGTCTCGGGTCGGCGCAGGCATGCATGTCCGCCGGATCGGCCGCCGAGGACGCCATCGCGATGCTGTGCCTGCTCGACTGGCCAACCGACACCGCACGGGCCGCCGTCGAGCACGTCTGCGGAGCGTTGATGAAGGCCGGCACCCGCCAGTCCGCCTACGAGACGCTGCGCCGCGATCGGCACGCGCGGGCACTGCTCGACCTGCCGCGTCGCTCCTGGGCCGCGCTGCTGAAGGCGCTGCTCGGGAACCCGCACCCGGCCTACGTGGCCACCAGCAGTGGCCGCGGCGTCCTGCTCCGGCTGCTGTTGGGCGAGACGCTCGACCTGCTGCTCCGCGACGACGATCTGATCCTCGCGCTCGCTCTGGCCGCTCCGAACGGTGGAGGCGGTGAGTCGTCGTGAGCGAGCCGCTGATCGGCAGCATCCAGCTCGACCGCACCGTCGAGTCGATCCTCGTCGGCGCCCGGCACCGCGCCGACCTCGGCGACATCGACGCCCTCGCGGCATCCATCGACCGCGACGGCCTGCTGCAACCGCTCACGATCACAATCGACGGCGTGCTCGTGTGCGGGGCACGACGCCTTGCCGCGATCAAGAAGCTGGGCTGGCGCACCGTCAACGTGTGGGTTCGCAGCGGTCTGTCCGACCGGCTCGGGCAGCTCCTTGCCGAGCAGGACGACAACATGCTCCACAAGCCCTACACACAGCTCGAAGCCGCCGGCCTCTACCGAGAACTCAAGCAGGTCATGGCCGAAGACGCCGCCCGCCGCAAGAGCGCGACCCAGTTCAGCAGCGAGAACCAGCCGGGGAACGACGGTGGTGCAAACTTTGCACCACCGTCGAACGGGCCACTCGGGAAGACCCGGGAGCAAGCGGCGGCGATGATTCCCGGCGGTGCGTCACACACGACACTGGAGAAGATCGGCTACCTCGAAGACATCGCCAACAACCCCGCTCAGCCCGAGACGTTGCGCGCCGAGGCCGCCGCCGGACTGGAAAGGATCGAGGCCGGTGACCCGGTGCATCCGATCTACCAAACGATCCGCGACGCCGATACCACCGCGCGGGAGCGGCGCGAGGCCGAGCTGCACGCCCGCGCCGAAGCAGCCGTGGCCCAGGCGAAGTCGATCAAGAAGGGCAAGCGCACCCCACCTCGGTCCCTTCCGGTCGTCACCGACGAAGGGCAGCCCGTCCGCTACCCGGTCCGGGCGTTCATCCAGACCTGGGGCGAGCTGACGAACTGGTGGACCCACTACGACACCGACACCCTCGCCGCCGAACTGACCGACGAGCAGTTCGAGAACTTCCTCGCCACCACCGACGGCACCGTCCGGTTCGCCGACGCACTCCGCGTCGCCCGCGAAGGCACGGCGGAGCCGCCACGCCTCCGCGCGCTCTGACCGCCGGCGTGGGTGCGGGGTGCGCACCTGCTCGGCATGAGCCCTGCATCCACTGACACCCGGAACCGCCGCCGACTCGTCACCCTCATCGCCGCCGGTATCGTCCTGCTGCTCCTCACGGGGGTCGGCGTCTACGGACTCCTGACTGGCCCACGCAACAGCACCAGCACCGATCCCGACCCGGAGCCCGGCCCGGTCACCACGGCACCGCCGACCGTGGAACCGAGCACGCCGCGACCGCCGGGGGTTCCTGCGGTTCCGCGCTCAGCCGATCCCGAGGCATTCGCTCGGGGCGTCGCGTCAACGCTGTTCGCCTGGGACACGGCTTCGGGGCTGTGGCCGCTGGACTACACCTCGGCGATCCTCACGGTCGGTGACCCCAGCGGAGACGAACAGGCCGGGCTGGCCTCCGACGTGGCCGCGTACCTGCCGACCCGCGACGCCTGGATCGAGCTGCGGCAGTATGCCACCCGCCAGCACCTCACCATCGACACCGCGTACGTCCCCGCCGCCTGGGCCGACGCGGTAGCGCAGGCCCAGCCGGGGCAGCTCGCGGCAGGGACGACGGCCGTAACGATCGAGGGCACCCGCCACCGTGCCGGAGTCTGGAACGGCCAACCGGTCACCAGCGAGCATCCGGTCGCGTTCACCGTGTTCGTCGTCTGCGCACCGACCTACCCGACCTGCCACCTGCTGCGGCTGTCTCAACTCGACAACCCGCTGCGCTGAAGAGGTTGGCGTCGTGTTCCGCAAAGCCGCCATCGCAGCCCTGGCGCTGCTGCTCTTCGCCCCCGCCGCCGCACTCCTCGGCATCGGGGTGCTGATGAACCCCGCTGCCGCCTACTGCGCCACCCCTGCCGGTACCGCGAACCTCGGCCCGATCCCGGACTCGCTCACCGTGACCACCACGAACGGCGAGACCTTCACCCTGAATCGTCAACAGCTCACGCACGCGGCAACGATCATCACCGTCGGCAACGGCATCACCGACGTGGGCCGCCCGGGAATCAAGATCGCGCTGATGGCCGCGCTCACCGAGTCCACACTGCGGATGCTCACCAACACCGGCGCATACCCTGAGTCGGCGAACTACCCGAACGACGGCAACGGCGGCGACCACGACTCCCTCGGCCTGTTCCAGATGCGCCCCCAATCAGGATGGGGCACCGTCGCAGAGTTGATGGACCCGCAGTACCAGGCCCGAGCGTTCTTCGGCGGGCCGACCGGACCGAACTACCCCTCGCCACGCGGCCTGCTCGACATCCCCGGCTGGCAACAGATGGACCCCGGCGAAGCCGCCCAAGCCGTCGAGGTCTCTGCCTACCCCGACCGATACCGCAACTACGCGCCCGTCGCCGACAGCATCCTCGCCGCCCTCACCAACGGCGGCAGCACTCCGGTTGGCATGGGTGGCCCGGCGGTCTCGTCGTCGCGGGTGGTATTCCCACTGCCCGAGGGCACCTGGGTGCTGTCCTCGCCGTTCGGGATGCGGGTGCACCCGATCACGGGCGAACGAAAGATACACACCGGCACCGACTTCGCCGCACCCGACGGCACGCCGATCCTCGCCGCCGCGGACGGCACCGTCACCATCGCCGAGTTCTCCGGCGGGTACGGCGGCCTCATCGTCATCGAGCACACCATCGCCGGCAAGACCGTCGCGACCGCTTACGCACACATGTGGCAAAGCGGCATCCACGTCCGTCCCGGCGATCGGGTGAGCGCCGGGCAGCACATCGGCGATGTCGGCTCCTCGGGCATGAGCACCGGCGCACATCTGCACTTCGAGGTCCGGCCCGGCGGCACGAACGGTGAGGCAATCGACGCCGCCGCCTGGCTCAACGAGCACGGTGCCGCGAACCTGCCGACGGCGACCAGCGGATCACCCGCTGCCTGCAACAACGCCACTGCGGGGACGCCGGTCGGTGTCGATGGAGACCCCGACCGGCTCGTCGACGATCCCACCAGCTCGGGCAAGATCACCGCCCGCCTGCTCCACCTCTACCAGCAGACCCTCGCCACGTTCCCCGACACCGGCTGGGGCTGCTACTCACCGCGCCCCGGCACCAAGTCCGAGCATCCCCTCGGCAGGGCGTGCGACATCACCTTCGGCAACCGCATCGGCCAGCGACCCACCCCAGAACAGCTCGACGCCGGCTGGAAGGTCACCAACTGGATGAAGGACAACGCCGACGTGCTCGGCGTCGAGTACCTGATCTGGCAAGGCCAAATCTGGTCCCTCGCCCGCGACGCCGACGGCTGGCGACCGTACAACGGCGGAGGCATGCACGACCCCGCCTCCATCACCGGAGGCCACTACGACCACCTCCACGTCACAGTCAAGGTGGGGTGATCGGCGATGGGTGTCTTCCCCGACTTCGACGGGCTCGGCGGTATCGGAGACCTCCGCGCCGTGGTCGGCGCGCTCCTGACGTTCGTCCTGATCGTCGCCGTCCTCATGCTGATCGTCTCGGCGATCGTCTGGGCCATCGCAACGGCCCACGGCAACTACGCCACCGCCAGCAAGGGACGAATCGGAGTCCTCGTCGCCGTCGGTGCCGCCGTCCTCGCCGGAGGCGGCGTCGCCTGGATGAACTGGCTCCTCAACCTCGGCCAACAGCTCTGACACCGAACACCTCTGAGCCCGTTGATGCCCACGTCCTCACCGGCGTGGGCATTGCTATTCCGTCGCCGAGGGGTCACGGGTGCACCTGTGGCGTGTACCCCGTCTGCGAGTTCGTGGGCGGGCCGCCCGTCGCCAAGGAGTCCTACCGTGTTCGATCTGCTCGCCAACGTCATGTCCACGCCGCCGCTGCTCGTGCCGATGGACATCAACATCGACCCCAACACCAACGGACTGCCGGGGATCAACCAGCTGCGCACCATCGTCGGCGCGGTGATGACCATCGGCCTCATCCTGTCCGTGCTGGCGTTGATCGTGTCCGCGATCGTGTGGGGCTTCGGCGCGAACTCCTCCAACCCGCACCTCGCCTCGCGCGGGAAGATCGGCGTCCTCGTCTCCTGCGGCGCAGCGGTGATCTGCGGGGCGAGCGTGACGCTCATCAACTTCTTCTGG
>NZ_AWQS01000109.1 GCF_000576575.1 Intrasporangium chromatireducens Q5-1
CCCGGGGCTCGCTGGCGCCCGGGGCCGGGGGCGCGGCCCGTCCGGGGGCGGGTCGCCCGGCGGAACCGGCACGGCGTGGCAGACTCGAACGGTGCGGATGAGCCACTTCTGGACCTTGATGCGGGACGAGTTCGGGGAGAGGTACGCCGACTCCCTGGCCCGCGACCACGTCCTCGGCGCCCTGGGCAACCGGACGGTCCGCCAGGCGCTCGAGGACGGGCTGCCACCCCGCACGGTGTGGGAGGCCCTCTGCGAGGACATGGACGTACCTGAGTCCCGACGGCTCGGGCGGGACATTCGCGAAGCACGCGGCGGCCACGGTGGTCAGGTGGGCTCGTGAGCGGGCCAGCAGCCGCGACCGGCGGAGGCCGCTTCGCGGGGATCACGTTGCACCGCGGCGACATCACGACGGACGCCTCGGTCGACGCGATCGTCAACGCGGCCAACGAGTCGCTCCTCGGCGGCGGCGGGGTCGACGGCGCCATCCACCGGGCGGCCGGCCCGCAGTTGCTCGAGGAGTGCCGGCGCCTCGGCGGCTGCCGCACCGGGGACGCGAAGATCACGGGCGCCGGGTGGCTCCCGGTCTCGTACGTCATCCACACGGTCGGTCCCATCTGGCGCGGCGGGACGGCAGGGGAGCGGGACCTGCTCGCGTCCTGCTACCTGCGCTCCGTGGAGGTGGCGGCGCGACACGACTGCGCTCGGCTCGCCTTTCCGGCCGTGTCGTGCGGCGTCTACGGCTACCCGCTCGAGGAGGGTGCCGAGGTGGCGCTCACGACCGTGGCGGAGGCGATGGCGCGCTTCCCGACCGTCGGGCAGGCGCGTTTCTGGCTCTTCTCCGAGGCGACGTATGCCGCGTTCGCCCAGGTGCTCGAGGGCTGAGCAGGACGGAGACCGACCGCTACGGCGTGTCGTGCCACACCTCCCCGACGTCGAACACGTGTTCGGTACTGTGGTCCACAAGGTCGATCATCGGAAGAGCACCGTCCACAGGCCGTCTCGTGGAGCAACCCGGTGTCGGTGGTCGGACCTAACGTCTGACTCGACAGCGCACGACACGAGCCGTTCGCCGGAGGGTCGCAGGTAGACGACCGCTCCAGGGACGGCAGACAGGTGACCGACATGGCAACGGCACAGGACAAGGACAAGGCCCTCTCCACGGTGATGGGCCAGATCGAGAAGAGCTACGGCAAGGGCGCGGTGATGCGGCTCGGCGACGACGTCCGGCCGCCCATCGAGGTCATCCCCACCGGCTCGATCTCGCTCGATGTCGCGCTCGGCATCGGTGGGCTGCCGCGCGGCCGCGTCGTCGAGATCTACGGCCCGGAGTCGTCGGGCAAGACGACGGTCGCCCTGCACGCGGTCGCCAACGCGCAGCGCGGCGGCGGCATCGCGGCCTTCATCGACGCGGAGCACGCGCTCGACCCCGAATACGCCAAGAAGCTCGGCGTCGACACGGACGGCCTGCTCGTCTCCCAGCCCGACACGGGGGAGCAGGCCCTCGAGATCGCCGACATGCTGATCCGTTCCGGCGCCCTCGACATCATCGTCATCGACTCGGTCGCAGCGCTCGTGCCCCGGGCGGAGATCGAGGGCGAGATGGGCGACAGCCACGTCGGTCTGCAGGCCCGCCTCATGAGCCAGGCGCTGCGCAAGCTGACCGGCGCGCTCAACAACACGGGCACGACCGCGATCTTCATCAACCAGCTGCGCGAGAAGATCGGCGTGATGTTCGGCTCGCCCGAGACGACGACGGGCGGCAAGGCGCTGAAGTTCTACGCTTCAGTTCGTCTCGACGTGCGTCGGATCGAGACGCTCAAGGACGGCACCGAGCCGGTCGGCAACCGCACCCGGGTCAAGGTCGTCAAGAACAAGGTCTCCCCGCCGTTCAAGCAAGCCGAGTTCGACATCCTCTACGGGCAGGGCATCTCCCGTGAGGGCGGCCTCATCGACATGGGCGTCGAGCACGGCTTCATCCGCAAGGCCGGCGCTTGGTACACCTACGAGGGAGACCAGCTCGGACAGGGCAAGGAGAACGCCCGCAACTTCCTCAAGGACAACCCTGACCTTGCGGACGAGATCGAGAAGAAGGTCAAGGAGAAACTCGGCGTCGGTCCGCGCATCGACCAGCCGGCCGACGGCGCGGACGTGCCCGTCGAGTTCTGAGCTGACGGCTCATGGGTGAGTCGCCCCAAGACCTGAGCCGGGACGACAGGCTGGCCCGCGCCGCGGCCGCCCTCGCTGAAGCCGAGGGACTGGCCGGGGTGCGGGCTGGCGACGCCCGTCCCGCGCCGAGCCCCCCGCCGCCACCTCCGGACGACCCGCAGTCCGTCACCCCGGACGCCGATCCGGATGCGGTGGCCCGGGCGATCGTGCTGCGGCAGCTGAGCATGGCGCCTCGCAGCCGGGCGCAGCTGGAGAAGAAGCTGCGCCAGCGCGGCTGTGACGACGCGGTGGCCCAGCGGGTCCTCGACCGGATGACCGACGTGGGGCTCGTCGACGACGAGGCCTACGCCGAGATGCTCGTCCGCTCGAAGCAGTCGACGAAGGGGCTGGCCCGGCGGGCGCTGGCCCACGAGCTGCGCCAGCAGGGGATCGCCCAGGACATCGCCGACGACGCGTTGGACGACATCGGTGTCGAGGACGAGCGTGCCAAGGCCGAGGAGCTCGTGGCGAAGAAGCTGCGGACGATGCACGGACTGGAGCCGGACGTGCAGGCGCGGCGCCTGGCCGGCCTGCTGGCCCGCAAGGGCTACTCGGGCGAGGTCGCCTGGCCGGTCATCCGCGAGGCGGTCAACAACGCCAGCGAGCACCGCAGGGACTGACGAGCGGCAGCACGGTCAGCGGCATACGGGCGGCCCACGAGGGTCTGCGGCACTCGGACGTGTCGCGTGCGCAGACCACGAAGGGGGTGAGGACCACTGGTCCTCACCCCCTTCGGGTGTGCTTCGGTCCTGCTCAGGCCTGGGACGGGACCTGCGCGATCGCCGACACATCGAACTCGAGCTTGATCTTGTCGCTGACGAGGACGCCACCGGTCTCGAGCGAAGCGTTGAAGGTCAGGCCCCAGTCGGTACGGTCGATGGTGGTGCCACCCTCGAAGCCGACGCGGATGTTGCCGTAGGGGTCCTTGGCCGAACCGGTCTCCTCGAACTCGATGGTGACGGGCTTGGTCACGGCGTTGATGGTGAGGTCACCGGTGATGGCCCAGTCGGCGCCGTCACGCTCGACGTCGGTGGACACGAAGGTGATCTCCGGGTAGTTCTCGATGTCGAAGAAGTCCGGCGTCTTGAGGTGGCCGTCGCGCTGCTCGACGCCGGTCGTGACGCTGGCGGCCTTGATGACGACCTTGACGGACGAGTTGGCCGGGGTGACGGTGTCGATGTGCGCGGTGCCCTCGAACTCGTCGAACTGGCCCCGGACCTTCGTCACCATGGCGTGACGGGCGGAGAAGCCGATCCGGGTGTGTGTCGGGTCGAGCACGTAGTCACCGGCGACGTCGGCAACGGCGGTCGAGGTCTCGACGGGGGTCTCGGCGACGGGCTTGCGGTTGAAGAGTCCCATGTTGAAGTCCTTTGTGGTAGTCGATTGAACTTTCAACATCGATACTGCCACTCGATGGTTGAACTGTCAAGTTCTAGGGTCGGGCCGTGACGCCGTACCCTTGACGGTGCCATGACGACGCAGAAGACCTATGACGTGCGCACGCACGGTTGCCAGATGAACGTCCACGACAGTGAGCGCCTCGCTGGCCTGCTCGAGACCGCCGGCTACGTCGACCTCGCCAGCCTGCCCGAGGGCGACCGGCCCGACGTGGCGGACGTCGTCGTGTTCAACACGTGCGCGGTCCGCGAGAACGCTGATAACAAGCTCTACGGCAACCTCGGCCAGCTGCGGCCGGCCAAGGTGAAGAACCCCGACATGCAGATCGCGGTGGGCGGGTGCATGGCGCAGAAGGACCGCGGCCTGATCGTCGAGCGGGCCCCTTGGGTCGACGTCGTCTTCGGCACGCACAACATCGGGTCGCTGCCGGCGCTGCTCGACCGGGCGCGCCACAACAAGCGCGCCGAGGTCGAGATCAAGGAGAGCCTGGAGGTCTTCCCCTCGACCCTGCCGACGCGCCGGGACTCGGCGTACAGCGGGTGGGTCTCCATCTCCGTCGGCTGCAACAACACCTGCACGTTCTGCATCGTCCCCAGCCTGCGCGGCAAGGAGCAGGACCGCCGGCCCGGCGAGATCCTGGCCGAGATCGAGGCGCTCGTTGCCCAGGGTGTCGTCGAGGTCACGCTGCTCGGCCAGAACGTCAACACGTACGGCGTCGAGTTCGGCGACCGCCTCGCCTTCGGCAAGCTGCTGCGCGCGTGCGGCGACATCGACGGCCTCGAGCGCGTCCGCTTCACCAGCCCCCACCCGGCTGCCTTCACCGAGGACGTCATCCTCGCCATGGCCGAGACGCCGAACGTCATGCCGAGCCTGCACATGCCGCTCCAGTCCGGGTCGGACCGGGTCCTCAAGGCGATGCGGCGGTCCTACCGCAGCGCGAAGTTCCTGCGGATCCTCGACCAGGTGCGCGAGCACATCCCTGACGCGGCCATCACGACGGACATCATCGTCGGCTTCCCCGGCGAGACCGAGGAGGACTTCCGGGGCACGCTCGAGGTCGTGCGCGAGGCTCGGTTCTCCAGCGCGTTCACCTTCCAGTACTCCATCCGTCCCGGCACCCCGGCGGCGACGATGGACGGTCAGGTGCCCAAGGAGGTGGTCCAGGACCGCTTCGACCGGCTCATCGCCCTCCAGGAGGAGGTCAGCTGGGCCGAGAACCGCGCGCTCGAGGGTCGCGAGGTCGAGGTCCTCGTCGCACCGACTGAGGGCCGCAAGGACGCCGAGACCCGCCGCCTGTCCGGGCGCGCCCGGGACAACCGGCTCGTCCACTTCGCGGTGCCCGAGGGCGCGGAGGTCCCGCGGCCCGGCGACTTCGTCACCGTGGCCGTCACGTATGGCGCGCCCCACCACCTCGTCGCCGACTCGGGTGTCGCCGGGGGTCGGTATGCCGTTCGGCGCAGCCGGGGCGGTGACGCGTGGGCCGCGCTCCAGGACGGCCCCAACTCGTCGGGCAAGCCGGCGGTGAGCCTCGGCATGCCGTCGATCGGTGCCCCGGTGCCGTCAGTGCGGTCCGAGGCGCCGGCTTGCCACGTCGCGGCCCCCTGAGCAACCCGAGGGTTTTGGGCGGCCCGCCTCGTGCGTGCTTGGATTGCGCGCATGGCCGTTCGCCCCATCGTCATCACCGGTGAGCCCGTGCTCCATCGGACCGCCGCGCACGTGACCGACTTCGACGACGACCTGCACCGCCTCGTCAGCGACATGCACGAGACCAACGAGGCGGCGAACGGTGTCGGCCTCGCCGCCCCTCAGATCGGTGTCGGGCTGCGAGTCTTCGTCTGGAAGATGGAGAACCACGACGGGGTCCCCCCCGAGGGGCACATCATCAACCCGATCGTCACCACGTCGCGGGTCCCGCAGGAGCGGCCGGACCCGCACGAGGACAGCGAGGGCTGCCTCTCCGTGCCCGGCGAGTCGTTCCCCCTCAAGCGGGCCGAGCGGGCTCACGTTGTCGGCGTGGACCTGGACCAGAAGCCGGTCGAGTTCGATGCGACGGGCTGGTTCGCCCGCTGCATGCAGCACGAGTACGACCACCTCAACGGCACGCTCTATGTCGACCGTCTCGACGACCGCTATGCGAAGAAGGCACGCAAGGCGGTCAAGCGCAACGGCTGGGGCGGCCCGGGACACACGTGGCTGCCGGGTGTCGACCCCGACCCCTTCGGGCACGACGCGCCCGCCCAGGTCGAGTGACCATCCCGGTCGTCGCGATCGTCGGCGCCACCGCCACCGGCAAGTCCGACCTGGGGCTCGCGCTCGCCGAACGGCTCGACGGCGAGGTCGTCAACGCCGACGCCATGCAGCTCTACCGAGGCATGGACGTGGGCACCGCGAAACTGCCCGTGCCCGAGCGCCGCGGCATCCCGCACCACCAGCTGGACGTGCTCGACGTCACCGAGGAGGCGAGCGTCGCGGCGTACCAGGGTGCGGCTCGAGCCGACATCGACGCGATCCGCGCGCGGGGTCGGGCGCCGATCCTCGTCGGCGGCTCCGGGCTCTATGTGCGGGCCGCGCTCGACCGGCTCGACATTCCCCCGACCGATGCCGCACTGCGCGCGGCGCTGGAGCGCGAGGCCGCTTCCCACGGCACGGCCCCCCTATTCGACCGCCTCCGGGGCCTCGACCCCCAGGCCGCCGACCGCATCCAGCCGAACAACACCCGCCGCATCGTTCGCGCACTCGAGGTGATCGAGTTGACCGGGCGTCCGTTCAGCGCCTCGCTGCCGAAGCGCGAGTTCGCGTCGCCAGCAGTCCTGCTCGGCCTGTCCGTCGACCGGGCGGTTCTTGACGAACGGATCGCGGCGCGTGCTGCCCGGATGTTCACCGGCGGCCTCCTCGACGAGGTCCGGGAGCTGCTGGGCCACGGGCTGCGTGACGGCTTCACCGCGAGCCGGGCGATCGGCTACGCCCAGGCGATCGCGGTCCTCGACGGGCAGAGCACGGTCGAGGAGGCCGTCGCGAGCACGACCCGAGCCACGCGCCGGTTCGCCCGGCGGCAGGAGTCGTGGTTCCGGCCCGACCCGCGGACCACCTGGCTCCCGGCCGATCGGCTCGGTCCGGATGCCCTCGTAGCGGCAGCCCTCGCCGCTCTCGCGAGCGCCACCACCCGGGGGACCGCGCCGGACAGCGCGAAGCCGGGTGAGCGGCATACCCGAGAATGGACGCCATGACGCGCTTCACGAAGGGCCACGGCACCGAGAACGACTTCGTCCTCGTGCCCGACCTCGACGGCACGATCGAGCTGACGCCCGCGCAGGTGCAGCGGCTCGCAGACCGGCGCGCCGGTCTGGGTGGCGACGGTGTGATCCGTGTCGTGCCAACCCGGTTCGCGACAGAGGACAGCGTGCGCGAGCAGGCCGACCGCGCCGCATGGTTCATGGACTACCGCAACGCGGACGGCTCGCTCGCCGAGATGTGCGGCAACGGCACGCGTGTCTTCGCGGCCTATCTGGTGCGCGAGGGCCTCGTCACCGGGGACCGGGTCGACATTGCGACCCGAGCTGGGGTCAAGTCGATCCGGGTCACGCCCGAGGGCTTCGCCGTCGACCTGGGGCCGTGGCGGCTGGTGGACGAGGAGGGGGCCCGGCGCGACGGCTTCGACATGATGGTCCGGCCACGCCACGGCAAGCCCGTCCCGGCCCTCTCGCTCGACCTCGGCAACCCGCACGCGGTCGTGATGCTCCCTGAGGGCATCGAGCTGGCGGCCCTCGACCTCATGGAGGCGCCCGAGACCCAGCCGGTCCGGCCCGACGGCGTCAACGTCGAGTTCGTCCGACCGCTGGGACCCGGCCACATCGAGATGCGCGTGCACGAACGCGGGGTGGGGGAGACGCGGTCGTGCGGCACCGGCGCGGCGGCGGCGGCGCTCGCTACCCGCTTCTGGTCGGGGGTCGAGGACGACCGCCCCTGGCGCGTCGACGTCCCCGGCGGCCGGCTCACCGTCACCCCGCTGCCCGGAGGCCGGGTCGAGCTCGCCGGCCCCGCGGCACTCGTCGCCGACGGCGATTTCCCCCTGTGACGCAACGCTTCCCGGAGGTCGTCCTAGCGGGCGACGGGTTCGTTCTGCGTCCCCTCGCCCAGCTCGACGTCGAGGACATCACCGCGGCCTGCAACGACGCGGCAACGCTCGAGTGGTTACCCCTGCCGCGTCCCTATCGGCGTGAGCACGCGGAGGGCTTCGTCGACGTAATCGCACGCGACGCGCGGGAGTCAGGGCGCGGGGTCGTCTTCGCCATCGACGTCAGCGGTCGGCTTCACGGGTGCATCGACCTCAAGGCGACGGACTGGCGGGCCGGAACGACGGAAGTCGGCTACTGGGTTGCGCCATGGGGGCGCGGCCAGCGTCTCGCCGGTCGTGCCACGCGGCTGCTCGCGGAGTGGGCCCTGCGTGGCCAAGGGCTCGAACGCGTCGTCCTGCGCGCGGCGACCGGCAACCTCGCCTCTCAACGCAGCGCGGAGTCGGCCGGCTTCGTACGCGAGGGAGTCGCGCGCAACGCCGGCTTGGTGCACGGCGGTCGGGTCGACCGCGTCGTCTACTCGCTCGTGCGGGATGACCTTCAGTGGTCCGTATGCCGCTCACCGGGTCGCGCAGGCACCTGAGCCTCTCCTCGTCTCACTGTCGACAGGAGCCCACACTGCGGGTCGCGCACCGGGTCAGGAGTGGCGGATCTCGAGGATCCGGAAGGCTTTCGACGAGGACAGCCGGCTGCACGTCAGGGCCCAGTCCTGCGCGTTGATCCACTTCTGCAGTGAGTCGGAGCCCAGGTGCTTCTGCACCACGAGGTGGGCCCGACCGTCGGGGGACAGGCGCGGGAGCCATTGCTCGAGGAGGGCGTGCAGGGCCGGCTTACCGACGTGGATCGGGGGGTTCGACCAGATCGTCTCGAATCGCACCTCAGCCGGGACGTCCTCGGGCTCGCAGAAGGTGAGGTTGTGCAGCCCTGCTGCGGCGGCGTTGAGCCGAGCCAGGTCGAGGGCGCGCCGGTTGACGTCGACGCCCCAGACGCGGGCCTGGGGGGACCGGAGTGCCAGCGTGAGCGCGATCGGCCCCCAGCCACAACCGATGTCGAGCAGGTCACCACTCGGACTCGGGTGGGGGGCACCGCGAAGGAGGACGGCCGTTCCGGGGTCGAGCCGGTCGGGGGAGTAGACGCCGTTGGCGGTCGTGAGGGTGAGGTCGCGGCCGTCGAGGGTGACGTGGACCTGCCGTCTCTCCTCGGGAGTGGCCGGCTCGCGGCTGAAGTAGTGGTCCGGCTGCTCGCTCATCAGAAGCCCACGCTAGCGGTCCGCCGCACCCGTCCACCGCCACACCTCTGCGCTCACCGAACGCGGCGGTACTTGGCGAACGGGCCGGTGTACCACCCATTTCAGCCTCGAACACAGCGTTCGCGGGGTAAGGGGAGGGCAGGAGGGGGGGGCTGAGTGGCAGCCCCACGTGGTCGCACGGGGCACAAATCGGTGGCTACCGGTGTTGTGCACATGGGACCCTGAGGAGAACATGACGAACCAGCACCTGACCAGCAGCGACCTGTTCGCCACCCGCGCCGAAGCACTTGCCGAGGACGCGCTGGAAGCAAGCACAGCGACATACGACTATGACGGCGAACAGCTCGAGCGCGAGGAACGTGCCGCGCTCCGCCGGGTCGGCGGCCTGTCGACCGAGCTCGAGGACATCACCGAGGTCGAGTACCGGCAGCTGCGGCTCGAGCGGGTCGTCCTCGCGGGCGTCTGGTCCGAGGGGACGCTCGAGGACGCGGAGAACTCGCTGCGCGAGCTCGCGGCCCTCGCCGAGACCGCCGGCTCGACGGTCCTCGAGGGCGTCGTGCAGCGTCGCCAGCGGCCGGACCCGGCGACCTACCTCGGCAAGGGCAAGGCGCAGGAGCTGCGCGACATCGTCCTCGCGGGAGGCGCCGACACCGTGATCTGCGACGGCGAGCTCGCGCCGAGCCAGCGGCGCGCGCTCGAGGACGTCGTCAAGGTCAAGGTCATCGACCGCACCGCACTGATCCTCGACATCTTCGCCCAGCACGCGAAGAGCCGGGAGGGCAAGGCGCAGGTCGAGCTGGCCCAGCTGCAGTACCTGCTGCCGCGCCTGCGTGGTTGGGGTGACTCGATGTCCCGGCAGGCCGGTGGTCGGGTCGCCGGTGGTGAGGGCATCGGCTCGCGTGGCCCCGGTGAGACGAAGATCGAGCTCGACCGGCGCCGCATCAACACCAAGATCGCCAAGTTGCGTCGCGACATCAAGGCGATGAAGACCGTCCGCGACACGAAGCGCCACGGGCGCCGGGCCGTCGGCGTGCCGAGCGTGGCCATCGCCGGCTACACCAATGCCGGGAAGAGCTCCCTGCTCAACCGGCTGACGGGCGCCGGCGTGCTCGTGCAGAACCAGCTCTTCGCCACCCTCGACCCGACGGTGCGCCGGGCGGAGACGCCGGACGGCCGGCTGTACACGCTCTCGGACACGGTCGGCTTCGTGCGCAGCCTGCCCCACCAGCTCGTCGAGGCGTTCCGGTCGACGCTCGAGGAGGTCGGTGACGCCGACCTGCTCCTGCACGTGGTCGACGGCTCGCACCCCGACCCGGAGGGGCAGATCTCGGCCGTGCGTGAGGTGCTCGCCGACGTCGGGGGTGACTCCATCAAGGAGGTCATCGTCGTCAACAAGGCCGACATCGCCGACCCGGAGGTGCTCGACCGGATCCGCCGGCACGAGAAGCACTCCATCGCCGTGTCGGCCCGGACCGGTGCCGGCATCGAGGAGCTGCGCGAGCTGATCGCCGCCGAGCTGCCGAAGCCCGACATCGAGGTCGACGTCCTCGTGCCGTACGACCGGGGCGACCTCGTCTCGCGGCTGCACGAGGAGGCGGA
Organism: Intrasporangium chromatireducens Q5-1; assembly: GCF_000576575.1. Lineage (GTDB taxonomy): Bacteria > Actinomycetota > Actinomycetes > Actinomycetales > Dermatophilaceae > Intrasporangium_A > Intrasporangium_A chromatireducens. Next base: position 10,525 of record NZ_AWQS01000109.1, read on the forward strand.
GATCCTCGAGAGCGAGCACGTCGCGGATGGCACTCGGGTCCGCGCGAAGGTGACCCCGGCGATCGAGGCGGACCTGTCAGAGTATGTGGTCGCCTGACCCAGGCCAGGTGGCCGCGAGCGAGGGACGAGCGCCGGGCGTCGACGACGTGTGGCTGACGACGTCCCGGCTCGTCCTGCGCCGCCCCCGCGCGGACGACCTCGACGACTACATCCGGCTGCACACCGACCCGCGCACCTATCGGCACAAGCCCGCGTCCATGCCGAGCCCCGCGCGGTGCGAGGAGCGTCTGGCCCATGACCTCGCCTCCTGGCAGGGCGAGGGGGTCGGGTATGTCGCCGTGCAGGCTCGCGACTCCGGCCGGGTCATCGGCTGGGCGGGCCTGCGGGTCGAGCGCGACTACGGCCCGGCACACCTCAACCTCTACTTCCGGCTGGGCGCCGAGAGCCACGGCCTCGGGTACGGACGCGAGATCGCCCGCGCGCTCGTCGCGTGGGCGGCCGAGCACCGTCCCGACCTGCCTGTCACGGCGATGGTGGCGCCGGTCAACGCGGCCTCGCTGGCCACCTGCCGGGCCGCCGGCCTGTTCGAGGTCGGCCGCCGCGTCCACCCGCTCTACCCCGACGACGAGCCGGACGTCCTGCTCGCACTTCCCGCGGTCAGAGTCGTCCGCCACCTCGACGAGGAGCTGCGCGAGGAGCTGCTCGACCTGTGGGTCGCGGTCAACGCGAGCGGTGGAGCGGTGGGTTTCGTCGGCTCCGCTCCTCGTCAGCAGGTCGCCGCGCGCCTCGACGCGCACGCCGCCAGCCTGGTTGCCGGCGAGTCGGTCCTGGGGGTCATGCGCGACCCCGATGGGGTGCTGCGTGGCATGGGGTTCTGGCACCGGGTCGACCGGCTGCCGCTGTCCCGCACCGCCACGCTGCTGCGCTGCATGGTCGACCCGAAGGTCCGGGGCCGCAACCTGGGGCGGGTGCTGGTTGCGGGGCTCGTGGCCGTCGTCCGGGCCGAGCTGCCCGACGTCGAGGTGCTGCGGCTCGACTACCGCAGTGGGACGGGCGTGGGCCGGCTCTACGAGTCGTGCGGCTGGAGCGAGGTCGGCCGGATCCCGCGCTCGCTCTGGTTGGGCGGCGACGACTACCGGGACGATGTCGAGATGGCCCGCCGGGTGGACGGCGGGCCGCTCGTGTTCGACGGGCGCCACTGACCCGTCACGTCCCCTCCCGCCGTGACGCACGGTCCGCTCGGCTCAGCTCAGCCCGACGACGCCCCCGTCCTCGGTGAGGTCGATCCGCTCGGCGTTGGGCGAGGTCGGCAGGCCGGGCATCGTGTTCATGTCCCCGCAGATGGCGTAGACGTAGCCCGCGCCGACGGCGGCCCGCACCTCGCGGACCGGCATCCGCCAGCCACGGGGCGCGCCCAGCAGGGTCGGGTCCGAGGACAGCGACAGGTGCGTCTTCGCGATGACGACGGGCAGGTCCCCGAAACCGAGGTCCTCGTACTCGCGCAGTGCCTTGGCCGCGGCGGGTGACAGGTCGATCCCGTCGGCGCCATACACCTGGGTGGCGATGCGCTCGATCTTGTCCGCGAGGGGAAGGTCGAGCGGGTAGAGGAAGTCGAAGTGGCTCTCCTGCTCGCACGCCTCCATGACGACCTCGGCGAGCTCCTCCGCGCCGGCGCCGCCCTCGGCCACGTGGCGCGTCACGGCGCACCGGGCGCCCAGGCGCTCGCAGGCGGCGCGCACCACGTCGTGCTCGCTCGGGTGGTCCTCCGGGAAGGCGTTGATCGCGACCACGGGCTCGATGCCGAACCGGCGGATGATGGCGATGTGCTGCTCGAGGTTCGGGATGCCGGCCTCGACGTCGTCCGGCGACTCCGTCAGCAGGCCCTCCGGCAGCGGCTTGCCCGGCCGGATGCGGAAGCGGCCGGAGTGTGCCTTGAGGGCGCGGACCGTCGCGACGATGACCGCGGCGTCAGGCACGAGGCCGCCCACCCGGCACTTGACGTCGAAGAAGCGCTCCGCGCCCATGTCCGCCCCGAAGCCGGCCTCGGTGACCACGTAGTCGGCACGGCGGATCGCGACGAGGTCGGCCATGACGGACGAGGTGCCCGTCGCGATGTTGCCGAACGGACCGCAGTGGACGATGGCCGGTCCGCCCTCGAGGGTCTGGAGCAGGTTGGGCTTGAGCGCGTCCTTGAGGATCACCGCCATGGCCCCGGCGGCGCCGAGGTCGTCCGCGGTCACGCTCTTGCCGTCGGTCGTGTAGCCGACGACGATCCGGCCCAGGCGGAGCCGCAGGTCCTCGAGGGACGTGGCGAGGGTGAGGAGCACCATGACCTCGCTCGCCGCTGTGATGTCGAAGCCGGTCTCGCGGGGGACACCGTCGGCACGGGCGCCGAGGCCGACGACGACGTGGCGCAGGGCCCGGTCGTTGACGTCGAGGACGCGGCGCCAGGTGATGTTGCGGATGTCGAGGCCGAGGGCGTTGCCGTGGTGCAGGTGGTTGTCGACCATGGCCGCGAGCAGGTTGTGGGCCGCGGTCACGGCATGGAAGTCGCCGGTGAGGTGCAGGTTGAGCCGTTCCATCGGGATGACCTGGCTGTAGCCGCCGCCGGCTGCGCCGCCCTTGATGCCGAACGTCGGCCCCATCGACGGCTGTCGCAGCGTGACGACCGCGCGCTCACCGAGCCGTTGGAGCGCCTGGCCGAGCCCGACGACCGTCGTCGTCTTGCCCTCGCCGAGCGGTGTCGGGGTGATCGCGGTGACGACGACGTACTTGGCCGTATGGTGCTGGGTCGGCTCGTCGAGGACCGCCAGGTCGATCTTGGCGACGTCGCGTCCGTACGGCTCGAGGTGGTTCGGCGAGATGGTGAGGTCGGCGGCGACGTCGTCCATCGGGCGCAGGGTCGCCGCGCGGGCGATGTCGAGGTCAGTGGGCAGAGCAGTGGTGGTCATACCCCTGATCCAACGCCGGTTCCGGGCATCCCGACAGAGGCTTGCCGGCAGTGACTCCAAGATCACGTCGAGAGGCCACCAACCGTCGA
>NZ_AWQS01000110.1 GCF_000576575.1 Intrasporangium chromatireducens Q5-1
CCAGAAGAAGTTGATGAGCGTCACCGACGCGCCGCAGATCACGGCCGCGCCGCAGGAGATGAGGACGCCGATCTTTCCCCGGCCCGCCAGGTGCGGGTTCGAGGAGTTGGAGCCGAAACCCCACACGATCGCCGAGACGATCAGCGCGAGCACGGACAGGATGAGGCCGACGGTCATCACGGCGCCGACGATGTCGCGCAGCTGGTCGATGCCCGGCAGGCCCGAGCTGTTGGGGTCGATGTCGATCACGGCAGAACTCCTCTGGACGAAGACGGAAAAATGGTTCTGCCACCAGGTGCACCCCGGCCCGCCAGCACGAGAAAGCGCCCACCGCCGGGGACGAGTCCGCTGAGGGTGGGCGCAGCGTGCGTGGTGTGCGGGTTAGAGCTGTTCGCCGACCGAGACGAGCCAGTTGATCCAGGCGATGCCGCTGCCGGCGAGGATCGCCGCGCCGAGCGCTACGAGCACACCGGCACGTCCCTTGGAGGCGACCTGGTAGTTCCCGGTCGACGCACCGATCGCCCAGGCGATGCCGGAGACGATAAGCATGAGCACGGCGATGACGAGCACGAACATCAGCAGCGCCCCGATGACCTCTTCCATCTCGCCGATCCCGGCCAGCCCGTCGAAATCGGGGAACACGTCCATCACGCACCCCCGCCCGAATCGGCGATGGTCACATGCAGGTGGTCGCGGTGCCCACCGGTGATGGAGTCGGCATCGTGCATGCCGCCGCCGTCGTAATCGCGCCAGCCCTCACTGTCGCGGGCCAGGGACCAGATCTTCTGATCCCAGATCAGGTACTCCACCCCGAGGGTCTCGGCGTGGGTCTGCAGCCAGTTCGTGACCTCCCAGCCGAGCTCGTGCTGCGCCGGGGTGGGCAGCTGCCCGATCGCGTTCCCGAAAGCGATGTCGCACGCCCGTCCGAGCGGATGCTCGGAGACGCTGCCGGGGCGGGGCGAGTAGCAAGCCCAGGTGGCCTCGGGGAACGCCCCCGAGGTCTGCTGATACAGGTGCAGAGTGCGGCGGGTGATCTGCCCGCCGGTGGTCGGACCGTCCACCAGCTCGTCGGGGTGGTCGCCGGTGAACGGCTCCGGCTCCCCGCCCGGCCCGCTGCCGGTGGTGGGGTCGCAGTCGCCTCCGGGCGGGCCGGTCTCGGCTTCGGGCAGGTCGGCGGCGTCGTGGCCGTTGAGCCAGGCGGCGGGGTCGGTGTGCTCGCCGGCGGTGCCGCCGTCGTAGACCTCCAGGTGCAGGTGGGGGCCGGTGGACATCCCGCTGCTGCCGACATCGGCGATGTGCTGTCCCGCGGTCACGGTGTCGCCGGCGGACACGTGGATGCCGTCGGCCCAGGAATGGAAGTACCCGGTCGCCACCGCCTCGCCGTCGATGCTGTGCTCGATGACGACCGTCCCGCCCCACTGGTCGCTGTACTCCGCGACGGTGACCGTGCCGTCCGCGGCGGCGAGGATCGGGGTGCCGTCGGCGGCAGAGAAATCGCTGCCGGTATGGAAGGACTGCTCCCCGGTGATCGGATGGATGCGCGGCCCGAACGGGCTGGTCGGCGTCCAGGTGCCTTCCGGCAGGGGGAACACCACCCGCGACGACTCCGTCACCCCGGCCACGGCGGGCACCGCCTCAGAGTCATCGCCAGCGGCGGGGCCGGTATCGGTGCCGAGCAGGGCGTCGAGGACCGTCACGGCCACAGGGCTGTAGTTCTCGTACCGGTCCGGGTACGCGCTCACTTCGACGGCTTGGGCGGCCTCGCCCTTGCCCATGTCTTCCCAGCCGGGAATGTCCAACAGGCCCCGCGGCGAGCCGGCGTTGGGGCCGTCGGGGCCGCCGAAGAACGCCTCGGCCTGATAGGTGGGGTCCATCAGCTCTTCGACCGTGCCCCAGCCGGCCTGCGGGCGCATCTGGAACAGCCCCAACGAGTCGTGGTCGCTGCCGGTGCCGTCGTTGGGATACTCCGTCGACTCCGGGTAGGCGCTCGGGTTGGCGAGCTGGCGCAGCGTGGATTCGGTCAGGGCCGCCATGATCGCGATCTGCAGCCCGTCCCGATTCACCCCGTCGATGCCGGAGCCGGTCTCGATGATCGTGGCCGCATGCGTCAGCTGGGTCTTGTTGAGCGTGAACTCCTCACCGTCGCGGGTGCGCACGGTCAGCTCGTCGGGCACCTCCCCGACGGTGAAGCCGCCGCCGTCGATGGTGCAGGTCGAGGTGAGGGCGGGATTCATCAGCAGCCCGATCCCGACCATCGACAACAACGGTGCCGCCAGCACCAGCGCCAGCAGCACGATCGCGAGCTTCTTCACCACAACAGCCCTCCTTCGTCCGGGTCAGCGCAGGGGGTTGTCGAGCTCGGACAGCCGCAGCAGATGACAGGTGTCGTAGGCGGGCTCGCAGATCACGAACACGGTGAACGCCACCTCGTGCTCGGACGCGACCGGTTTCTCGTTCCACACCCCGGCGCGGTAGCGGACGCCCTCGATCGTGATCGCTGTCGTGCCCTCGGTGATCTGCCCGGGCTGGGCCTGCGCTTGCGCGGTCGCCCACGCCTCGGGCACGAACGCATCGGTGATTTCCAGGTGCTGGGTGGTGGCGTACTGGCGCAGATCGACCCACGCCTCGCGGACGGGCAGGTAGGCGGCGAGGTCATTGGCGAGGCCGGCCTGCTCGGTGCCGGTGGGGTCGGCGACCTCCATCACCACCGCCGTGTAGTCCAGCGGCATGAACCCGGCGCCGGTATCCCATGCGAACACCGCCGTCGCGACATTCCGGGCGAACGTCTCCGGGTCACTGCTGCGCTCCACCGGGACGATCCGGCCCGGAGTCTGCGTGCCGTCTTCGGGTGCGGCGGTCGCCGCGGGCCCGTCGGCCTCGGAGTTGTCGGGCGGTGGGCCGGTGCGCGGGCCTTGGATGAGTCCGTAGACGCCGATCCCGGCCAGGAGCAGAACGGACAGGCCTGCGGCGATCAGTACGATCACGCGCTTGCGGGGCGGAGTGTCAGCAGCAGAAGTCTTCATGCCGTCCAGGTGCACGGCCTCCACCCCGTACCGGGCGCTGTCGGGCGGCGAGGCTAGAGGGCGCGCAGGTGCCGGCGCGGCACCGCGCCCTCGTCGGCGGCTCCCTGCTGCATGGGCTCCTCGCCGACGGCATCGTCGCCGGCCTCGCGGGTTTCGGTGGGGTCGATGGTGAGCAGGGGGCGCAGGCGGTCGGCGAAGGCGACCGTGCCGTCGACCACGGTCAGGAACACGCGCGCTTGGTCGTCGGTGAGTTCGGCGGCGAGCTCGTCCGGGTCGTAGTGGGTCCACCAGTCGGCCAGCGACGTCCAGGTCTGCACGAACGCCGCCACCGGCCACCGGCCCGGCGCCCGCACCGTCTCGGTGGCGGGCGTCTTGCGTTTCGTACCGCGACCCGGGCCGGTGACGCGGGCGACGGCTTCTGCGGCCAGGGCGTGCAGCTCGGACTGGCGTGCCTGCTCGACCTCGGCGGCCACGGCGCGGATGCGTTGGTAGGCCGGGTCGACCGGCCCGCCCGCCTCGATCCGGGCCAGCTCGGTCGCGGCCAGTTCACGCAACGCCTCCGGGGCGTCGGGGTCATCGGCGACGTACTGGACGTGGCCGATCTTCTCCATCGTCTTGTAGGACGTGCCGCCGGGGATCATCGCGGCTGCCTGCTCGCGGGCCTTCCCGACCGGCCCCGACGGTGGTGGAAAATTTCCACCACCGTCGCTATTCGGCTGATGGTCGGCGCTGAACCGGGAGGCCACCTGCCGGCGTTCGGCGTCTTCGGCCATGAGCTGCTTCAGCTCCCGATACAAGGCGGCGGCTTCGAGCTGGGTGAGCGGCTTGCGGTGCACGTTCTCGTCCTGCTCGGCCAGCAGAAGCCCCAGCCGGTCGGAGATGCCGCTGCGCACCCAGACGCTGACGGTGCGCCAGCCGAGCTGCCGGATCGCGGCCAGACGCCGCCTGCCGCACACCAGCACCCCGTCGATGGCGACGGTGATCGGCTGCAACAGGCCGTGCTCGCGGATCGACGCGGCCAGCGCGTCGATGTCGCCCAGGTCGGTGCGGTGGCGCGTGCCGACCTGGATCGAGTCGACCGTGCGTTCCAGCTCGATCCCCATCACCACTCACCCCCTCTTCCCGGCCTGTCGGTTCTCTGTGTGCGGTCTCAGTTATCGGCGGCGCTGGGTCGGGACGGCCAGGCACAGGGTGAGCACGAGATCGTCATCGCGCAGCAGCACCGGCAGCGTCTCGCCGATCAGCAGCCGCAGCAGCACGCCTCGCCCGGCCGGGGTCGCCGCCAGCGCCGGGTGCGGGGTACCCAGCAGCGCCTTGAGCAGCACCGTCCAGGACCGGCCCGGGAGGTCCAGCAGCGCCCGGGCGTGCTGGTCGCGGCGCAACGTCTCATACGCGGTGTGCCGTGCCCCGGCCTTGGCCAGCGCCCCGCAGATGTGCTCCACCGACGCCCGCGCCGTCGCCGGTTCCCAGCCGAGCATCGTCACCAGCGCGATCGCGTCCTCCATCGCCGACGACGCCGACATTCCCGCCCGCACCCCTCCGCCGCCGTCGCCGTTGTCAGCGCTGCCGCCGGCGGGATCGGTGTCGGGTTCGGGGTCGGTGACCTGGAACGCCGGGTGGTACGCCCACAGCGGCGTCTCCCGGTCGGAGATGCGCTCGGCGTCGTGGAACGCCGAGATGTGCGGGCGGCGGGCCTGGTGGGTCGAGCAGAGCAGGCCCTGGGCGCGTTCCTCAGCAATGCATGTGATCCGCACCGCGTGCGTGACCACGCCCCACGGGTCATGCGCCTCCCTGGCCGACCGGGTGCGCATCACATCGAACGCCGCGCTGGCGGCCTCCCACGGGTCCAGCCCGTGTTTACGCGCCAACGCGCCGTACTTCTCCGCGCAGAACCGCATCAGCTCCGCGGCGACCGGATCGTCGACCCAGGCTCGCTCCCCGGCCGCGTGCAGTCGCCGCAGCAGAGCGCGCAGCCCGGCACCGGACACGTACTCCGGGCCGGCAGTATTCGTAGTGTTCGTCGTCATGGTCTCGGCACCTCCTGGCAAGCAGGTGCACGCACCCGCCCCGGCATCCGGTGCATCGGTGATCGTGGTCATGGCCGGTCACCTCAGCTCATCCCGACCGGGCCACGCCCAGCGCCCTCGTGGCCTGTGCTGCGGCCGAACGCCGAGACCGGCGGCAGCTCCCGCATCCGCTGGCCCAGCTGCTTGGCCCCGCGGGCCAGCGGGTCATGGGCCTTGTGCGCCAGGTTCGCCTCGAAGTCGATCGCCAGGCGCGAGGCAACCCCGCTGCCACGGGCCAGCAGGTCCGAGGAACGCACCCAGTCCACGCCGCGCGCCTTCCGCAACGACGGATCGGGATCGGCGCCCTCCGCGTCCGGGGTGGTCGTGCGGTCGACATCGGCGGCGGCGATCGCATCCGGCGCCATCGCCCGTTCAACAAGCTCGGGGCGTGTCGCCTGCGGCGTCTCACGCCGGGCCGCCCGATGCCCATCCAGGGCGACGACGGCGACGGTAGCGACCACGATCAGCCCGTCCACCAGCAGTGGCCATATCCACGCCTGCCTGGCGACGATGCCCGAGCGCACCGCCAGATCGGCCAACGCGACAAAGCTGAGCCAGAACGCGCCGCCGCCGATCAGCACCGTGCCCGACGCCGCGGCGACCACCGCCCACCGACGCCCCACCCGCGTGCTCATGCCAGCCCCCTGGCCGGCGCCGCCCGCACGACGGGACGCGAGGCCTCGAACCGCGACCCGGCACCCGTGGTCGCGGGTGGTGCGGTGCCGACGGCGCGGTAGGCGGAGCGGACGGTCGTAGTGATCTCTCGCTCGCCCAGCCCAGCGTGCGCGGCGGCGGCCTGCAGCACGTCGAGAGCGTCATCTCGGGGCAGGCCGTTCTCGGCGAGCTTGCACGCAGCCCAGAACAAACCGGCGTTGCGCTCGCCCTCCGGCCGGCGCGCCACCCACGCCGCCAACCGGCCCGCCATCGCCTCCGGCGCCGCCGTCGGCCCCGTCCGGCGCGGGCGGGTCGGCGGCTTCGGATCGAGGAACTCTCGCAGCCGGCCTGCCTCCAGCGCCCGGCTGTCGGTCGGGGCGAAGGACGCGGGCCGGTAGAGCACGTGCTGGCCGTCGATGCGGCGACGCGAGGGCGGGACGATGATGTAGCCGCGATCGCCGCGGAAGTCGATCCCCGCTTTCCCAGCCTGCCACGACGACTGCTCCACGCCTTCGGCGGCTGGGTAGTAGACGTGCAGGCCGCCGGTCGGTGAGCGCACCAGCGTCTCCCATCCCTCCACCAGCCCGGCCCGGCGCGCGCGGGCGAAGGAGTCGTAACCATTGACGTCGTGCACATCGACGTCCACGACGACCACGCCGGAGGCGGCGCCGGTGGGCATCCCGATGTTCGCCGACGGGAACCGCGCCCACCACGCCTCCACCTGCGCCACATCCGTGGTCGCATCATGAAACCCCCGGCCAGTGATCGGCTGCTTCCCGCCCGGCGCGCACGGGAACACCGGCACCCGAGCGCGGGCGAACAGCACCGCCGCCTCCGGCAGCGGCCAGGAGGCATCCATCTGCCGCAGCGCGGCGGTGAACCGGCTCCGGCCGCTCATCACAGCCCCCGCCCCTCGATCCCGCGCCGCCCACGGTCAGGCTCCGGTGCCGCCCGTCGTGCCGGCGACGGCTCGGCAGCGCGGGCCGGGGCATCCTGCGCCGGGCTCTGCCGGGTCGTAGCGTCGCGGCTCAGGCCCGGCGGGGTGCCATCGGGCACCTGGGTCGTGTCGAGCTGATCGAGGATGCCGGCGGCGGTCTTGCGTACCCGCTCCCCGGTGGCCTGCACCACCTCGACCAGCTCCTTGCCGTCGACGTTCGCGGCCCATCCGGCGACGTACGGGATCGTGTACTCGGTGGTGTCCATTCCGTGGGCAGCACCGATCATCAACGCCACGGACTCGGCCTCGACCTCAGCGATCCCGCGATGCTGACGGGCATCCTCGGAATCCGGGTCGTGCATCAGCACATGGGCGAGCTCGTGCGCGAGGGTCTTCACCTGCGCGGCGGGGTCCATGTTCTCCCGCACCGCGACCGTCTTCGCCTCGAAGTCGGTCCTGCCGTTCGCGCCGTCGATCATGCCCTCGTGCGGCACTCGCATCAGCGTCAGCCCCGCCGCCTCGACCTGCCCGGCCAGCCCCTCCCACAACCCCTCCGGCGCCTCACCCACGAGCAGCACCGGTGACGGCGTCTCAGGGATCGGATTGCCCGTGGTCTGCGAGACATCCCACACGTAGGCCGGTTTCGCCCCGACCATCCGCGAGCGCACCACCTCGCCCGGCTTCGGCTTCTCACCCCGGCCCAGCCGGTACCAGGAGGCCGGGTCCGCGGGGTTCGCCGACGCGAACCGGCCCGTGACGGGGGCGAGGATCTGGTAGCCGGGCTGGCCTTTCTCCACCTGCCGGCCGAGCTGCTGCCACTGCCGGTACCCGGCAACGTAGGTCGGGAACGGCTCTGGCACCCGGCCGGCCTCAAAGTTCGCCGCGTGCTGTGCCCACAGCAGGGCCACATTGTTGAAGCTCCGCGACCGGAACTTCGCGGCGAACCGGAGCATCTCGGCCCAGTCCTCACCCGTAACGAGCTGTTCGACCGCACTGGTCAGTCGCTCGTGGAGCTCGTCGAGCTTCGCTTCCCGCTTCTGGCGGGCCTCCTCTTGCCTCGTCGCCATCGTTCGGCCTCCTCCCGGTAGACCCAGCCACCCGGGGTGTGGGTGGCGGGCCTGCTACCTGCGAGGTGAGCCAGGTGTCTCCGGTGAGTTCGAGACGGTCAGCGAACAAACGAATCGGTAAGTTGGCCGCCAGGAACACGAAAGGCACCTGACGTAGGACATACCGGCCTATCAGCGAACTCCCGGCCACGGACGCCACGGCCGGCGATGGTGGCCTTTACGCGGGCAATGAAGGCTCAAAGGCGGGCAACCGGCCACCGGCAGAGCATCCGGCCCGATACCGGCTCGGCGTGATCCCGACGTACTCGCCGAACGCCTCCGTGGCCCGGTTACGCGAGCGCCACCCGACCCGCCGTGCCGCCTGCGCGATCGTCAGATCGGTCTCCCGCAGCAGGCGCGCCATCTCCTCGACCCGCAGCATCTTCAGATACGCCAACGGCGTTCAGGATCGCGGGCGCAGGGGCGGGGCGTCCGGTGATGTGTTCCCATCGGGCGATCGCGGCGGCGTATCGCCCCAGCGACGAAGATGCTCTCCACGAGCGCGAACAGCGTCTCCGATTCGCCTCCTCTGTCCGGTGAGCCAGCCGGGCCGTGCAAGGCCAGGTCGATGACCTGATGGCTCAGCACGATCGTTCCCCGACGCCCGCCCGCACCTGATCCAGCGTCTCGCCACCGCGCGAGGAGTCCGAGGCCAGAGGCGTCCGGAACAGGGTCTTGGCGATAGGCGGTGTTGAAGATGCGGAACCGGTGATGCGGTGCACCGGCCAGTGACGCCGGTAGGCCGATCCAGCGCGCATCCATCCCGAGGTCGGCCAAATCGCCCAGTACCGCTCCGAGCGCGCGAAGAGGTCGAGCTGCGTCGTCTCCCAGCATCCACGGTTCGGATTCCAGGTCGCGAATGGCGCTCGCGGGGCCGGGGGTTGCGTCGTCGGGGTTGCGGTCGTCATGGCGTTGACCTTTCGTCTCGGGACGGGTGGCGGTTGCAGACAGCAACCCGCCGGCGTTCTCGATCACCACGAGCCGGGGTTGCAACACTTCGATCGCGGTCGCCATGTACGACCAGAGTCCCGAGCGGGTACCCGGTGCGAGGCCGGCGCCTTTGCCGACGGTCGAGATGTCCTGGCACGGGAAGCCGCCGCAGAGGACGTCTACCGGCGGCACTGTGGCCCAGTCGATTGTGGAGATGTCGCCGAGGTTCGGGGCATCCGGCCAGTGGTGGGCGAAGACGCCCGCGACGGCGGTGTTGAGCTCAGAGAACCAGACCGTCTGCCCGCCGGTAGCGTGCTCGACGGCCAGATCAAGACCACCGTATCCGGAGAACAGCGAACCAATCCGAGGGTGGGCCGGCGACGCGGCGGTGTCGTGCATGAGGGCTCCGGCAGGTCAGAAGAGACCCCGGCGCCAGACCCCGAAGGAGCCCGGCACCAGGTCGAACACCTGCCAGGTGCACGACCCTCACAAACAGCCGATCCGCTGCCTGACGAGATCACCGCGAGCAGGCCGCCGCCGACGAATCTCGATCTGAGACTCCGCGACCCCGCCCTCCCGATACCGCTCGACCCGACCCGCCTTCTGAGCAGTCACACCTCTTGCAGATCGTCGTCAACATCAGTTGACGGCCCATCCATACCTCAACGAGCCGATCAGCTGAGTGTCGAGAGCTCCCGCCGACACTCACCGCGGGCGGAGCGGAGACCGTCATAGTCCACGAGTTGTTTTGCCGCGCCGCGAACCGACGACTCGCCGATGCCGCTGGTATGGATGGACCGGACCAGGTAGTCGCGGCCAACACGGACCCGCAACCCCTCGCAACCGAGCCGAGTGCAGCCGCGCAACGCCTGGGTGAAGTGAACTCCAGGCTCAGCGAGCAACTCGTGCAACTGCGCGAGGGCCAGGAAGCGCTGAACATGCGCATCACGGCGCAGCAGCATCAGATTGAGCAGTTGCGCGACCAGAGAGGGAAGCGCAGACGGCTCCAGAACCCCTTCACCTCTGCATCCGATCGCGTGGCCAGTCTCGGTACCGCCCTCGACTGCAGCCGTGGCCTGTGGCGGTTCTTTAACGGGAGCACTGCTACTCGATCGTGGAATGTGTGGCGTTGGACCCGAGTGAGTGGCGGTACCGTGTCGCCAGCATCATTCGATACCGGCACGGAGTGACACCCGTTGCCTGCCGGAAAGCCTCGGAAGCGCGGTTGCGGGAGTGCCATCCGACCCGGCGGCCGGCCTGCACGATCGTCATGTCGGTCTCGCGCAGTAAACGGGCCATCTCTTCGACCCGCAGCATCGTCAGATATGCGAGTGGGGTCTTGCCGTAGGCCTCAGCGAAAACACGACCGAGCTGCTTCGTAGACAGATGCACCAACCTTGCCAGCTCATTCAGGGGCCATGGCTCGGCGATCGCGTTACTGATCACTTTGCGCACCGTTTCGGCTTCGGTTCGCGTCGGCGCGAAACGACGCGCCCGCGGATGCACCGGCGTGCTGCGTGCTCGCTGCGAGGGCGAGACGCGATGATCAGTGACCCGGACGTGCGGGGCGATGCGGTCCATGATGGCGAACCAGAGCGCCTGCATTCTGTGGAACCTCGTCTCCTCCTCATTGAGACTGAGGGTGACCAACTCGTCTAGCCAGGGCATGAGCAACCCGGTGTGATGCTCGCCCAGGCGGATGATCTGCGCGGGCTCGGTATAGGTTTCTTTGGCGAACACCGATGCATCGAGTCGGTCTTGCAAGATCGCAGCGTATTGCCAGAACATCTGATCGATCACGTAGTCGGTATCCGCATAGATCGTGGTGACGGTGACGTGCCCCTCAGGCTCGGAGCCGCACAAGACGTTCGGGCCAAGCAGGATCACATCCCCAGGACGGACATGTTTCTCTCCGAACTCGCTGAACAAGATTGCGCTGCCATCACGTACGACAATGACTTTCACGCAGTCATAGGCCCACGGGCCAATGGGGCGGTGGATCGTCTGGGTGCGAGCGAGCAGCACCTGATAGTCATTCGGTATCCCTCGTGTCATTGCTGATCGCCGCGAGCGAAGAAGTAGACCGCGGTCCTAGGCAAATCAGTCAGCGTTTCCACATCTCGTCTACTAGCGGTTAAGCGCTGATGACTTTGTCGGCCCAGCAGGTCCAAGTGGTGAGTTCAGTCCCGGATGAGGGGGCGCCGGGATCGCGTGGATGGTGATGCCGCAGGTGTCCACGCCCGTGCTGAGCCCAAGCCGATGCGCGCACCCCCTGCGGACCAGGACGCGGACCTGCCTGCCACGACGTAGTGCCCGCTTGGCATCGGCTGCCCTGGACGGTCGCGGCCATCGGGTCGCCGAAGCAGAACAGGTAGGGCGTTGGCGGGGACCGGCGTGCCGATTCCGCTTCAGTTCGTCGCCGTTCTTGGCGGGGGGCGCCTGCTCGCCCTAGACCGTTGAAGACCCGCTCTGCCCTCTGGGGCGGGTCGTGGAGGACGAGGGCCATACCGGGACTCCTTCCAGTCGGGTTGGTCGCGCAGCCATCTTGACGCTATATCATCTTATTCCATGGATGCATGGAATACTGGTTCCCTGACGCGGGACAGCTGTGTTGCCGCCTGAGCGCGGGCTACACGCCAACACCGAGGATGAGGACGTCGCCGAACGGCGCGCGAGCAAGGAGAACGATCTTGGAGTCGCCTGACACCATCACTGCAGTTACGACGGGAGAGGAAGCCGCCCGGGTTCATCAGCGGACATTGACTGTGGTCATCCTCAGCCAGATCCTCGGCGGCGCCGGTCTTGCCGCGGGTATTTCGGTGGGTGCGCTGCTGGCCCAGGACATGCTCGGCTCCGACGCCCTCTCCGGAGTGCCGACGGGCCTGTTCACCCTCGGGTCCGCGCTGGCCGCGTTCCTGGTGGGCCGATCCACGCAGCGGTTTGGCCGACGAGTGGGCCTGGCCTACGGCTTCATCGCCGGCGGGCTCGGGGCCGCTGGCGTCGTCGCGGCCGCGGTTCTCGACAATGTGCCGCTGCTGTTCCTCGCCCTGTTCATCTACGGCTCGGGCACCGCCACCAACCTCCAGGCCCGCTACGCCGGCACCGACCTCGCTCCCGCGAACAAGCGCGGCTTCGGCACCAGCATGGCCATGGTCGCGACCACCATCGGTGCCGTCGCTGGCCCGAACCTGATCGATCCCATGGGTGCCTTCGCTGACTCGGTGGGTGTGCCGACATTGGCCGGGCCGTTCATCCTCGCTGCCGTCGCCTATGGCGCCGCGGGCCTCGTGCTGTTCATGCTCCTGCGCCCGGACCCGTATCTATTAGCTCGACGCATCGCCACGGAGACTGCGGCGAAGGAACCCAACGGCTCGGCAAACAGGGCGGTGCCGAAGGTCGGAATCGGCGCATACGTGGGTGCCACGGTGATGGTCCTGACCCAGATCGTGATGATCGCCATCATGACGATGACCCCGATCCACATGCGCGCCCATCACCACGAGATGGCCGCCGTCGGCCTGGTCATCGGCATGCACATCGGCGCGATGTGGCTGCCGTCCCTGTTCACCGGCATCCTGGTGGACAAGCTCGGCCGCACCCCCATGGTCATCGCGTCCGGGGTGACGCTGCTGCTCGCCGGGGTGCTCGCCGCGACCGCGCCGGGCGACTCGCTCGGCCTGCTGATCCTCGCGCTCGTACTGCTCGGCCTCGGCTGGAACTTCGGTCTCGTATCCGGCACCGCGCTCGTGGTGGACGCCACCGTGCCGCAGAACCGGCCGCGCACGCAGGGCACCATCGACGTGCTCATCGCCCTGGCCGGCGCCGGAGGCGGAGCAATGTCCGGAATGGTCATGTCCGCGACCAGCTACCAGGCACTCTCTCTCGGCGGTGGCATCCTCGCCCTCCTGCTCATACCGGTGCTGCTGTGGGCCCGTGCCCGCCGCGCTGTTACCGCATGACCACCCACGCCCTACGAACGGATGATCCCAAGGTGCGCTCAACGTCTTGATCGCGCGGGCTGGAGCGGGGTGGTGGAGCGATGTCCGGGAGGTCGTCACCCTCTCCGTTTTTCACGGGCTTGCTCTCGGCGGGGGCGTACTCGCTCCGCCACTGCCCCGCATCCGACCCAGTCACGCCACGGCCGCCTCCCGGCAGCTGCCCGGCGGCCGGGCCACCTAATCGCGTTCCCGAATACCACCTAATGACGTTCCCAAGAAGAGGTTCTGCTTCACCATGCTTGATGTCATCATCATCGGCTCTGGTCCCGCCGGGTTCACTGCCGCCATCTACGCCGCGCGCGCGAATCTGCGGCCACTGATCATCGCCAGTTCCGTCGAGGTCGGCGGCGAACTGATGAACACCACCGAGGTCGAGAACTTCC
>NZ_AWQS01000111.1 GCF_000576575.1 Intrasporangium chromatireducens Q5-1
GCCGGATGATCGCCATGCGGGTCACGGTCAGCTCCTCGATCGCGAACCGGGGTCCCTCCCGACCGACGCCGGAGTCCTTGACCCCGCCATACGGCATGACGTCCGAGCGGAACCCGGGCACCTCGTTCACGACGACACCTCCGGTCTCGATCCGGTCGATCGCCGTGAACGTGTTCTGGAGAGACGTGGTGAAGACACTCGCGTGCAGGCCGTAGCGCGACGCGTTCACGAGGTCGATGGCCGTGTCGAAGGACTCCACCGACCGGACGGCGACGACCGGGCCGAAGATCTCCTCGTCCCAGGCGTCCGCACCGCGCGGCACGTCGAGGAGCACTGTGGGCTCGACGATTCCGCCCTGCACGCCGCCACCGTGGACGACCGTCGCACCAGCGTCGACCGCGGTTCGCACCCAGTCGGCGACTCGCGCCGTCGACCGCTCGTCGATGAGGGCCGACACCCTGGTCGCCTCATCACGCGGGTCGCCGACCTTGACCTCGGCGATCCGGGCACCGAGACGCCCGAGGAACTCCTCTCGGACCGGCTCGACGACGATCAGGCGCTGCACGGAGATGCATGCCTGTCCGGACGCGTAGTAGCCGCCCCGGATGACCGCGTCCGCCGCCCGGTCGAGGTCGGCGTCCTCCGCCACGACGAGGGCGGAGTTGGAGCCGAGCTCGAGCAACACCTTCGTCGGTGCCGCATCCTTGGCGATCTGGTGCCCGACCGCCGCCGACCCGGTGAAGGAGACGGCACCGATGCGTCGGTCGGTCGTCAGCGCGACGCCGACGTCCACGCCCCCGGTGACGAGCTGGACCGCAGCCCGGGGGCCCCCCGCCGCAGCGAGCGCCTCACGGACGACGTGGACGAGCCACAGCGTGGCGAGGGGGGTCTGCGGGGCCGGCTTGACGATGATGGGACAGCCGGCGGCGAGCGCGGGGGCCAGCTTGTGGGCGGCCAGCAGGAGCGGGTAGTTGAACCCGGCGATCCCGACGACCACGCCGATCGGACGCCGGGTCCAGAAGCCGACGAGGCCCTCGCCGCTGGGGAGCAGGTCGAGCGGCACCGTCTCCCCGTGCAGCCGCGCCACCTCCTCCGCGGCGGTGGTGAGGGTGAGCAGGCTGCGGTCCAGCTCGACCCGGCAGTCGACGCGCGGTTTGCCCGTCTCGAGGACGAGCAGGTCCTCGAGCTCCGCTCGGTGCGCCGAGAGCTCCTCGTGCGCGGCGAAGAGCGCCGCCCGCCGCACGTGTGAGGGCAGCCGGCCGACCGAGTGGCGCACCTCGAGGGCGGCTTCCACCGCTTGGCGAGCGAGGTCGGCGTCACCGACGGGTGCGTGGGCCACGAGGGTGCCGTCGTAGGGGAAGCGCACTGCTGCGTGTGCTGCGGTGGGCACCCACTCCTGACCGACGGGCAGCCCGGCGGGGTGCTGAGGGCGATACAGCGCTGACTCAGGCATGGGCAGTCCCCTTGTCCTCGACATCCTTCGGCTTCGCCCGGTCCGCGCCGAGCAGATCGGTCGTGCTGGCACCGGCCAACGCCTTGTGCATCGACGGCACGGACCGCAGCAGCCGCTCGGTGTAGGGGTGCTGCGGGTGGTCGTAGACCTGTCGCGTGGGGCCGGTCTCGACGATCTGGCCCGCGCTCATGACGGCCAGCCGGTCACAGACGTGCCGCACGACGGACAGGTCATGCGAGACGAAGACGAGGGTCAGGCCCAGCTCGGTGACGAGGTCGTCGAGCAGGTTGAGCACCTGGGCCCTGACCGACACGTCGAGCGCGCTCACCGGCTCGTCAGCGAGCAGGATCGTCGGGCGCGGCGCGAGCGCCCGGGCGATCGAGATGCGCTGTCGCTGGCCGCCGGAGAACTGGTGGGGATAGCGGTTGGCGGCCTCGGCCGGCAGCCCTACGGCGTCGAGCAGCTCCGCCACTCGGTCTCGGCGGTTCTTGACTCCCTGCGCGACAAGCGGTTCCGCGATGATGTCGCGGACGCGCATCCTCGGGTCGAGCGAGCCCATCGGGTCCTGGAAGACGACTTGGAGGCGCTGGCGCAGGAAGCCGAGGCGGCGCTCCGGCAGAGCGGTGACGTCGCGGCCCTCGATGAGGACCCGGCCCTTCGTCGGCCGGTCGAGTCCCGCGATGATGCGCATGAGCGTCGACTTGCCGCACCCGGACTCGCCCACGATGCCGAAGCGCTCCCCGGGCGCCACCTCGAGGCTGACCCCCCGGAGTGCCTGCACCGTGGGGCCGGGCTGGCGGATCGAGCGACGCGGCCGTCGGA
Source organism: Intrasporangium chromatireducens Q5-1 (assembly GCF_000576575.1). Classification (GTDB taxonomy): domain Bacteria; phylum Actinomycetota; class Actinomycetes; order Actinomycetales; family Dermatophilaceae; genus Intrasporangium_A; species Intrasporangium_A chromatireducens. Next base: position 2,276 of record NZ_AWQS01000111.1, read on the forward strand.
AGTCGCGGTGCACGTCGTCGACGCGGATCGCCGGTGTCGGCTCGGTGTCGGTGCTCACGACCCCACCTGTGCCGTCTCGTGCGCGGGATGGAAGCAGGCGTAACCCTGCTCGGGGCTCGGCCCCGTCCAGGGCGGCAGGGTCTCGCACTCCCGGGTCGCGTGGGTGCACCGGTTCCGGAAGACGCACCCGGCCGGGAACCGGCCGGCGGGCGGCACGGAGCCGGGGATGGTCCGCAGGCGCGTGTGCTCCTGTGCCTGCTCGAGGTCCGACGCCTCGAGCAGCCCCTGCGTGTAGCGGTGGCGCGGGCGACGGAAGACCTCCTCGACGGGTCCGGCCTCGACGATGCGGCCGCCATACATGACGAGGACCCGCTCACAGACGGTGGCGACGACGGACAGGTCGTGCGTGATGAACAGCAGCGCCGAGTCCCGGGCGGTGACGCCGCGCACGACGAGGTCGAGCACGAGCGCCTGCACTGTCACGTCCAGCGCGGTGGTGGGCTCGTCGCAGACGAGCAGCTCGGGGTCGTTGGCCAGCGCGATGGCCAGCACGACGCGCTGCCGTTGGCCCCCCGAGAGCTGGTGCGGATAGGCGCGCGCGGCCTCGGCCGGAGCGGGCAGGGCGACCTGGTCGAGCAGCTCCACGGCGGCCCGACGTGCCTCCCCCCTGCTGCACCGTCGGTGCAGCAGGATCGCCTCGGCCACCTGGTCACCGACCCGCGACGTGGGGTTCAGCGCCGTCATCGGCTCCTGGAACACCATGGCGACCTCGCGACCCCTGATGTGGGAGAGCCGACGCTCGTCGAGCTCGAGCAGGTTGCCGTCCACGCCGGCGAGAGCGACCGTGCCCCGCGCATGCACGTCCTCCGGCAGCAGACCGAGCACCGCCAGGCCGGTGAGTGACTTGCCGGACCCGGACTCACCGATGAGGCCGACCCTCTCGCCGCGGTCGATGCTGAACGTCACGTCGTGCAGCAGGCCGCGGCGACCGACCGACACGTCCAGCCCTTCGACCTGCAGCACCCGCTGGCCACTCATCGCCGGTCCTCCAGCTTCGGGTCGTAGCGGTCCCGCAGCCCGTCCCCGAGCAGGTTGAACCCGAGGACTGCGACGGCGATGGCGACTCCGGGGAAGACCGCGAGGCGGGGCGCCGTGAAGAGCATCTCCTGGCTCTCCTGCAGCATCCGGCCCCACGACGGGACCGGTGGGGGGGTCCCGTAGCCGAGGAAGGACAGGGCCGCCTCGGCCAGGATGGCGATGGCGAAGGCGACGGACGCCTGCACGATCACGAGGCTGCTGACGTTGGGCAGCACGTGCCGCCACCCGATCGCCACTGGGCGCCGCCCGGCCGCCCTGGCAGCGAGGACGTATTCCGTGCTGAGCACCTGCAGCGAGCCGCTGCGCACGACTCGGACGAAGCTCGGGATCGAGGCGATGCCGATGGCGATCATCGCGACGAGGGTGCTGCCGCCGTAGACGGCGCTGAACATGATGGCGAGCAGGAGGGCGGGGAAGGCGAGGAGCAGGTCGAGCAGCCGCATCAGGGGCTCGGCGAACCATCGCGGCGCCATCGCGGCGACGATCCCGAGCGGCACGGCGATGACTCCGGCGACGCCGACGGCGACGATCCCGACGAACAGCGTCGTGCGAGCGCCGACGAGGATCTGGCTGAAGACGTCGCGGCCGAACTTGTCTGTGCCGAACAGGTGGCGCGCCGACATGGTCTGCAGCCGGCTCGACGCGTCGACGAGCGTCGGGTCGTAGGGGGTCCACACGAACGAGACGAGCGCGGCGGCGACGACGAGCCCGACGAGCACCGCACCGACAAGGAGGCTCGCACCCGCGCGCCGACGAGGGAGGCCGCCGACCGGCAGTGGCTCCCCGGCTGCGCCGATGCCCGGGTCGATCCGGCTCATCGCGAGCTCACCTGCAGGCGGGGGTCGATGACGAGGTAGAGCAGGTCGACGACGAAGTTGACCACGAGCACGGCGAGCACCAGCACCATGACGACGTCCTGGACGACGATGAGGTCGCGGTTCGAAACGGCGTCGAGGAGCAGGCTGCCGAGCCCGGGGATGACGAAGACCCGCTCGACGACGACGGCGCCGATGAGCAGCGTCGCGAGCTGCAGCCCGAGCACGGTGATGACGGGGATCGACGCGTTGCGCATGCCGTGTCGCCGCAGCGCCTGCGTGGGCGTGAGCCCCTTCGCTCGGGCGGTGCGGATGTAGTCCTCGCGCATGACGTCGAGGATCGCGCTGCGGACATATCTGGTCAGCACCGCCGCCTGGACGATGCCCAGCGACAACGCGGGCAGGGTCAGCTGCTTGACGAACATGACCGGGTCCTGGTCGGGCGGCGTCCAGCCGTTGGCCGGCAGCCAGCCGAGGCCGATCGCGAAGACGGTGATGAGCAGGATGCCGGCCAGGAAGGCGGGCACCGCGACCCCCACCTGGGACAGAGCCGAGAGCAGCACCCCGCTCGGACGACGATGCCGCATCGCCATGACCGTCCCCAGCGGGACGGCGACGACGAGGGCGATGACCATGGCGGTGACGACGAGCCAGAGGGTCACCATGAGCCGGTCGGCGATCTGCGGCCCGATCGGCGCGTGCGAGATGTAGGACGTCCCGAGGTCGAAACGAGCGAGGCCACCGATCCAGGACAGGTACTGCGCCGCAAGGGGCCGATCCAGGCCGAACTCGCGGCGCAGCTGCCCGACCGCCTCGTCGGAGGCGTTGACTCCGAGGGCCACCCGGGCAGGGTCGCCGGGCAGGACGGCCATGAACGCGAAGACGAGGACCGTGCTGGCGACGAGGCTCGCCAGCAGGATCCCCGTCCTCCGCAGGATCCGCAGCAGCATCGTGTCGGTAGGTCCGCGTCAGGGCGACGACCGGATCAGGACCGGCCGAGCTGGCTGAGGTCGAAGGACTCGGAGATGGCGTTCTTGGGCAGTCCGGTGATCCCCTTGTCGGCGACGATGAGGTTGGGCAGCAGGAAGAGGAAGTCGGCGGCAGCGTCCTCGGAGAGGGTCTTGGCGGCAGCCTTCATGTAGGTGATCTGCTCCTGCGGCGTGCCCGTGTCGGCCTTCGCGAGGTCCTGCTGCACCTGCTTGTTGTCGTAGCGCGTGTAGTACTGCGGGTTGCCGAACACCGCCCCGAGGTCACGCGGCTCGACGTGCGCGACGATCGACATGTCGTAGTCGGCGTTCTTGAAGACCGTCGTCAGCCACGCAGCCGGGAACTCGAGCTGGTCGAGGGCGACCTTGAAGCCAGCCTGCTCGAGATCGCTCTTGACCACCTGACCGCAGGAGACGGCATACGGCAGCGTCGGAATCCTCAGGCGCAGCGTCGTGTTGGCGACGCCGGTCTCCTGGACCAGCTGCTTGGCCTTGGCGAGGTCGTAGGGGTAGAGCCCCGTGAGGTCCTCATACCAGGGGTCGGTCGGCGGCACCATGCTGCCGATGAGCGTGCCGTAGCCGGCCCAGCACGTGTCCATCAGCGCCTTGTGGTTGATCGCGTAGCGCACCGCCTGGCGCACCTTGAGGTTGTTCATCGGCGCCTTGACGTTGTTGAACGACAGGACCACCTCACCGTTGGTGGTGCCCTCGATGACCTGGTACTTCGAGTTGCCCTCGAACTGCTTGAGCGACTCGGGCGCCTGCACCGTGCCGATGACGTTGATCGTGCCGGTCAGCAGCGCGTTGTTCAGCGCCGTCGCGTCCTTGAAGTACTTGAGCACGACCTCGCCGAAGTGCGGCTTCGGGCCCCAGTAGTTCGGGTTCGCCTTGAGGCTGATCGAGTCACCCCGGTTCCACGTGCCGAACTCGTACGGGCCGGTGCCAACCGGCTTGGTCGCGAGGTCGGCGATGCCGTCCGGCGCCATCATCGCGCCGATGCGCGTCGTCATCTTGTAGAGCCAGCTGTTGCTCGGCTGCTTGAGGGTGACCTGCAGCTGGGTGTCGGAGACCGCCTTCGCGTCCGCGACGACGTCCATCGCGGACTTCAGCGAGGTCGTCCAGTCCTTCTTGACCCGGTCGATCGAGAAGACCGCGTCCTTGGCCGTGAACGGCTGGCCGTTGGTGAACTTCGCCTTGTCGGTCAGGTCGAAGGTGTAGGTCTTGCGGTCGCTGGAGACCTTCCACGACGTCGCGAGCGCCGGCTTGATGTCGCCGTTCTGGTCGAGCTTCACCAGGGTCTCGTAGACGTTATAGAGCAGCGCCTGCGGGATGGCGGCCCCGTCGTTCGTCGTGAAGTCGAGGCTGACCGGCTCGGCGACGAGCCCGACGGTCAGCTTGTCGCTGCCCGGGGCGGCGCCCCCACCGCTCGCCGACGGATTGGGGTTGGTGGACGAGCCGGCCGAGCACGCGGCGACGAGCGCCGCCGTCAGGGCGGCCCCGAGGGCCGCCACGAATCGAGTGGACTTCACTGTGCCTCCATCTGTGCGGGACCGGTGGGGTCGGCTCGCGTGGTGCAGCAAGTCTGTCAGCACCTCCCGACAGGATGAAGGTATGCCGCTCACTTTGTGATGCTGATGCCGTGGCCTTGGTCACGTGGCGCGCTACCGTGGCGGCCTGGCGTGGCGGCACGTGGCGACACGCCTCATGCAGAGCGAAGGAGCCGGATGGACGAGAGGGCCCACGACCTGGCGGGCTGGGCGGCAACCGAACTCGCGGCTGCCTACCGCTCCGGCCACCTCTCGCCCGTGGAGGTCACCCGGGTGGTCCTTGACGTCATGGCCGAGCGTGAGCCGGTGCTGGGCGCGATGTGGGAGATTTCCACCGAGGCCGCGTGCCAGGCGGCTCGGTGCAGCGAGGACCGGTGGCGCCGGGGCACTCCGTTGGGCCCGATCGACGGCGTGCCCGTCACCGTCAAGGAGAACCTCGCCCGGGAAGGTGTGCCGATGCCTGCCGGGTGTGCGGGGGTCGAGCCGGTGGTGCCGGACCGCAACTCCCCCGTCGTCGAGCGGCTCCTCGAGGCGGGCGGCGTCGTCGTCGGCTCGACGGTCATGCCGGACTGGGGCATGTTGTCGTCCGGTGTGTCGAGCCTGCACGGAGTGACGAGGAGCCCGTGGGACGCGGCCCTGACGACGGGCGGGTCCAGCTCGGGTGCCGGCGCGGCGGCCGCCGCCGGCTACGGCCCGCTGCACGTGGGCACGGACATCGGCGGCTCGATCCGGCTGCCCGGCACGTGGCTCGGCCTGACGACGCTCAAGCCATCGGCGGGACGGGTCCCGCTCGATGCCCCCTACCTCGGGCGGGTGGCCGGCCCGATTGCCCGCTCGGCCGAGGACGCGGCGCTGCTGCTCGGCGTGATCAGTCGTCCCGACCCGCGGGACTGGACCAGCCTGCCGCCCGAGGATCTCGCGTCGCCGCTGGCCGACCTGTCGCTCGACGTGAGCCGCCTCCGGGTCGGCCTGCTCTTGGACGCCGGGGCCGGCCTGCCGCTCGAGGACGAGATCCGGGGTGCGGTCGAGGCCGCCGCGACGATGTTGGCCGACGCCGGTGCCGAGGTCGAGCCGATACAACCGTTCGTCACGGACGAGATGCTCGCCGGCCTCGACGAGTTCTGGCGCGTCCGGTCCCTCGTCGACTTCCTGGCGCTGCCCGAGGCGCGTCAGCAGCAGGTGCTGCCGTTCATCCAGCGCTGGGTGCAGCGTGCCGCCGACGTCGGAGGCACCAGGCTGATGCGGGACTACTCCCGCATCATCGACCTGCAGCGGGCCACGGCATCGGCGACCGAGCCCTACGACCTCGTCGTGTCACCCGTGGCCCCCATGTCGGCGTTCCCCGCCGAGTGGCCGATGCCCTGGGGCCCGGACTCGGACCTCGGGATGGCGCACATCGCCTACACCGCGCCCTACAACATGACGGGTCAGCCCGCCGCAACGACGAACTGCGGCTTCACCGCCGACGGACGGACGATCGGGCTGCAGCTCGCCGGCCGCCGGTTCGACGACGTCGGCGTCCTGCGCGCGGCTGCGTGGTTCGAGGACCACTGCGATCCCGGGCTCCGGCCACGCTGGCCGTTCCTCACGTCCGAAACGCCTTGATTGGCTTGAAGATCCGGATCGGTTGTCAGTTCTGACCGCTGGCGACAGACACTCTTCGGCGGGTTTCGCCGTAGTTCCCACGGGGTTCACCCGTCCGACTCCGCTACGGGTGGCGGATGTCCCCGGGTGGGTCTAGTTTGACGAGCCTCCCCGCCGTGTCGCGACGGGGGCCAGCAAGTGCGACTCACCCTCCTCGGTCGTGCCCCACAGTGCGACCGTGCTTAGCCGAAAGCAGGTCACACCCGTGTCCAAACCCAGATGCCTGACCGCGGGGTCGGGCGTTCTCGCCCTCGTTGGAGGGCTTCTCGTCGGAATACCGACGAGCGCGCACGCGGCGGTCGACCCCGCCGCCCAAGTTGTCATCAACGAGGTCTACGGCGGTGGCGGCAACGGTGGCGCCACCTACGCGAACGACTTCGTCGAACTCATCAACAAGGGCACGACCGCGGTCGACGTGTCCGGCTGGTCGGTCCAGTACGCCGCCTCCGCCGGCACCAACTGGAGCGGCGTCGCGAGCCTCAAGGGATCGATCGCTCCGGGCAAAACCTACCTCGTCTCGCTGGCAAGTGGAGGCTCGACTGCCGCTGCCCTGCCGACTCCCGACGCGACTGGGACGTTCAACATCTCCGCCACCGACGGGAACATCGCGCTCGCCCAAACCCAGACTAAACTGCTCTGCGAAGCCACCGCGTGCGCCAATGACTTCAAGGTCGTCGATCTCGTCGGCTACGGCGCCGGCAAGGCCTTCGCCAAGGAGCCAGCACCTGGCGCGCCGAAGAGCAACAACACGGTGTCGATTGCTCGGGATGCCGTGGCCACCAACACGGGAAACAACAAGTCGGACTTCAGCGTCGGAGCTCCAACGCCGAACAACTCGGGGAATCCCGGCGGCGGTGACACGGGCGGCGGTGACGGCGGCACGCTGACGATCGCGCAGATCCAGGGCGAAGGCTCGGCATCCCCGTACGCCGGCAAGTCCGTGACCACCAGGGGTGTCGTCACGGCTGCCTACCCGACGGGCGGCATCGAGGGCTACGTCATCCAGACTCCCGGTACCGGCGGCGACCTCGATTTCAAGGACCACAAGGCCTCCAACGCCGTCTTCGTCTTCTCCTCCGCCACCGCCAGCCAGGTCAAGATCGGCGACTACGTCGAGGTGACCGGCAAGGTCTCGGAGTACTACGACCTGACCGAGATCGCGGTGGCCTCCAGTGGTCTGAAGAAGCTGACGGACGCCGTCCCCGCGGTCAAGCCCATCACGAACGAGTGGCCGGGCTCAGACGCGCAGCGCGAGTCGATGGAGTCGATGCTCTTCGCCGGCTCCGGCACCTACACGATCTCCAACACCTACTCGACCAACCAGTACGGCGAGGTCGGCCTCGCGCTCGGCGACAAGCCCCTGATGCAGCCGACGGACGTCGCACGCCCCAACAGTGCGCAGGCAGCCGCCGTCGCAGCGGACAACGCCGCCCGGGGAGTCATCCTCGATGACGGCGCAACGACGAACTTCCTGTCGGCCGCGAACAGCGGAAAGACGCCGCCCTACATCTCGCTCGACAAGCCGCTGCGCGTCGGTGAGAAGGTCAGCTTCGTCGACCCGGTCATCGTCGACTACCGCCACGACGCGTGGAAGCTGAACCCGACCGCGGAGGCGACGCCTGCGACCGGCTATCCGGTCACGTGGACGAACGACCGCACCAAGGCGCCCGCACAGCTCGGCGCCGGTCACCTCAAGGTTGCGTCGTTCAACGTCCTGAACTACTTCACGACCCTCGGCTCGACGTTCCCCGGCGGGTGCACGCCGTACACCGACCGGGACGGCAATGGCATCACGACGAGGTCCTGCAGCAACCCGGACGGCCCGCGTGGCGCCTGGGACGCAGCGAGCCTCGCGCGGCAGCAGGCCAAGATCGTCAACGCGATCACCGCTCTGGACGCGGACGTCGTGGGCCTGATGGAGATCGAGAACTCGGCCAAGCTCGGTGAGACGCCGGACGAGGCGGTCTCCACCCTCGTCAAGGCGCTCAATGCCCGGGCCGGCAAGACGGTGTGGGCCTATGTGCCCTCCTCCGCTGACCTACCGCCGGTGGCCGAGCAGGACGTCATCACGAACGCGATCATCTACCAGATCAGGTCGGTGAAGCGGTCGGGCGACTCCCATGCCCTGGGCGACCAGAGCAGTGCCGGTGAGGCGTTCCAGAACGCGCGAGAGCCGATCGCCCAGGCGTTCACTCCCAAGGGTGGTGGCACTCCCTTCGTGATGGTCGTCAACCACTTCAAGTCCAAGGGCTCCGCCGGCCCCTGGCCGGGCGACAAGGACAAGAGCGACGGACAGGGGTCGTCCAACGAGTCCCGTGTGCGACAGGCCACCGCCCTCAACCTCTGGATCCCCACTCTCCAGCGGATGACCGGGGCCACCGACGTCTTCCTCGCCGGTGACTTCAACTCGTACACCCAGGAGGACCCGATGAAGGTCCTCTACGACGCCGGCTGGACCGACGTCAACACCAGCTACGCGACCGGCAAGCAGTCCTACAGCTTCGGGGGCATGAACGGCTCTCTCGACCACGTGCTCGCCAACAGGTCCGCCCTCAAGCGCACCACGGGTAGCGACATCTGGAACATCAACGCACCGGAGTCGATCGCGCTCGAGTACAGCCGGTACAACTACCACGGCACGCTCTTCTACGACCAGTCGCCATACCGGTCGAGCGACCACGACCCCGTCGTTGTCGGCTTCAGGTCGGGTGCGAAGTCCCAGCACGCCGGTTTGGAGCGTCGCGTGCAGATCCTCGGCATCAACGACTTCCACGGGCGCATCCAGGCGAACGGCCAGGAGGCGGGCGCGTCGGTCCTTGCCGGAGCGGTCCAGCAGCTGCGCGCGCAGGAGCCGAACACGGTGTTCGCGGCGGCCGGTGACCTCATCGGTGCCTCCACCTTCGAGTCGTTCATCGCGCACGACAAGCCGACGATCGACGCGCTCAACGCTGCCGGCCTCGACGTGTCGGCGGTCGGCAACCACGAGTTCGACCAGGGCTACAACGACCTCGTGAACCGCGTCATGGCACCCTACGACGCGACGAAGAACCCGTACGGCGGCGCCACGTGGAAGTACATCGGCGCCAACGTCAAGATGAAGGCGTCGAGCAACCCTGCCCTCGACCCCACGTGGGTCAAGGACTTCGGCGGCGTCCAGGTCGGCTTCATCGGCGCGGTCACCGAGCACCTGCCGGAGCTCGTCTCGCCCGCGGGGATCGCCGACATCAAGGTCACCGACCTCCCGACCGCCGTCAACGAGGAGGCGGACAGGCTCAAGGCGGACGGCGTGGACATCATTGTCCTGCTCGTCCACGAGGGCGCCCCCACCAGCTCGTGCGACTCGGTCACGGGGAACAACGACTTCGGCAAGATCGTCAACGGCGTCAATCCGAACGTCGATGCGATCATCTCCGGCCACACGCACCTGACCTACAACTGCGAGGTCCCGGTGCGCGCATGGAAGGACGCTGGTCGCGCGGTCACAGACCGCCCGGTGGTCTCGGCCGGTCAGTACGGCTACAACCTCGACCAGCTCATCTACACCACGGATGAGAAGGGGACGGTGACCGCCGTCGAGTCGAGCACGATCGCCCTGACCACGCAGGTGCTCAACGCGAAGGGCGAGAAGGTCTGGGTCGGCTACTACCCGGCCGTGCAGACCGTCACGGACATCGTCACCAAGGCGGTGGCGCAGGCCGACGTGCTCGGAGCGCAACCGCTCGGACAGATCTCCGGGCCGTTCAACCGGGCCAAGATCAACAGCACCAACAGCGCCGGAGAGCCGGTGCTGGTCGAGAACCGCGGCGGGGAGTCGACCCTCGGCAACCTCGTCGCGGAGGCCCAACGCTGGGCCACCGAGTCCGAGACGGCGGGTGGTGCGCAGATCGCGTTCATGAACCCGGGCGGCCTGCGTGCCGACATGGTCGGGAACGCGGGCGGCTACCCGACCACGTTGACCTACAAGCAGGCAGCCACGGTGCAGCCGTTCGCCAACACGCTGGTCAACATGCGGCTCACGGGTGCGCAGATCAAGACGGTCCTCGAGCAGCAGTGGCAGCCAGCGGGCGCCTCGCGACCGTTCCTGCGCCTCGGCATCTCGAAGGGGTTCACCTACAGCTACGACCCGGCGGCAGCGAAGAACGCGCACGTCACCGGCATGTGGCTGGATGGGAGACCCATCGACCCGTCCACGAGCTACTCGGTCACGGTGAACTCGTTCCTGGCCGCGGGCGGTGACAACTTCTTCGAGCTGGGCAACGGCACGAAAAAGAAGGACACCGGCCAGACCGATCTGCAGGGCATGGTCGACTACATGGCAGCGAACGCCAAGGCGGCGCCGCTGCCGGTCGACTACAGCCAGCGGTCAGTGGGGCTCACCTTCCCGGCCGGCGCTCCGGGCAGCTACCAGCCCGGCGACACCGTCACGTTCGACTTGTCGTCGCTGCGCATGGGTGGCGACGGTGACACCGTCGATGACACCGTCTCCATCAGGATCGGGGACACCGAGATCGGCACGGCCGCGGTCGACAACACGATCGGCAAGGACGCCAACGACGAGTACGGCACCGCCTCCGTCACGGTCCCGCTTCCCGCGGACCTGCCGGCCGGCACGACCACGCTCACGGTGGTTGGCGCCACGACGGGCACGTCGGTGACGCTCCCGGCGATCCTCGTCGGGTAGCCCCAGGCAGACCGATGGCCAGGACCGGCCGGCGTCCCCAG
>NZ_AWQS01000112.1 GCF_000576575.1 Intrasporangium chromatireducens Q5-1
CGCGGCGCTGGCGACGGCGACGGCCGACGCCGCACGACCGGCCGCCAAACCGGCGGTGACCGCCGCCGGGACAACCGACGGGACAGCCGACGGGACACCCCACCGGGCGACAGCGCCATCGCTGACGCGCTGCGGCGGGCCGGCTACCAGGGCTGATCCGGGCGGGTTGCCGACGGATCGGACCGGGTACGCCCCACGCATGGACACGACGAACAGCACCGGGACCACTGGCAGCGACCCCGACCAGGGCGACCTCGAGGCCGCCAAGGAGCACGAGGGACGCGAGGAGGAGAACGTCGGGGCCGAGCTGCTTGACTCGGTGACCGGGGCGAACGAGATCGACGGTGACAACGGTCGCAGCGGCGAGGAGGCGGTCGACGACCCCGCCTCGATGCGCAGCGGCCTGAGTGGCAAGCCCGGTGGTGGCGAGACGCCCGGCAGCACCGCGCCCTGACCCCCGCTCAGGAGCTTGACGACGCGGCCGGTGGCTCCCCGGTCGGCATGAGGATGGTCGTGAAAAGGCGCCGTCGACGCCCTGGAGCGGCAGGCAGACCGACCCGGGCCGCCACGACCTCGCGCAGCTCGGTGACCATGGCCATCGTCTCGTCGTCCGTGAGGTTGAGTGCGACTTGGCGGTAGCCGACAAGGTCCAGGGCGAGGTCCACGTCGCCACCCGCGAGATAGCGGTCGTAGTCGGCGAGGATGCCGGCCACGAATGTCAAGAAGGCCCGGCGATGCTCCTCGTCGGACATCTCGCGCGCCTCGTCGGCCTCGACCGAGGCCGCCCCCTCGCGCAGCTGGTAGGTGCGCTCGAAAGTTCCTCGCACCTTTCGTTCATCGATGACCTCGAGCATGCCGCCGTCGACGAGCGCGCCGACCTGGCGGTACAGGGTGGCGGGGGCCACGTCCGGCAGCTCCTCGCGCAGCTCTGCCGTCGTGAGCCGGCGGCCACCGAGGAAGGTCTGGGCGATCCGCAACCGCACCGGGTGCAGGACCAGCTCGCTGGCTCGCATCACACTCTCCTTCGTCTCGCCTCGGCCGTAGTGTTCACCGCAGCCATCCTGCCGGACTCATTGTTATCAGTCTTGACATCATTCTCGTGATTGATAATAATACCACCATGACGACACTCCACCTCACCGTCGGCACCGACACGCTCGCCGGCACGCTCCTCCTTCCCCCCGGGCCCGGCCCCTTTCCGACCGCGCTGCTCGTGCCCGGGTCAGGGCCGGTGGACCGCGACTCCAGCCACCCGCGGATGCCCCTCGACGTGACCCGCCAGATCGCTGAGGCACTGGCGGCCCGCGGTGTCGCGTCGTTCCGCTACGACAAGCGCGGCGTCGGCGAGAGCAAGGCGGCAGGCGACTGGCGCCGCTTCGGGGTGCACGACCGGGTCGCGGAGGCGACCGAGGCGCTCGCCGCCCTGCGTCGCCGCCCGGAGACGGACCAGTCCGCCGTCTTCGTCATCGGCCACAGCGAGGGCGCGATCTCCGCTGCGGCTCTGGGGGCCGCCGACCCGTCCCTCGCGGGCGTCGTGCTGCTCAGCGCGGCGGCACAGCCGGGAGCGAAGGTGCTGGTCTGGCAGAGCGCGCAGGTCGCAGGGTCCCTGCCCAAACCGATCCGGCTCCTGCTGAGGCTGGTACGCACCGACGTCACGACGAGGGTCCGCAAGAACCACGAGAAACTGCGCTCCACGACCGCTGACATCGTCCGCATGGACGGCGTGAAGACGAACGCCAAGTGGTTCCGCGAGTACCTCGACCTTGACCCGCGGGACGACCTCGCCCGGATCACGTCGCCCGTCCTGGCCATCACCGGCACCAAGGATCTCCAGGTCGACTGGCACGACCTCGAGGTGATCGCACGCACGGTTGCCGGACCGGTGGAGACCTGGGCCGCTCCCGATCTCACGCACCTGCTCCGGCGCCAGCCGGGCGAGGCCTCGCTCCGGGCCTACAAGACCGAGGTGAAGCGGCCGGTCGACCCCGAGCTGCTCGCACGGATGACGACGTGGGTGACCGATCATGCCCACACGACGACGGGCGTGGAGGGCTGATGCCATAGACGCCAATGCCATCCCGCCACCATTGACGGGCCGGTGCGCAGCCCCTACAGTTTCGGCGCTTGACCTGTCCTTCCACGTCGTGGCATCGAGGCAACGTCGCCTCGCCGAGAAGGGATCTCCATGAGCGCACCGCCCGTCGACTCCGCGCCGGCTCGCCTCCGCCACCCGGTCGACGAGGTCCTCCCGGTGCCGAAGCTGGCCATCTACGGGTTCCAGCACGTGCTCGCCTTCTATGCGGGAGCGGTCATCGTCCCGATCCTGCTCGCCGGAGCGATCGGGCTGACCACCGAGCAGCTCATCCACCTGATCAACGCCGACCTCTTCACGTGCGGCATCGCCTCGATCATCCAGTCGATCGGCTTCTGGAAGGTCGGGGTTCGCCTACCCCTCCTGCAGGGCGTCACGTTCACCGCGGTCTCGCCGATGATCGCGATCGGCCTGGCTGCCGGCGGCGGCACCGAGGGCCTCGTCGTGATCTACGGCGCGGTCATCGTCTCGGGCCTCTTCACGTTCCTCATCGCCCCGTACTTCAGCAGGCTGATCCGCTTCTTCCCGCCCGTCGTGACCGGCTCGGTCATCACCATCATCGGCATCGCCCTCCTCCCCGTGGCGGCGGCCGACGCCGCTGGTGGGGCCGGTCCGACGCTCAACCCGTCGAGCGGACGCAACCTCGCCTACGCGGTCGGCACCCTGGCGCTCATCGTCGTCATCCAGCGGGTCTTCCGGGGCTTCATGGCCACGGTCGCCGTCCTGCTCGGCCTGGTCATCGGCACGCTGGTGGCGTGGGTCCTCGGCGACGCGCACTTCGACAACGTCGCCACCTCGAACTGGGTCGGCGTCACGACGCCCTTCTACTTCGGCTGGCCGAAGTTCTCCGTCGCCGCGATCATCTCGATGATCGTCGTCATGCTCATCACGGCGGTCGAGACGACCGGTGACGTCTTCGCCACCGGAGAGATCGTCGAGAAGCGGATCACCCGCGACGACATCGGACGGGCACTGCGGGCGGACGGCCTCGCCACGACGATCGGCGGGATCCTCAACTCGTTCCCCTACACCTGCTTCGCCGAGAACGTCGGCCTCGTCCGGTTGACCCGGATCAAGAGCCGCTATGTCGTCGCTGCTGCGGGCGTCATCATGATCATCCTCGGGCTCATCCCGAAGGCTGGCGCCATCGTGGCCGGCATCCCCCACCCGGTCCTCGGCGGCGCTGCCCTTGCGATGTTCGCGACCGTCGCCGTCGTCGGCATCCAGACCCTGACCCGGGTGGACTTCCACGACCACCGCAACGTCGTGATCGTGGCCACGAGCCTCGGCCTGGCGATGTACGTGACGGCCCAGCCCGACATCGCGAAGGCGGTGCCCTCGTGGGCACAGATCATCTTCGGCTCGGGCATCACGCTGGGCAGCATCACCGCCATCGTGCTGAACGCCGTCTTCCACCACGTCGGCGCCCACCGGGGACCGGCCGTCGCCGGGTCCCCGGGCGCCCTGATCCGGCTCGACGAGGTCAACGCGATGAGCCGGGAGCGGTTCGTCGACACGTTCGGCTCGCTCTTCCAGGGCCTCACCTGGGTCGTCGAGGCGGCCTACGAGCACCGGCCCTTCGACGACACGGGCGACCTGCGCCGCGCCTTCCAGGACGCGCTCTTCGCCGGCACGCGAGAGGAGCAGTCGGCGCTCCTGTCCTCCTACCCGCAGCTCGGCGCGACGAGCGTCGCGACGGCGCAGCCCGACGACGTCTCGTTCCGGGACCAGTCGGCGCTCGGCCTGACCCGCCTCGACGAGAAGGACCACGACGAGCTGGCCGACCTCACCACCCGCTACGAGGAGCGGTTCGGCTTCCCGCTCATCCTCTCGGTGCGCGACCGCGACTCGTTCGCGCAGGTGCTCCGGCAGGGGTGGGCCCGGCTCGAGAACTCGCCGGCACAGGAGCGCGCCGCGGCCCTCGTCGAGGCCGCTCGGATCGCCGGCTACCGCTTCGACGACCTCGTCGCGGACACGAACCCGGTGCACGCCGCGCGAAGTGGCATGGGCACGCTCGGCTCCCAGACCTGACCCGTCGCAGGAGCACGAACAGAGGTATGCCGCAGAGCCGCCCAGCGGGAGCGGCGCGGTTCCGCTCCCCCACCTCCCCGCGACGTACGGCCCGTCCGCGACAGCGAAGGCCCATTCTGGAAGTCTTCCAAAAGGAGGGGGCCGACCCGTACGCTCGAAGGCAGCGCCCGACTCGCTGTTCTGCATGGATAACCAGCAGGTCGGTTCACCTCCAACCATGCACCGGCTTCGCCTGCCGGTCCTGGACAGCGCGGTGCGCCGTGCGAAGGAGTGAATGCCATTGTCGACAGCGCCAACCCAGCAGGAAGCCCCGGCACGACCGGTGACCGCGACCGTGAACGGACAGGCACAGCGGCTCGACGTGCCGGCCCACACCACCGCCCTCGACTGGCTCCGGGGGCAGGGGCTCACCGGGGCCAAGGAGGGCTGTGCCGAGGGTGAGTGCGGTGCCTGCTCGGTCCTCGTGGCGAGGCCCGACCCTGCTGGTGGGACCCGGTGGACGGCGATCAACGCCTGCCTCGTCCCGGCGGCTGCGCTCGACGGGCAGGAGGTCCTCACGAGCGAGGGGCTCGGCACACCCGATGCCTTTCACCCGGTCCAGTACGAGATGGCGGTCCGTGGTGGCTCCCAGTGCGGGTACTGCACGCCCGGCTTCGTCTGCAGCATGGCTGCCGAGTACTACCGTCCCGGCCGGGTCACGGCCGCGGACCGCGCCGGCGGGGACGCTGAGCTGGGCGAGGACGGTGAGCTGGGCGAGGACGGTGAGCTGGGCGAGAACGGCTTCGACCTGCACGCCCTCTCCGGCAACCTGTGCCGCTGCACCGGCTACCGCCCCATCCGGGATGCTGCCTACGCCCTCGGCCTCCCCGAGGAGGGCGACGACCTGGCCCGACGCCGCACCGAGCCGGCGCCGGCGCCGGTCTCGACGCGCTACGCCACCGAGACCGGCAGTTATGCCCGCGCCACCAGCCTGCGGGAGGCGATCGACCTGCTCGCCGAGCACCGGGACGCCGTGCTGGTCGCCGGCTCGACCGACTGGGCCGTCGAGGTCAACCTGCGCGGTGCCCGGCCCCCGTTCGTGGTGGGGATCGATCGGGTGCCCGAGCTGCGTGAGCTGCGCATCGACGCGGACCACATCGAGCTCGGGGCGGCGCTCTCCCTCTCCGAGATCGAGGAGGGACTCGCCGGCCGCGTCCCGCTCCTCGACCAGCTCTTCCCGCAGTTCGCCTCGCGACTCATCCGCAACGCCGCGACCATCGGCGGCAACCTCGGCACCGGCTCCCCCATCGGCGACACCCCTCCGGTGCTGCTCGCCCTCGAGTCGGGGGTGGTCCTCGCCTCGGCGCAAGGCGACCGGGAGGTCCCGCTCTCGGAGTACTTCACCGGCTACCGGGAGTCCGTTCGGCGCCCGGACGAGCTGATCAGGGCGGTTCGGATTCCGCTCCCGCTCAGTCCGGTCACCGCTTTTCACAAGATCGCCAAGCGCCGGTTCGACGACATCTCGAGCGTCGCGGTCGGCTTCGCGCTCAGGGTCGAGGACGGCATCGTCACGACGGCCCGGATCGGTCTCGGCGGCGTGGCGGCGACCCCCATCCGGGCCACCCGCACCGAGGCGGCCCTCGAGGGCCGGCCCTTCTCCCGGGAGCAGGTGCGGGCCGCGGCCGAGGTGATGCGCAGCGAGGGCACGCCGATGGACGACCATCGGGCGAGCGCCGCCTACCGCAGCGCCATGCTCGGGACGGCGCTGCTGCGGCTCCATGCGGAGCACCTGAACCGAGAGGGGAACCCGGCATGAGCCATCTTTCCGAACGCCCCGCCGCCCCGGTCGTCGGGCGGACCCTCCCGCACGAGAGCGCGTCGCTGCACGTCAGCGGAGCGGCGCTGTACACCGACGACCTCGTCGGTCGGACGGCCGGCGTCCTGCACGCCCACCCGGTGCAGTCCCCGCACGCCCACGCCCGCGTGACCGGCCTGCGCCTCGACAAGGCGCTTGAGGTCCCCGGCGTCGTGCGGGTCCTCACCGCGGCAGACGTCCCTGGTGTCAACGACGCCGGGGTGCGGCACGACGAGCCGCTCTTCCCGACCGAGGTGATGTTCCACGGGCATGCTGTCTGCTGGGTGCTCGCAGAGACGCTGGAGGCGGCCCGCCTCGGCGCCGCCGCGGTCGAGGTGGACTACGAGCCGCTCCCCTCGCTCGTCACGGTGCGCGAGGCCATCGAGGCCGAGTCCTTCCAGGGCGCCCAGCCCGTCATGGTCCGCGGCGACGTCGCCGCCGGGCTGGACCGTGCGACGCGAGTCTTCTCGGGCGAGATCGAGTTCCCCGGGCAGGAGCACTTCTACCTCGAGACGCACGCCTCCATCGCACAGCTCGACGAGAACGGACAGGTCTTCATCCAGTCCAGCACGCAGCACCCGAGCGAGACCCAGGAGATCGTCGCCCACGTCCTCGGCGTGCCCAGCCACGCGGTCACCGTGCAGTGCCTCCGGATGGGCGGCGGCTTCGGCGGCAAGGAGATGCAGCCACACGGCTTCGCCGCCGTCGCGGCGCTGGGAGCGGCCCTCACCGGCCGCCCGGTCCGCCTGCGCCTCAACCGGACCCAGGACATCACCATGACCGGGAAGCGCCACGGCTTCCACGCCTCGTGGCGGGTCGGGTTCGACGACGAGGGCCGCCTCCAGGCCCTCGACGCGACGCTGACCTCCGACGGCGGCTGGAGCCTCGACCTGTCCGAGCCGGTGCTCGCGCGCGCGCTCTGCCACGTCGACAACGCCTACTGGATCCCCGACATCTGCATCCACGGCCGAATCGCCAAGACCAACAAGACGTCCCAGACGGCCTTCCGCGGATTCGGCGGGCCCCAAGGCATGCTCGTCATCGAGGACATCCTCGGACGGTGCGCGCCGCGCCTCGGGATCGACCCGGCGGAGCTGCGCCGCCGCAACTTCTACACCGAGGGCCAGACGACGCCGTACGGACAGGAGGTCCGCCACCCGGAGCGGATGGAGCTGACCTGGCAGGCAGTCCTCGACCAGGCGGACCTCGCCGCGCGCAGCGCAGCGATCGCTGAGTTCAACCGGACGCACGACGACGTCAAGCGCGGGCTGGCCCTGACACCAGTCAAGTTCGGCATCTCGTTCAACCTCACGGCGTTCAACCAGGCGGGCGCCCTCGTGCACGTCTACAAGGACGGCTCGGTCCTCATCAACCACGGCGGCACCGAGATGGGGCAGGGCCTGCACACGAAGATGCTGCAGGTCGCTGCAACGACCCTGGGCGTGTCACTCGACCGGATCCGCCTCGCCCCCACGCGCACCGACAAGGTGCCGAACACGTCGGCCACAGCGGCCAGCTCGGGCGCCGACCTCAACGGTGGGGCCATCAAGAACGCGTGTGAGCAGATCACGCAGCGACTCGCGGAGGTCGCCGCTGCCCGTCTCGGGGTGCCCGCCGCATCGATTCGCTTCCGGGACGGTATGGCGCTGAGCTCCGACCCACAGGAAGGGAACCACGCGGATCCCGCTGAGCCGCACGGCATCTCGTGGGAGGACCTCGTCGTCGCGGCCTACTTCGAGCGGGTCCAGCTCTTTGCTGCCGGCTACTACCGGACCGAGGGCCTGCACTGGGACTCGACGATCTTCCAGGGCCATCCGTTCAAGTACTTCGCCTACGGCGCCGCCGCCGCGGAGGTCGAGGTCGACGGCTACACGGGCGCCTACCGCACCCGGCGGGTCGACATCGTCCATGACGTGGGCGACAGCCTCTCGCCGCTCATCGACATCGGCCAGATCGAGGGTGGCTTCGTGCAGGGCGCCGGCTGGCTCACCCTCGAGGACCTGCGGTGGGACGAGAGCGACGGGCCGACCCGGGGCCGGCTCGCAACACAGGCCGCGAGCACCTACAAGCTCCCATCGTTCTCGGAGATGCCGGCCGACTTCCGCGTCTCGCTGCTCGAGCACGCGCACGAGGAGGGCGTGGTCTACGGCTCCAAGGCGGTCGGCGAGCCGCCACTCATGCTCGCCTTCTCCGTCCGTGAGGCACTGCGTCAGGCCGCCGCCGCCTTCGGCGCCCCGGGCACCAGCGTCCACCTTGACTCCCCCGCCACTCCGGAAGCCGTGTACTGGGCGATCGAGCAGGCTCGCGCCGGGGGCGACACCAGTGTCATCGAGCACGCCGCCGACCACGCATCGCGGCCCGCGGTGCCGCGGGACGGTCACCGCGTTGACGGTCATGGCAACGGCCGGGACGGCGCGTCGGTGGACGGGACCGGCGCCGGACACGCCAGTGCGACCCGGGCACACGCCATACCGACCGACCTCGAACGGGGCGCCTACCCCGCCACCCCGCCGGCGCAGGTGAAGAGATGAACTGGCTCCGGGCGGCCCAGCGACTGCGCGAGCAACGCCGTCCTGCAGTGGTCGTCACGGTCACGGAGGTGCGCGGCCACGCCCCACGCGAGGCGGGCGCCAAGATGGTCGTCACGGCCGACGACGTGCACGACACGATCGGCGGCGGCAACCTCGAGGCGAGCGCCGTCCAGCGCGCCCGCGAGCTGCTCGAGGCCGGGGGGACGACTCCCGAGACCCTGACCTTCTCCCTGACGGACAAGGCCCCCACTATGCACGGCCGCCAGTGCTGTGGCGGTGAGGTCTCCATCCTGCTCGAGCCGCTGCCAGTCGTCCCGGCCGTCGCCATCTTCGGAGTCGGCCACGTCGGCCTCGAGCTCGCCCGGATCCTCGCCCGACACGACATCGAGCTGTACCTCGTCGACTCGCGGGCCGACAACGTCGACCCGGCCCGACTGGCCGTGCTCGACGACGCCGTCGCCCGCGTCCACGTCCACCACGCACCGGTGCCCGAGATCGTGCTCGGCCAGGTGCCGTCCGGCACGCACGTCCTCGTCATGACGCACGACCACGCCGAGGACGCTGCACTCTGCGACATGGCGCTGCGCTGCGGCCACCTCGGCTCGATCGGCCTGATCGGCTCGTCGGCCAAGTGGCGGCGCTTCCAGGGGCAGCTGGCCGCCGAGGGCCACTCCGCCGAGGCGGTGGCCCAAATCACGACCCCCATCGGGCTGCCCGACCTCACCGGCAAGGACCCCGCGACGATCGCCGTCTCCGTGGCCGCGGCGCTCCTCGTGGCCTTCCAGCGCGAGCGCGACAGTGGTGCACCGACACCGGCGCGGCGCCCCGCCACGAGGGAGTCACGCCCGTGACGATCTACCGTGCCACCGTCCTCGACATCACCGACGACTCGCCCTTCCCGGCAGCTGCGCTGCGGGCCGACGAGGACGCCGGCGTGCGCGTCGTCGATGGGGTGGTCACCGAGCGCGGCGCCTACACCACGGTCCGGACCGCCCATCCGGGTGACGCCGTGGTCGACCTGCGCCCCGGCCTGCTCCTGCCGGGCCTCGTCGACACGCACGTCCACTTCCCGCAAGTGCGCATCATCGGCGGCCTCGGGATGCCCCTGCTCCAGTGGCTCGACGAGTGCGCCCTGCCCGAGGAGGCACGGCTGGCGTCCGTCGACTATGCCCGCGACGTGGCGGCCGACTTCGTCCGCGGGCTCGCCGCCGCGGGGACGACGACGGCCCTCGTCTTCGGGTCGCACTTCGCACCTGCCGTCGACGTCCTCTTCGAGGAGGTGACCCGCGTCGGGTTGCGCGTCACGGCAGGTCTCGTCGTGAGCGACCGCTCGCTGCCGGAGGCGCTCCTGACGACCCCGGAGCGCAGCTATGCCGAGGCCAGCCTCCTTGCCGAGCGATGGCACCGTCCCGACGCCAGGACCCGGTATGCCGTGACGCCGCGGTTCTCCTACTCCGCCGGGGACGACCTGCTCGACGCGTGCCACCGTGTCCTGAAGGACGTGCCCGGCTCGTGGTTCACCTCGCACCTCAACGAGAACCCGGCCGAGATCGCCGCCGTCGGTTCCAGGTTCCCGACCGCCCACCACTACCTCGACACCTACGACCGGCACGGACTCGTCGGCGCGACATCGGTCTTCGCCCACAACGTGCACCCGACGGACGACGAGCTCGAGCTGCTCGGACGTTCCGGCGCGGCCGTGTCGCACTGCCCGTCGAGCAACTCCGCGCTCGGCAGCGGGCTCTTCCCGCTGCGGCGCCACCTCGACCACGGAGTGCGCGTCGCACTCGGCTCCGATGTCGGGGCTGGGACCGGCTTCTCGCTGCTCAAGGAGGGGCTGCAGGCCTACTTCGTCCAGCAGCTGCTGGACGAGGACGGGACCTCCCTCACCGCGGCCGACCTCCTCCATCTGGCGACGTGCTCGGGGGCTGCGGCCCTCGGACTCGGAGAGGTCGTCGGGAACCTGTCCGTTGGCAAGGCCTTCGACGCGGTGTGGCTGCGGCCTCGGGCCGGAGAGCCGTTCGACGTCGGCCTCCGCCACGCGACCTCGCCCGAACAGGCTCTCGCCAAGGCCTTCGCGCTCGCGACACCCGCTGACATCGGCGGCGTGTGGGTCGCCGGCGACCGCATCCGGGCCGACCGCGTCAAGGCCGACCCCGTGGCGGGAGACCTCGCCGCGGGCTGCTGAGCGGCCCCCGGCCCCCCGCGTCCTCTCGCGTCCTCTCACGGGCGGTCACGCCTTTTCGCAGCGGGTGTCAGCGGTAGGCGCCGAGCGCTGCACGATTGCTGAGGGTCTTGTCTACGTCGCCTATGAGCCCCTACGTTTGCACGTGCGTCGCCGAAACCGTTTGCACCTTCCACGAAGAGGATCGGTTATGGCACGACACCCACTGCTCCGCTCCGCCGCCGCGACCACCGCAGCCCTGACCGGGCTCACGATCGGCGGCCTCACCATGATGGGCACTGCACACGCCGCCGGCCAGTCGAACGGACGGCACCAGGTCAGCTCCGCCTCGGGCTGGACCAAGCACGTCAAAGGAAGCCCGCTGTCCTCGAACAGCACCGTCCACGTCAAGGTCTGGCTGAGCCCCCGCAACGGCTCCCAGCTCACCGCACTGGCCAGGGCCGTCTCGACGCCCGGCTCAGCGTCCTACGGCCACTATCTCAGCGCGAGCCAGTACGCCAGCCGCTTCGCACCGAGCTCGGCGGACGTCGCGAGCGTCACGGCGTGGCTCAAGCAAGCAGGGCTCAAGGTCGAGGACACCGGGCCGGACAACCACTTCCTCGCGGTCGCCGGCTCCCCGGCAGCGGTCAACGCCGCCTTCACCGCGGGGATCCGGCAGTACACGGTCAACGGCGACTCCGTCACCGGCGCGACGAGTGCCGTGACAGTACCGTCATCGGTCGCCTCGCACGTCCTCGCCATCACCGGGATCGACACTCTCGGGCACAAGGTGAGCCCCTCCTCGACGGGAAGTCCAGACGTGCCCGGCTCGAACAACGGCCACCGCGTGCAGCTCGGCCCGCCGGCAGGCTTCGTCAACGCACCGCCGTGCTCGACCTACTACGGAGAGAAGATGGCAACCGGCCTGCCGTCCTACGACGGCCAGAAGCTGCCGTACGCCGTCTGCGGCTACACCGGCAAGCAGCTCCGGGATGCCTACGGCGTCACCGCAAGCGGCAAGACGGGCAAGGGCCAGTCCATTGCGATCACCGACGCGTTCACCTCGCCCTGGCTCGAGAAGGACGCGAACACCTACAGCACCCGCCACGGTGACCAGCCCTTCCGGCACGGGCAGTTCCAGGTCCACAGCTCGCGGGGCTACGACCCGCAGCGGGTCGCCGACTGCGGCGGCAACGGCTGGTACGGCGAGCAGACCCTCGACGTCGAGGCGGAGCACGCGATGGCGCCCGACGCCAACGTGCTCTACTACGGCGCCGCCAGCTGCTACGACGACGACCTGCTCGCCTCCATGGCCCGCGCGGTCACCGACGACCAGGCCTCGATCGTGAGCAACTCGTGGGGCGAGCCGACCTGGGTGATGGTCAACGGCGTCAAGACCCCCGTCATCGACGACGCGCTCGTCGCGGCCTACGACTCGATCTTCCTGCAAGCCGCCGCCCAGGGCATCGGCTTCTACTACTCCTCCGGCGACAACGGCGACGACCTCGCTGCCTGGGGCGTCAAGCAGACCGAGTTCCCGACCTCCGACCCGTGGGTGACCTCGGTCGGCGGCACGTCGCTCGCGGTGGCGGCTGACGGCACCCGCAAGTTCGAGACCGGCTGGGGCACTCACAAGGCCGTCCTGAGCGCGGACAAGACCGGCTGGGTCGACCAGGGCTTCCTCTACGGAGCCGGTGGCGGCTGTAGTGACTGGTTCGGGCAGCCGGGCTACCAGGCCGGTGTCACGACCTGCGACAAGGGCCGCGGCGTCCCGGACATCGCGATGGACGCCGACCCGACGACCGGGATGCTCGTCGGCGAGACGCAGACCTTCGGGCTGCAGACCGTCTGGGGCAAGGGCACGAAGTACGGCGAGTACCGCATCGGCGGCACGAGCCTCGCTTCCCCGCTCCTGGCGGGCCTCAACGCCTCGGCGCAGCAGGGTCGGTCGCGGATCGGCTTCGCCAACCCGCTGATCTACGACCTCTACAAGACCGGTGTCTACTTCGACGTCACGCCGCAGGGCGACCCCGGCAACATCCGGGTCGACTACAAGAACGGGCTGAACGGCTCGAACGGCACGACGCCCAGCGTGCGCACCTTCGACGAGGACTCGAGCCTGAAGACCGGCACCGGCTGGGACCAGGTCACCGGTGTCGGCGCGCCGACCGCGTCGTACATCGCGGCCGTCAACAAGCGGTAGCACGTATGCCGCTGAGCGGGCGAGCGCTCGCCCG
>NZ_AWQS01000113.1 GCF_000576575.1 Intrasporangium chromatireducens Q5-1
GGCCCGGCGCTGGCAGCGGCTGCTCGGACCGCCCGGCGCGCCGGACCTCGCCTGGCGCCTCCCCGTCGGGCCGGTCATCCGCCTCGTCCCCGGCGAGGACGACCACGTCGAGCAGCTGACGCTCTCGGTCCGCGACGCAGACCTTGCGTTCCGCGTCTGGGCGGACGCCGCCGAGCCGGCCCTCCCCGGGTTCCCGGTGCGCTTCGTCGGCTCACGCACACCGCTGGGCGGCTGGCCGCGACGCGACCGCGACTGAGCGGCATACGAACTCGGTATGCCGCCCAGCCCAGCGGGCGCCCCGCTGCCCTCCCCGCCGGGCCGCCCTCAGACGCGGCGCGGCACGTGGCCGTTCAGGCTGAACACCCAGCGCATCATCTTGTGACCCGGGTCGCTGACCGGCTCGAACATGAGGGGACAGCCACCGTCGATGACGGTCAAGCCGTGCTGACGCCCGTAGTCGGCGGCCTCCTGGGAGACGCTCCCGGCCCCGACGGACCGGTGCATCCAGACGTCCTTGATCCCGAGGGACTCGCACTCGCGGACGGTGTCGAGCGCCCGGTCGGGCCGGGTGCCGATGACGACGGCCTCGACGCCGCCGGGGATCGCCGCGAGGTTGGGGTAGGAGCGGTCGCCCTCGACCTCGTCGGTGTTGGGGTTGACCGCAAAGACGTCGTACCCGCGCTCCTTGAGGCGCTGGTAGACGACGTTGCTGCCGTGACTGCCCGGCGTCCTCGAGACTCCGGTGACGGCGACGCGCTGGTGGCGGAGGAACTCGTCCGCCGCCTCTTTGATCGACTGCATGTGCCTCTCCTCTCCCCGCCGCGCACCTCGCCCGGCGGTCCGCCGTGCCGTCATCGTCCGGGCGCCGGCAGCTGGCCGGCAGGGCCGAACGTCCCGCCACCTCGGGGGTCGCACCTGCAGGCAGAGGGTTGACAACATACAACCGAATGGTTGTATATTGGTTGCGTGACCGCGAGCAGCGAGGACCGGGCGGACGCCTTCTTCCACGCGCTCGCCGACCGGACGCGGCGGGACATCCTGCGCCGCGTCCTGGCCGGAGAGCACTCGGTCTCCGCGCTGGCAGCGAAGTACGACATGAGCTTCGCCGCAGTGCAGAAACACGTTGCGATCCTCGAGCGGGCCGGCCTGCTGACGAAGCGCCGTCAGGGCCGCGAGCAGCTCGCCAGCGGGGATGTGGAAGCGGTTCGCACCGTCGCCTCGATGCTCAGCGAGCTCGAGGAGGTCTGGCGCGGCCGGATCGACCGAATCGACGCACTACTCAACGAGACCGAGGAGCACTGACATGCCCGTCACGAACGTCACCAAGGACCTGGACGCCCGCACGATCGTCATCACGGCCCAGTTCCCCGCCCCCGTCGAGCGCGTCTGGGCGCTCTACGCCGACCCGCGCCAGCTGGAGCGGGTGTGGGGGCCGCCGACCTACCCCGCGACCTTCGTCGACCACTCGCTGCGCGTCGGCTCCCGCTCGACGTACTACATGACCGGCCCCGAGGGCGACAAGCACGCCGGCTGGTGGCAGATCACGGCCGTCGACGAGCCGCACAGCTTCAGCTTCGACGACGGCTTCGCCGACGCCGACCTCCAGCCCAACCCCGACCTGCCGGTCTCGCACAACGTCTACACGTTCGAGGACCGCGACGGGGGGACCCTCGCGACGTTCACGAGCAGCTACGACACCGCCGAGGCGCTGCAGCAGGTGCTCGAGATGGGCATCGAGGAGGGAGCAACCTTGGCCATCAACCAGATCGACGCCTTCCTCGCCTCGTGACCGTCAGTCCGTATGCCGCTGAGCCCGACCCGCGCGAGGCGTTGCCTCCGCGCGGGGCCGGGTGAGCGGCATACCACTGGCCCGGGGACCGGCGCCGGGAGACGTGGATCCGGGGGTTTCGGCGTCGCGGGCGCGCCTCAGGCGGACTGCACGACGCGCTCGAGCGCGACCGCCTGGGAGCGCTTGAGCTCGGCGTCGGCCGGGTCGTGCGGCTCGATGTCGTTCGCGGCGCGGCGCAGGTCGTCAGCCTCGCGACGGACGAGGTCGCGCACGTCGTCGTGGGAGAGCTCGCGCCGCGGCGCGTCGGCGACACCGACCCCGACGGCGGACATCTCCAGCGCCTGCGCAGGCTGCTCGGAGCCGAGGGGCACGGCCTCGGCGTTGTCGATCGCGGCGAGGGCGATCCGGTAGGCGGCCACATGGTCCCGGTTCCGCTCTCGCATCGCCTGCTTGAGCTCGCCCCGCAGGGCGGCGCGCAGGTCCGGACGGTCGGTGGGTCGCTCTGGCATGAGGCGACGGTAGCCCGGCACGGGGCTCGGGCGCGTCCCGATTTCCGGCCGGCTCGGCCGACTCACTCGGCCGACTCACTCGGCCGACTCACTCGGACGGCGAGCCGCCACGGTGATCAGGACGTCGTCTCGCCGCCCTCCGCGTCGGCCGGGATGAAGGTGGCGGCGAGCGCCTCGGACGAGCGGGCCAGGAGCGCGACGTCGGCCCCCACGAGCACGAAGGTCGCGCCGGCCTCAAGGTAGGCCCGGGCCGCGTCGGGGGCGAAGGCGTTGACGCCGACCGGCCTGCCAGCGGCGCGCACGGCCTCGAACGTGCGCCGGACGGCGGCCACCACGTCGGGATGGGACTGCTGCCCGATCAGTCCCATCGAGGCGGCGAGGTCGGACGGGCCGACGAAGACCCCGTCGACCCCGTCGACGGCGGCGATCTCGGCCGCGGCCTCGACACCGGCAGCCGTCTCGACCTGGACGAAGAGGGACACGTGCTCGTCGGCGTGCTCGAGGTAGCCCTCGACGCGGTTCCACCGCGCCGACCGTGCCAGCGCCGAGCCCACCCCGCGCTTGCCGCGAGGCGGGTAGCGCACGGCCTCGACCGCGGCCCGCGCCTCGTCGGCGGAGGAGACCATCGGCACGAGGAGGTTCTGGGCGCCGAGGTCGAGCACCTGCTTGATCGTCACCGTCTCGTTCGTCGGCACGCGGACGACCGGGGTGACCTGGTGCGCCGCGACGGCCTGGAGCTGGCCGAGGACCGACTCGAGACCGTTGGGCGAGTGCTCCATGTCGATGAGCAGCCAGTCGAGACCGGCACCGGCACAGATCTCCGCGATGAGCGGCGAGCCGGAGCAGACCCACATGCCGACGAGTGGGCGGGTCGCGCCGGTGAGGTCGTCGCGGAAGGTGGGGCTCAGGCGAAGCGGCATGTGATCGTTCCCATCGGTCCGTAGTCGCAGAGCACGCTGTCGCCGCGGGAGACCCACATGGGCCGGGTGAACGACCCGGCGAGGATGATCTCACCGGCCTCGAGACGCGCACCGTGCTCGTGGAGCTTGTTGGCCAGCCAGGCGACGCCGGTGGCGGGGTGGTTGAGCACTCCGGCCGCGACGCCGGTCTCCTCGATCGTCTCGTTGCGATAGAGCAGCGCCGAGACCCAGCGGAGGTCCACCTGGTCGGGCCGGACCGGGTTGCCGCCGAGCACCATCCCGCCGTAGGCGGCGTTGTCACTGATCGTGTCGACGATGGTGCGGCCCTCCAGCTCGATGTGCGAGTTGAGCACCTCGAGCGCCGGCGTGACGTACTCCGTCGCCCGGAGCACGTCGAACAGCGAGCAGCTCGGTCCCTCGAGGGGTGCCTTGAGGACGAAGGCGAGCTCGACCTCGATCCGGACGTTGGAGAAGTCGTCGAACGGGATCGTCGAGCCGTTCTCCCACACCGTGTCGTCGAACATCACCCCGTAGTCCGGCTCGGTGATGCCGGTCGCCTGCTGCATCGCCTTGGAGGTGAGGCCGATCTTGCGGCCGACGAGGCGCCGGCCGCCGGCCAGCATCCCGTCCCGCCACACGCCCTGGATCGCGTACGAGTCCTCGACCGTCGCGTCCGGGTAGCGCGCCGTGATGCGCGGGATGACGGTCTTGGCCCGGTCGGCCTCGGCGAGCTCGGCGGCGATCCGCTCGATCACCTCGCGGTCGAGCATGCGTTCCTCCTGGTGCGTCGTGCGGCCTGTTGCGTCGTGCGGTGGTGGCTCAGAGCTGGTGGCCGAGCTTGTACTCGCCCTGCTTCCAGCTCGGCAGCTCGCCGGCGTCGTCACCCTGTCGGGTGTAGGAGAAGCCGTCGGCACCGATCGTCACGGCCATCTCCGACGAGTCGGTCCGGGCGACGACCGGCTTGGGCTTGCCGTCGAGGTCGAGGACGAGCGAGGCCTCGGTGTACCAGGACGGCACGACCGGGTTGCCCCACCAGTCACGCCGCTGGTTGTCGTGCACGTCCCAGGTTACGACGGGGTTGTCGGGGTCGCCGGTGTAGTAGTCCTGGGTGTAGATCTCGACCCGGTGCCCGTCGGGATCGCGCAGGTAGAGGTAGAACGCGTTGGACACGCCGTGCCGACCGGGGCCGCGCTCGATGTGGTCCGAGATCCGCAGCGCGCCGAGCTTGTCGCAGATCGACAGGATGTTGTGCTTCTCGTGGGTCGCGAAGGCGACGTGGTGCATCCGCGGTCCGTCGCCGCCGGTCATCGCCGTGTCGTGCACGGTCGGCTTGCGGCGCATCCACGCCGCGTAGACCGTGCCCGCCTCGTCCTGGATGTCCTCGGTGACGCGGAAGCCGAGGTCCTGCATGAACTTCGTCGCGCGCGGCACGTCGGGGGTGACCTGGTTGAAGTGGTCGAGGCGCACGAGCGCGCCGGGCGTGTAGAGGTCGTAGCGCCAGGCGAGCCGCTCGACGTGCTCGACCTCGTGGAAGAACTCGTACGGGAAGCCGAGCGGGTCCTCGACCCGGACCGAGTCACCGATCCCCTTGGTGAAGCCGTCCGCCCGCCGCTCGACCCGGCAGCCGAGCTCGGTGTAGAAGGCGACGGCCTGGTCGAGGTCCTCCGGCGTGCGCACCCGGTAGGAGAAGGCGGCGACCGCCGCGACCGGCCCCTGGCGCAACACGAGGTTGTGGTGGATGAACTCCTCGAAGGTGCGCAGGTAGACCGTCTCCTCGTCCTCCTCGGTCACGATGAGGCCGAGCGCGTCGACGTAGAAGTCCCGGGACCGCTTCAGGTCGGTGACGACGAGCTCAATGTAGGCGCACCGGAGGATGTCCGGCGGGGCGGCCTGCGGAGTCGGCACCGGGTTGTCCGTCTGGATCGGGGCCTCCTGGGAGACGTAGAAGCCCGATGAGGTGAGGGTCTTGTCGTTCGTCATGGCAGCGTCCTTGCGTGCGTGGTGGTGCGATGAGTCGGAGAGGGTCAGCGGGGGTCGGGGTCGTCGACGTCGGTGACATGGTGCTCGTTCTTGCCGAACGAGGGGTTGTGCACCTTGCCGAGGGTGATGTGCACCGCCTGCTGGTCGGTGTAGAAGTCGATCGAGCGGTAGCCGCCCTCGTGGCCGAGTCCGGAGGCCTTGACGCCGCCGAACGGGGTGCGCAGGTCGCGCACGTTGTTGGAGTTGAGCCAGACCATGCCCGCCTCGATCGCCTGCGCGAAGTTGTGGGCGCGCTTGAGGTCGTTGGTCCAGACGTAGGCCGCGAGCCCGTACTTCACGCCGTTGGCGAGGGCGAGCGCCTCCTCGTCCGTGTCGAAGGGGGTGATCGCGACGACGGGGCCGAAGATCTCCTCCTGGAAGATCCGGGCGTCCGGCTTGACGTCAACGAAGACGGTCGGGGCGACGAAGTTGCCGGTGTCGAAGCCCTTGGCGCGGCCGCCACCCGCGACGAGGCGGGCCTCCGTCTTGCCGATCTCGATGTAGCTCATCACCTTGTCGTAGTGCTCGGGGTGCACGAGCGAGCCGACCTCGGTGGCCGGGTCGTGCGGGTAGCCCACGACGACGCGCTTGGCCTGCGCGGCGTAGCGCTCGACGAAGTCGGCGTAGATGTCGCGCTGGACCAGGATGCGGCTGCCGGCGGTGCAGCGCTCGCCGTTGAGCGAGAAGACCCCGAAGATCGTCGCGTCGACCGCTGCGTCGAGGTCGGCGTCGGCGAAGACGACCGCCGGGCTCTTGCCGCCGAGCTCCATCGACAGGCCCTTGAGGTAGGGCGCCGCGTTGCCGAAGATGAGCTGCCCCGTGCTGCTCTCACCGGTGAAGGAGATGAGCGGCACGTCCGGGTGCTTGACGAGGGCGTCGCCCGCGTCCTCGCCCAGCCCGTTGACGAGGTTGAAGACCCCCTGCGGGAGACCGGCCTCCTCGAAGATCCCCGCCCACAGCGAGGCCGAGAGGGGGGTGAACTCGGCAGGCTTGAGGACGACGGTGTTACCCGTCGCGAGCGCCGGCCCGAGCTTCCACGACTCGAGCATGAAGGGGGTGTTCCACGGCGTGATGAGGCCGGCGACACCGATCGGCTTGCGGTTGACGTAGTTGATCTGCCGACCGGGCACCTTAAAGGTGTCGTCGGCCTGGGCCACTATGAGGTCCGCGAAGAAGCGGAAGTTCTCCGCCGCGCGCCGCGCCTGGCCGAGCGCCTGGGTGATCGGCAGGCCGGAGTCGTAGGACTCCATCGCCGCGAGCCGCGCGTCCCGGGACTCGACGATGTCGGCGATGCGGTGCAGGACCCGGGACCGTTCACGCGGGAGCATCCGCGGCCAGGGGCCTTCGGTGAAGGCCCGGCGCGCCGCCGCCACGGCGCGGTCGATGTCGGCCTTCTTGCCGGCCGCGGCCTGGACGTAGGTCTCGTTGGTGACCGGGTCGAGCACATCGAAGGTGTCGCCGTCGACCGAGTCGACGAACTGCCCGTCGATGTAGTGCTGGATCCGCTGCGGCAGGTCCTCGGGGACGCGGCCCGGGGCGCCGGCGGTCGCGGTCGCGGTCGGGTTGTCGGTCGGGCTGGCGGTGTCGGCCATGGATGCCTCCGGGTTCGAGGTGGGTCAGATGCTGGCGAGGTCGTCGACCTCGCCGGGGTGTTCGTGGGAGAGGTAGGCCTGCAGGGTCGCCGAGCGGTGTGCCCGGGCAGCGGCCTCGACCTCGTGGAGCGGAGCGGCCCGCTCGATGAGCTCGAGGATCCGCTCGTGCTCCGAGACGGACTCGCACGCCCGCTCGGGGACGAAGGAGAAGGTGGAGGTGCGCAGTCCACCGAGCCGGGCCCACTCGCCGTTGACGAGCTCGAGCAGGCGCGGGTTGGGGCACCGGGTGAACAGCAGCGCGTGGAAGCTTTGGTTCAGGGCGGTGAAGGTCGGCGGGTCGATGTAGTCGAGCTGGGCGCGCATCTGCTCGTTGACGCGGCGCGCCTGCGCCAGGTCCTCGGGCGTGACGAGCGGCGCCGACAGGGCGGTCGCCACTCCCTCCAGCACGGCGAGGGCCTGCATGCTGTGGCGGTACTGCCGGTCGTCGACCATCGACACGCGGGCGCCGACGTTGCGCTCGAAGGTCACCAGACCCTCCGCCTCGAGCTGACGGATCGCCTCGCGGACGGGCACCACGCTCATGTTGAGCTCGGCGGCGATCGCGCTGAGGACGAGTCGGTAGCCCGGGGTGAAGTCGCGGCGCGTGATCCGCTGGCGTAGCCAGTCGTAGGCCGTGCGCGACTTGCTGATGGACGCGGTCGGGTCGAGGCTCGCGGTGTCGGTCATGCCGGACCCGCCTCATGCTCGGCGTCGTAGCGTGCCTGCCACTCGGCGTTCATCGGGAACAGGCCCTCGAGCGGGTGGCCCTCGGCGACGCGCGCGGCGACCCAGGCGTCGGACTCCTCCTGGGCGAGGGCGGCGTCGGCGACCTCTTCGGCCAGCGCGGGAGGGATGACGATGACCCCGTCCCCGTCACCGACGATGATGTCGCCCGGCTGCACGGTGGCTCCGCCGCAGCTGATCGTCAGGTCGGTGTCCCACGGCACGTGCTTGCGGCCGAGGACGGCGGGGTGGGCGGCGGAGGAGAAGACCGGGATGCCGGTGCCGGCCACCGCGTCGTGGTCGCGGACGGCCCCGTCGGTGACGATGCCGGCCGCGCCGCGGGCCCGGGCGCGGATCGCGAGGATGTCCCCCAGCGTGCCCGCGCCGTGCTCACCGCGAGCCTCGATGACGACGACCTCACCCTCGCCGACCGCGTCGAAGGCGCGCTTCTGGGCGTTCTGGCCACCACCGTGGCTCTTGAAGAGGTCCTCCCGGTTCGGCACGAACCGGAGCGTCCTGGCGGTGCCCACGAGCTTGCCCGACCCGGGCAGCGCCCGGACGCCGTCAATGGAGACGTTGTTGAGACCGCGCTTGCGCAGCTGGGACGAGAGGCTGGCGACGGGTGCCTCGTGCAGCTTGGCGCGCAGCTCGGGCGTCAAGGGCTCGGCGCCCGCGTCCGCCGAGGCGCTGGCGGCGTCCGCCGCCGCCGGTGGCAGGCCCGCAGCCTCCCGGGAGCCCCACGCGGCGATCCGCTGGTCGTCGTCGACGACCGGGAGCGAGCCGACCGCCTCGTCGTAGGCCGGGCCCTCGCCCTCGACGACCGTCGTGACGAGGCGCCCCGAGCTCGCGCCAGTGGCCGGGTCGACGACCTCGACCTCGACGACGTCACCGGGGACGACGACGGAGGAGCCGGCCGGCGTGCCGGTGAGGATGACGTCGCCGGGCTCGAGGGTGAAGTGCTGCGACAGGTCGGCGACGAACTGGGCGAGGGGGAAGATCAGCCCGCTCGCCGCGTCGTCCTGGACGAGGGCGCCGTTGACCCAGGTGCGCAGGCGCAGGGCGTCGGGGTCGACGGTGCGGGCGTCGACGAGGCTCGCGCCGATCGGCGTGAAGCCGTCGCCACCCTTGGACCGGACGTTGGAGCCCTTATCGCCGGCGCGCAGGTCGTACACGCCGAAGTCGTTGGCGGCGGTCACCCAGCCGACGTGGTCCCACGCGTCCGCGACGGACACCCGTCGGGCCGCCCGCCCGATGACGAGCGCGATCTCGCCCTCGAAGGCGAGCAGCTCGGTGCCCGTGGGCCGCTCGATCGTCCCGCCCGAGGCGGCGACGGAGCTGGAGGGCTTGAAGAAGTAGGAGGGGGCCGCCGGTCGCCGCCCCCGCTGGTCGGCACGCGAGGCATAGCTCAGGTGGACCGCGATGATCTTGCCGGGACGGCCGGGCAGCCCGGCGAAGCGCGGGTCAGCAGCATCCGTCTGAGTGCTCATGAGCCTCCTTGCTCTTGCGTTGTATCTGAAACCGTATATGATCTGCCGCACTGGAGCAACTGGTCCCGCCACGACCGCGGGCCACTGCCGAGACAACGACGTCGAGCCGACACAGGAGTCAGCACATGAGCGCCACGCCATCGAAGGAGCCCTCGGTCCCGGGCACGTCCAGTCTGCGCGAGCAACGCCGCGTCGTCATGGCCACCATCGTCGGAACCACGGTCGAGTGGTACGACTTCTTCATCTACGCGGCGGCCGCCGGCCTGGTCTTCGCGGACCTCTTCTTCAAGCCCGCCGGCACCCAGTTCGCGCAGATCCTCTCCTTCATCACCGTCGGGATCAGCTTCCTCTTCCGACCCGTCGGCGCCTTCATCGCCGGCCACCTCGGTGACCGCTACGGCCGCCGCGTCGTCCTCATGCTGACCCTCGTCATGATGGGGGTGGCGACGACCCTCGTCGGCGTCCTGCCGACCCACACCACGATCGGGCTCGCCGCCCCGATCCTGCTCATCCTGCTGCGCATCCTCCAGGGCGTCTCCGCCGGTGGCGAGTGGGGTGGCGCCGCACTGCTCGCCGTCGAGCACGCTCCCAAGCACAAGCGTGGCCTCTTCGGCGCCGGGCCCCAGGTCGGGGTGCCGCTCGGGCTGCTACTCGCCTCCGGCGTCATGGCGCTGATGGCGCAGATCGCGCCCGGCGAGGCGTTCCACACCTGGGGCTGGCGCGTCCCGTTCCTCTTCTCGGTGGTGCTCATCGGCGTCGGCTACTACATCCGCCGTCGCGTCGAGGAGAGCCCCGTCTACGAAGAGATCGCGGAGCGCCAGCACCAGGCGCAGATGCCGATCGTCCAGCTCTTCCGCAAGCACTCGCCGCTCGTCCTCGTCGCCGCCCTCGTCTTCGCCGGCAACAACGCCGTCGGCTACATGACGACGGGTGGCTACATCCAGCGCTACGCGACCGACCCGAAGGGCCCCCTCGCGCTCGAGACCTCGCCGGTCCTGTGGGCCGTCACCGGCTCTGCCGTGACGTGGCTCATCTCGACCGCCGTGGCCGGCTGGGCCTCGGACCACCTCGGCCGGCGCACGACCTACATCGTCGGCTGGGTTCTCCAGCTCGTCGGGGTGCTGAGCCTGTTCCCCCTCGTCAACACCGGCAACATCGGGCTGCTCTTCCTCGGCCTCGCGATCCTCACCATCGGGCTCGGGTTCACCTACGGCCCGCAGGCGTCCCTCTACACCGAGCTGTTCCCGGCCAGCATCCGCTTCTCCGGCGTCTCCATCTCCTACGCCCTGGGGGCCATCCTCGGCGGCGCGTTCGCGCCGACCATCGCGCAGGCGCTCGTCCAGGCGACCGGCGGCACCAGCGCCGTCACGTGGTACCTCGCCGGGATGACGGCGGTCGGCCTGCTGGCCACGCTCATCCTGCGCGACCGCAGCGGCATCCCGCTCGGACCGGACCACGAGGCGGAGCAGTCCGAGGGCTACTTTCAGGGACAGAAGCCGGCGTACGCCAGCGCGCCCGCAAACTGATGGACGGAAGATAGAAGCATGATGCAGTTTCACGACCACGGTTACGTATCGGCCGACCCACGGGTGCGTCCCGCCGCCGGCACGGGGATCGACCGGCCCACCGAGCTGCCGGATGAGGTCGACGTCCTCATCGTCGGCAGCGGGCCGGCGGGGATGCTGCTCGCGGCGCAACTGGCCCAGTTCCCGAACGTCACGACCCGGCTCGTCGAGCGGCGCCCCGGACGTCTTGAGATCGGCCAGGCGGACGGCATCCAGGCCCGCAGCGTCGAGACCTTCCAGGCCTTCGGCTTCGCCGAGGCGATCACGGCCGAGGCCTACCGGATCACCTCGATGAACTTCTGGACCCCGGACCCGGACAACCGGGAGAACATCATCCGCACCTCGCGCACGATGGACGACCCCGAGGGGATCAGCGAGTTCCCGCACCTGATCGTCAACCAGGCGCGGGTCCTCGACTACTTCGCCGAGGCTGCGAAGAACGCGCCGACCCGCACGACCCCCGACTACGGGCTCGAGTTCGTCACACTCAAGTTCGGCGAGGGCAGCCACCCGGTCGAGGTCACGCTGCGCCACACCGTCGGTGAGCACGAGGGCAGCGAGCGCAGGGTCCGCGCCAAGTACGTCGTCGGGTGCGATGGCGCCCGCAGCGCCGTCCGCTCGTCGATCGGCCGGACGATGACCGGCAACCTGGCGATGCACGCGTGGGCGGTCATGGACGTGCTCGCGGTCACCGACTTCCCGGACATCCGCACCAAGTGCGCGATCCAGTCGGAGCACGGCAGCATCCTGCTCATCCCCCGCGAGGGCGGCTACCTGTTCCGGATGTACGTCGACCTGGGCGAGGTGGCCCCCGAGCAGTCCCGCGCCGTCCGCCAGACGACGATCGAGACGGCGATCGCCCGCGCCAACGAGATCCTGCACCCCTACTCTCTCGACGTCCGCTCGGTGGCCTGGTACAGCGTCTACGAGGTCGGGCACCGGCTCACCGACAAGTTCGACGACGTCCCGCACGACTGCGAGGGGCAGGTGCCCCGGGTCTTCATCGCCGGCGACGCCTGCCACACCCACAGCGCCAAGGCCGGCCAGGGCATGAACGTGTCGATGCAGGACGGCTTCAACCTCGGCTGGAAGCTCGGCGCCGTCCTCGAGGGCCGCAGCCCCGAGTCGCTGCTCGAGACCTACTCCGCCGAGCGGCAGAAGATCGCGCAGAACCTCATCGACTTCGACAAGGAGTGGTCGACCCTCATGGCCAAGAAGCCTGAGGAGTTCGAGAGCGCGCAGGCGCTCGGGGAGTTCTACGTCCGCACCGCCGAGTTCCCGGCCGGGTTCATGACCCAGTACGAGCCCTCGATGATCACCGGCGAGGCCACCCACCAGGGGCTCGCCAAGGGCTTCCCGATCGGCAAGCGCTTCAAGTCGGTCGAGGTCGTCCGGGTGGCCGACACGAACCCGATCCACCTGGGCCACCACGCCCGCGCCGACGGCCGCTGGCGGGTCTACGCCTTCGCCGACACCGACGGCTCGGCCCTGCGCGAGTGGGCCACCTGGCTCGCCGAGGCCGCAGACTCCCCCGTCGTCCGCTTCACCCCCGAGGGCGCCGACCTCGACGCGGTCTTCGACGTCAAGGTGGTCTACCAGCAGGACCACACCGAGGTGGACACCACGACCGTGCCGCCGGTCTTCTACCCGCGCGTCGGGCCGTTCCAGCTCATCGACTACGAGAAGGTCTACGCGGCCCACCCGGAGACCGACATCTTCGACGTGCGGG
This sequence comes from Intrasporangium chromatireducens Q5-1, assembly GCF_000576575.1. Classification (GTDB taxonomy): domain Bacteria; phylum Actinomycetota; class Actinomycetes; order Actinomycetales; family Dermatophilaceae; genus Intrasporangium_A; species Intrasporangium_A chromatireducens. The sequence continues at coordinate 12,373 of NZ_AWQS01000113.1, forward strand.
ACATCGACCGCGGCGGCTGCGTCGTCGTCGTCCGACCGGACCAGTACGTCGCCCACGTCCTGCCCCTGTCGGCGACCTCGGAGCTGTCCGAGTTCTTCGCGCGCAACATGATCGACCAGCCGAGGGCGGCCCGCGCGTGAGCCCAGGCGCCAACCCCGACACGAGCACGAGCCGGAGCGAGGAGGCGCTGCTGGGGCAGGTCCCCGACGGGCTGCTCATCAACGGAGAGTGGCGAGCGGCCGAGGGCGACAGGACCCTCGACGTGCACGACCCGGCGACCGGACGGCTCGTCAAGCAGATCGCCGACGCCTGCGTCGCCGACGGCCGGGCCGCGATGGACGCGGCGGCCGGCGCCTTCCCCGCGTGGGCGGCGAC
>NZ_AWQS01000114.1 GCF_000576575.1 Intrasporangium chromatireducens Q5-1
GTCGCTCAGCTCGCGAGCTGAGCGACATACCTGCTGCTCGGGTTCGCGGTCAGGCGCTGGCGGCCTCGCGCGCCCTGGCGCGCTCGAGCGAGTTACGGCGGTCCTCCTCCGCCTCGCGGGCGATCTGGGCGGCCTTGTCCTCGTCGCGGGTCAGGCAGTCGCCGGACTGCGGGTCGAACACGTGCATCGAGGCCGGGTCGAAGGTGAAGGTCGCGTCGTCCCCCTCGCGGATGCGGGAGCGCGCGTCGAGGTTGACGACCATCTGGGTGCGCATCCCCTCGCCGTCCAAGTCGCGGTCGAGCTCCTCGAGCATGGCCTGGACGGCCGGGTCGGGCTCGAAGGGGATGTAGGCGTACTGCTCGTTGCCCAGCCACTCCGTGACATCGACGGTCGCGTTGAAGGTCGCTCCCCCCGACACGTCGCCGAGGCTCGCGTCCTTGATGTGCTCGGGCCGCAGACCGACGATGACGACGTCCTTGCCGGCCACCTTGCCGGCCAGGTCCGACCCGATCGAGACGTCCCCGAAGGGCAGGCTGAGCCGGCCGTCGCCGACCTTCGCCGGCAGGAAGTTCATCGGCGGGCTGCCGATGAAGCCCGCGACGAAGAGGTTGACGGGCTGGTCGTAGAGCTCGCGCGGGGAGGCGCACTGCTGCAGGACACCCTTCTTCAGGACGGCGACCCGGTCACCCAGCGTCATGGCCTCGATCTGGTCGTGCGTGACGTAGATCGTCGTGACGCCGAGGCGGCGCTGCATCCGCGCGATCTCGGTGCGCATCTGGCCGCGGAGCTTCGCATCGAGGTTGGACAGCGGCTCGTCGAACAGGAACGCGTCGGCGTCGCGGACGATGGCCCGGCCCATGGCGACCCGCTGCCGCTGGCCACCAGAGAGGTTGGACGGCTTGCGCTCGAGGTGCTCGGTCAGCTCGAGCATCTCGGCCGCGGTGGTGACCTTGTCGCGCACCTCCTCCTCGGAGTGCTGGCCCTTGGCCAGGCGCAGCGGGAAGGCGATGTTCTCGAAGACGGTCAGGTGGGGGTAGAGCGCGTAGTTCTGGAAGACCATCGACAGGTTGCGGTCCCGGGGCGCGAGGTCGTTGACCCGGTTGCCGTTGATGAGCAGGTCGCCCGAGGTGATGTCCTCGAGGCCGACGACCATGCGCAACAGGGTCGACTTGCCGCACCCCGAGGGGCCGACGAGGATCATGAACTCGCCGTCGGCGATGTCGAGGGACACGTCGTTGACCGCGGGGAACCCGTCGCCATACTTCTTGACGATGTGCTTGAGGACGATCTCAGCCATGGTTGCGAACTCCTTTGGGAGGAAGGCGGCGGGCGTCAGCCCTTGACCGCACCCGAGGTCAGGCCGGCGACGATGCGTCGCTGGAAGAGCAGGACGAGGATGACGACCGGGATGGTCACGACGACGGCCGCGGCCATGATGCCGCCCGTGGGCTGCTCGAACTGGGAGGCGCCGGTGAAGAACGCCAGCGCGGCCGGGACGGTCCGGGCCTTGTCCGCCGTCAGCGAGATGGCGAAGACGAAGTCGTTCCACGCCGTGAAGAAGGTGATGATCGCCGTCGTGAACACCCCCGGGGCCGCGAGCGGGACGATGACCTTGCGGAAGGCCTGCCAGGTCGTCGCACCGTCGACCTGCGCAGCCTGCTCCATCTCCCAGGGGATCTGCTGGAAGAACGCCGCGAGGATCCAGATCGACAGCGGCAGGGTCAGCGACAGGTAGGGGATGATCAGGCCCGGGATCGTGTCGAACAGCCCGATGTTGCGCCACACGTCGAACAGGGGCGTCACCATCGCGATGACGGGGAAGAACGAGACCCCCAGCGCGGTGGTGAGGATCATCCGCTTGCCCGGGAAGTCCAGCCGCGCGATCGCATAGGCGCAGAACGTCGCGAGCACGACGCTGATCACCGTCGCCGACAGGCACACGATGACCGAGTTGCGCAGCGCCGGCAGGAACAGGTCGGACGCGCCGCCGGTGAAGATGAGCTGGTAGTTCTCCCAGCTGACCTGCTTCGGCCAGAAGTTGCCGAGGATGTTGGCGTCGGCGTTGGCGAGAGCGTCCTTGCCCTTGAGCGAGAGCGCCAACGTCCACAGCAACGGGATGAGCGTCCAGATGATGATGGGGATGGCGATGATCGAGTAGACCCCGGTCCCCTTTGCGTCGTCCCTGGTGGCCATGGCTCAGCTCCTCCCGCCGGCAAGGTCGACCTTGAAGGCCTTGACGAAGATGAACGCGATGAGCAGGACGAAGAGGAACAGCAGCACGGCGAGCGCCGAGCCCATCCCGATCTCCACCCGGTCGATCGTCTGGTTGTAGGTCAGCACCGACAGGGAGGAGGTGCCGTTGGCCCCGCCCGTCATGATGAAGATGTTGTCGAAGATCCGGAACGCGTCCAGGGTCCGGAACAGGAGGGCCACCATGATGGCCGCCTTCATGTTCGGCAGGATCACCCGCGTCAGGCGCTGCCAGTAGGTGGCCCCGTCGACCTCGGCCGCCTCCTCCATCGAGGTGTCGATCTGGGCGAGGCCCGCGAGGAGCAGCAGCGACATGAAGGGCGTCGTCTTCCAGATCTCGGACAGGCAGATGACGAAGATCGACCCCCAGAAGTTGCCGAACCAGTCGGTGCTCGGGTCGATGCCGGGCACCCAGCTGAACCAGTGGTTGACGAAGCCGCTGTCGGTGCGGAAGGCGAAGAACCAGGCGAAGGCCGAGACAACGGTGATGATCGAGTAGGGGATCAGCACGATCGTGCGCAACGTCCGCCTCGGGATGACGATCTTGTGCATCACCATCGCGATGACCATGCCGAGGAAGAACTCGACGACGACGGTGATCACCGTGATCAGGAACGTGACGCCGACGGCCTGCCAGAAGACGCCGTCCTTGAGGGCGACCCAGTAGTTGGAGAGGAAGGTGAAGTGCTTGTTTTCCGGGTCGGTGAGCCGGTAGCTGAAGAAGGAGTTCCAGATCGCCTGCAGGATCGGGTAGCCGGTGACGGCGACCATGATGGCGAAGGCCGGCATGGCCAGGCGCCACCCGAGGTTGCGCTCCGCCCTCGACCGGTCGGACAGATGCCGTCGGCGACCCTCCCGGGGTGGGACGGGACGTTCGTCGGAACGCTCGACGTCGAGCTCTGGTGTCGCGCTCACAGCAACGCATCTCCCTTCAGGACGGCCGTGATGAGGTCTGCCGCCTGCTTGGGCGTGGAACTCGGGTTCACCGAGCTTGGCGGGCTGAACTCACGCTGGATGGCACTCGACACGTCGCCGTAGTACTGGGTCAGCGGCCTCGGGGCTGCGGCGTCGAGGGACTCGCGGATGAGGTCTGCCATCGGGAACTGCTTCTTGATCGCCGCGTCGTCATAGACGGACTTGTCGGCGGCGGGGTTGCCCGTGCCGAGCATGTACAGCTTCTGGTGGGCCGGGGTGGTGATGCACTTGATGGCGTCCCATGCCTCGGCCTTGTGCTGGCTCGCGGCGTTGACACCGAGCTCGATGCCACCGAACGGCGGCTTGCTCGGCTCTCCCTGCACCGTCTGCGGATAGCGGGCCCATCCGACGTCGTCGATGAAGGACACCTTGTTGCCGGGCAGTGCGGCCCAGACATAGGGCCAGTTGACGAGGAAGCCGCTGGTCGCGTCGTTCGAGAACAGGTCGAGCGCCGCCGTCTCGTCGGTCGAGCTCATGGCCGGTCCGGCAACACCGCTCTGGGCGACCTGCTGGATGACGGCTGCGGCCTTCTGTCCCGCGGAGGACGCGAGGCCGAACTTCAGCTGGTCTGCGCTGGCGCCAGGATTCTCGATGATCTGGCCGCCTGCGCCGGCGATCAGGGCGTTGATCCAGACCATGTAGCCCTCGTAGCGCTTCGCCTGCACCCCGATCGTCTTCTGCTGGGACTTGGCCGCTTGGATGAGCTGGTCCCAGGTGACGGGCTGGCTCATGTCGAGGCCGGCCGCCTTGGCCACCGACTTGCGGTACCAGAGCAGCTGGGTGTTGGCCCACATCGGGGCCGCGACGAGCTTGCCCTTCCAGGTCGAGGCCTCGACGCTCGGCTTGACGGCGTTGCGAGTGAACCCGTCGGCGTCGCCCTGGGGCACCGGGTCGAGGAACCCGGCCTGCGCGAACTCGGCCACGAACACGGGGTCCATGGACATCAGGTCGGTGCCGGAGTCCTTGGCGGCGAGCCGGCGCAGCAGCTGCTGCCGCTGGTCGCTCGCGCTGTTGGGCAGCAGCTGGATCTTGATCGAGTAGCGGCCCTGCGCGGTGTCGGTGCACTCCTTGGCGAGTTGCGCCTGGCCGCCCTTCGTCGGGTCGGAGCCACCGCCGTCGGGGTTGATGTACCAGGTGAGCACCGGCGGCCCGGAGCCGGTGCCCGAGCTGCAGGCGCTCAGAGCCAGTCCGGATGCCGTGGCGACGGCCGCGAGGGTGGCCACCATTCGGTGCCTGCGGTTGGAACTGCCCACTCGTGCTCCTCCCGTCGAGCCGGCGCCCCGGGAGGGAGGGACGTCGGCGTCCGTATGGACATCTTCACTCATTCCTACAGCAGTGGTGTGACGCACGCCACTCTCTGGCGAGTCGTAACCTTGGGCCCACTACCCACCCTCCCCTGCCAGGAGTCGCCACGTGACCGGGTTCACGTACGAAGACATGCTGCCCATCGGCGCCGACGAGACGCCGTACCGCCTGCTCACGACGGAGGGCGTCCGCACCGTCGAGGGCCCGGGTGGCCGGACCTTCCTCGAGGTCGAGCCCGAGGCCCTGCGACTGCTCACCGAGACGGCGATGCACGACATCGCCCACTACCTGCGCCCGGGGCACCTCCAACAGCTACGCACCATCCTCGAGGACCCCGAGGCGAGCAACAACGACAAGTTCGTCGCGCTCGACCTGCTCAAGAACGCCAACATCGCGGCGGGCGGTGTCCTGCCGATGTGCCAGGACACCGGCACGGCGATCGTCATGGGCAAGCGCGGCCAGCACGTGCTGACGACCGGCAGTGACGAGGAGCCGATCGCCCGGGGCGTCTACGACGCGTACACCCGGCTCAACCTGCGCTACAGCCAGATGGCGCCGCTGACGATGTGGGACGAGCGCAACACCGGCTCCAACCTGCCGGCCCAGATCGAGCTCTACGCCGACACGGCCGAGGGCCACGAGAACGCCTACAAGTTCCTCTTCATGGCCAAGGGCGGCGGCTCGGCGAACAAGAGCTTCCTGTTCCAGGAGACGAAGGCGATCCTCAACGAGGAGGCGATGATGCGCTTCCTCGACGAGAAGCTCCGCTCCCTCGGCACCGCCGCGTGTCCGCCCTACCACCTGGCCATCGTCATCGCCGGCACGAGCGCCGAGTTCGCCCTGAAGACAGCGAAGTACGCTTCGGCGAAGTACCTCGACACCCTGCCGAAGCACGGCTCGATGACGGCGCACGCCTTCCGGGACACCGAGCTCGAGGAGAAGGTGCTGGAACTGACCCGAGCCTTCGGGATCGGCGCCCAGTTCGGCGGCAAGTACTTCTGCCACGACGTCCGGGTCGTGCGCCTGCCACGCCACGGCGCCTCGCTGCCCGTGGCCATCGCCGTCTCCTGCTCGGCCGACCGGCAGTGCCTCGGCAAGATCACCGCCGACGGCGTCTTCATCGAGCAGCTCGAGACCGACCCCGCCCGGTTCCTGCCGGAGCAGACCCACGAGAGCCTGGGGGAGCTCGGCGACGCGGCGGACGACGCGGTCGGCGTCTCCTCGATCAGCCGCAACGTCGTCGTCAGGATCGACCTCAACCGGCCGATGGACGAGATCCGCGCCGAGCTGGGCAAGCACCCCGTCAAGACCCGACTCTCCCTCACCGGTCCGCTCGTCGTCGCCCGCGACATCGCTCACGCGAAGATCAAGGAGCGCCTCGACGCCGGCGAGGAGATGCCGCAGTACCTCAAGGACCACCCCGTCTACTACGCCGGCCCGGCCAAGACCCCCGAAGGGATGGCGTCCGGCTCCTTCGGCCCCACCACGGCGGGCCGGATGGACTCCTACGTCGACCAGTTCCAGGCCGCGGGCGGCTCGATGGTCATGCTGGCGAAGGGCAACCGGAGCAAGCAGGTCACCGACGCCTGTCGCGAGCACGGCGGGTTCTACCTCGGCTCGATCGGCGGGCCGGCTGCCCGCCTCGCACAGGACTGCATCAAGCGGGTCGAGGTCCTCGAGTACGAGGAGCTCGGCATGGAGGCGATCTGGAGGATCGAGGTCGAGGACTTCCCGGCCTTCATCGTCGTCGACGACAAGGGCAACGACTTCTTCGCCGAGGTGAGCAAGCCGGTTGCCCTGACCATCACCACGAGGGAAGGACTGAAATGACCGACAAGATCGAGAACCCGACCGGGTTCGACGACCTGCTGGAGAACAACCGGCACTACGCCGAGAACTTCCACCTCGCCGGCTTCGACGGCATCGCCAAGGCCGGCGTCGCCATCGTGACGTGCATGGACTCGCGCATCGACCCGCTCGGCATCGTCGGCCTCGAGCCGGGTGACGCGAAGATCTTCCGCAACCCGGGTGGCCGCGTCACCGACCAAGCCCTCGAGGCCCTCGTCCTGTCGACCTACCTGCTCAACGTCAACCGCATCCTCGTCGTCCCCCACACCAAGTGCGCGATGGGCAAGAACTCCGAGAACGAGCTGCGCTCCAAGATCGGCGAGCTCGCCGGCAAGGACGCCTCGTGGATGAGCTTCAGCGTCGTCGACGACCAGGAGCAGAAGCTGCGCGAGGACCTGGCCAAGGTGCGCTCGCACCCGCTCGTCCCCGACACGACGCTCGTCGCCGGGTTCATCTACGACGTCGACACCGGCCTGCTGCGTGAGGTGAAGTAGTCACCGCCCGACGCCTCTGCCGCTGTGGTGGGCTGAACGACCCTGCCGGTATGCCGCTGAGCTGGCTCAGCGGCATACCGGCAATGTGTTTGTGGTGCAGCCAAATTCGCGCACCCTTAGCATGCCGACCTGAGAACGCCGTTCCAGCCCAACGGATTTGGCGGTCAGCCACCGCATGCTATGGTCGAAATGTTGTTCAGGTGAGCGCCGGACGTCCGGCTTGCTCGTCGCTTCCGACCCGGGGTCGCTGAAGCGCTGACCCACACATGACCGCGAACTGGCGACCCCGCCCGCGCACGCTGACTCGCATGCCACCCCTTGAAGGCGCAGTTTTGCTGCACCCGCGGTCCGACTGCGAAGGAGATCGTGCGTATGCCAGGACAGGATGTGGTCAAGCTCGGGGCCGTGACGATCGGGGTCCTGTTGATCCTCTTCTACGGCGGCACGTTCTACATCTCGTCCCGGATCGGCAAGCGCGAGGAGAGCGCCGACGGCTACATGACCGCCGGCAACCGGATCGGCTTCGGCATCTCGGCCGCCAGCATGACCGCAACGTGGATCTGGGCATCGTCGATGTACGCGTCGGCGACGTCGGGTTACACCTACGGCATCTCCGGACCGATCCACTACGGGCTCTGGGGAGCCCTCATGATCCTGTTCATCTATCCCTTCGGCCGGCGTATCCGGGCGGTCGCTCCGGAGGCACACACCCTGGCCGAGGTGATGTACGCCCGACACGGTCGGTCGAGCCAGCTGATGCTCGCCGGCTCGAACGTCGTCGGCAGCCTCATCAGCCTCATGTCCAACTTCATCGCCGGCGGCGTCATCATCGCGCTGCTCTCGCCGTTCACGTTCATCCAGGGCGTGCTCATCATCGCGAGCGGCGTGCTGCTCTACACGCTGTGGTCCGGCTTTCGCGCCTCCGTGCTGACCGATTTCGTCCAGGTGATGGCGATGCTCGGCGCGGTCGCGATCCTCGTGCCGACGATCTTCTTCGCGGCCGGTTTCCCGAGCGCCTTCGAGCTCGGTGCGGCGAGCCTCACGCCAGAGCAGTCGAACTTCTTCTCCAGCGACGCGTTCCTCAAGCAGGGCGCGCCCTACATCGCTGCGGTCCTCGCCTATGCCATCGGCAACCAGACGATCGCCCAGCGCCTCTTCGCCGTCCGCGAGGACCTCATCAAGCCGACCTTCCTCACCGCGACGATCGGTTATGGCGCGATGGTCATCGGCGTGGGCATGCTCGGCGTGCTCGCCCTCTACCTCGGCATCGAGCCGCTCGGCGGGGACCTGAACAACCTCGTGCCGCAGATGGCGGCCAGCTACCTGCCGACAGCCCTCGTCGCGCTCTTCTTCGTCATGATCATCGGGGCGCTCTCGTCGACGGCCGACTCGGACCTCGCGGCGCTGTCCTCGCTCGTCATGACCGACGTCTACGGCCACCTCGTCGCCGGCCGCAAGAAGGCGAACCCTGCGCTGATGGTGTTCGTCGGGCGGGCGACGATGGTGCTCGCGACAGGGGCCGCCGTGGCGTTCGCCAGCCTGCGACTCAACATCCTGGACCTGCTCGTCTTCGTCGGCGCACTCTGGGGCGCTCTCGTCTTCCCGGTGATCGCGAGCTTCTACTGGGACAAGGTGACGAACCGGGCCTTCACCACGTCCGTGATCGCAGCCCTGGCGGTCTTCCTGCCTGTCCGGTTCGGCTGGCTCCCGATGAGCGGCGCCACCGCCCTGGTCGTCGAGGTTCTGTCCGTCGTCGGGATCGGCGTCGTGATCGGCCTCATGGTGTTCGGCTTCCTCGGCCTGCGGGCCGCCAAGGTGGCCGCCCTGGTCTCGATGGTGGCGAGCGCGCCCTTCGTGCTCGGCTTCCTGCGCGACTACGCCACCCTGTCGGGCTCCCTCGTCGCGTATGCCGTCAGCACGCTCGTGTGCCTCGCCATGTCGCTCCGCTCCCGCGAGTCGTTCGACTTCAGCACGATCAAGGAGCGGGTGGGCCACTTCGACGATCCGGTCGAAGCGGCGTTACCCGACGGCGAGCTGGCAGCAGCGCCGGACCGCGCATGAGCTCTCGCAGGCCCGCACGCGGGTCGTCCGCATCGTTCTCACCATGGAGGAGCCACCCATGAGCACCGTCGCCCTGACCATCTATGTCCTCATGTGGCCCGCACTGGTCGCCGTGGTCATGGCCGTCATCGGCCGCGGCTTCCTCAAGGAGTGGCTCGATGCTCGCCGCAGGGGCGAGGACCTCATCTGAGCCGGTTGCGGCGCTGTTCCGCGAGGTCGCGAGCGCCAGCGGTGCCCTCAGTCGAGGACCGCCACGCTCGGCTGGAGCCCGAGCTCGGCCTTGACGACGTCGACGAGACGCTCGGCGACGAGCCGGGCCTGGTCCTGCTCCGCGGCCTCGACCATGACCCGCACGACCGGCTCGGTGCCGGACTTGCGCAGCAGCACGCGGCCGCGGTCGCCGAGCTCCGCCTCGGCCCCCCGGACCGCAGCTGCGACGCCCTCGTTCGCCTCGAGGGCGGCCTTGTCGACGTCCTTGACGTTGATGAGCACCTGGGGGAAGTGCTTCATGACCGAGGCCAGCTCGGCGAGCGGCTTGCCCGTCTCGGCGACGCGGGAGGCGAGCATCAGGCCGGTGAGCTCGCCGTCGCCGGTCGTCGCGTGGTCGAGCAGCACGACGTGGCCGGACTGCTCGCCGCCGAGCGCGAAGCCGCCGGCCCGCATCGCCTCGAGGACGTAGCGGTCGCCGACCGCCGTCTGCACGACCGTGATGCCGGCGGCCTCGAGCGCCTGCACCATGCCGAGGTTGGACATGACGGTGGCCACGAGGGTGTCGCCGCGCAGCACGCCGCGCTCCTTCATGGCGAGGGCGAGCACCGCCATGATCTGGTCGCCGTCGACGAGGGCGCCCGTCGCGTCGACGGCAAGGCAGCGGTCGGCGTCGCCGTCGAAGGCGAGCCCGAGGTCGGCCCCGGCCGCGACGACGGCCTCCTGCAGGTGCTCCATGTGGGTCGAGCCGTAGTCGTCGTTGATGTTGAGCCCGTCGGGCGTCCCCCCGATCTGGGTCACCTTGGCGCCGGCCGCCGCGAAGACCCGCGGGGCCACGGCGGAGGCGGCCCCGTGCGCGGTGTCGAGGACGACGTGCAGCCCGTCGAGCCGGTGCGGCAGGACGGACAGGAGGTGGTCGACGTAGCGGTCGATGGCGTCCGGCATCGGCGTGATCCGGCCGACGTCGCGCCCGACCGGGCGCTGCCAGTCCTCGCGCAGCCGCGCCTCGATGCGGTCCTCGAGCTCGTCGGCGAGCTTCTGGCCGCCCCGGGCGAAGAACTTGATCCCGTTGTCCGGCATCGGGTTGTGCGAGGCGGACAGCATCGCCCCGAGGTCGGCGCCCTGCTCGGCGACGAGGTGGGCGATGGCCGGCGTCGGCAGCACCCCGGCGTCGCGGACGTCGACGCCGGCCGAGGCGAGGCCGGCGACCGTGGCCGCCGCGAGGAACTCCCCCGACGCTCGGGGGTCACGGCCGACGACCGCGACCGGTCGATGGCCGTTGAACTCCCCGACCTCCGCGAGCACGTGTGCCGCCGCGACCGACAGGTCGAGCGCCAGCTCCGCGGTGATGTCCTTGTTCGCCGTGCCGCGCACGCCGTCGGTGCCGAAGAGTCGAGCCACAGGTGATGCCTTTCGTTGCTGCTGGCGCGCAGGGAGGACAGTGCCGGAGCGCAGCGCACCAAGGAGAACTTACCGCCCGACAGGCGAAAGGCCCCGAGGAGCCCTCGGGGCCTTTCGTCCGGGAGCGAGCTCAGCGGCATACCGGAGCATGCGACCGAGCCACGCGCCGAGTCAGCGCTTGGAGTACTGCGGAGCCTTGCGGGCCTTCTTGAGACCGGCCTTCTTGCGCTCCGGGACGCGGGCGTCGCGGGTGAGGAAGCCGGCCTTCTTGAGGGCCGGACGGTTCAGCTCACCGTCGACGTCGTTGAGCGAGCGCGCCACGCCTAGGCGGACCGCGCCGGCCTGGCCGGAGGGGCCGCCGCCGTGGACGCGCACGAGCACGTCGTAGGAGCCCTCGAGCTCGAGGATGGTCAGCGGCTCGCGGACGATCTGCTGGTGCACCTTGTTGGGGAAGTAGTCCTCGAGGGTGCGGCCGTTGATCTTCCACTCGCCCGTGCCCGGGACGATCCGGACGCGGGCGATGGCCTGCTTGCGGCGGCCGGTGCCGCCACCGGGCGTCGAGACCTGGCGGGCGGGGCGGGACTCGCCCGCGACGGAGGCCTCAGACTCGCTGGTGTACTCGGTCAGCTGCGGCTCGTCGGTGTCGAGGACGTCCTCGTTCACAATGTCAGTCACTGGGTTCTCTTTCTACGCAGTCAGTGCTCGCGGCGGCGCTTACTGCGCGACCTGGGAGATCTCGAAGGGAACGGGCTGCTGGGCCCCGTGCGGGTGCTCGGCGCCGCGGTAGACCTTCAGCTTGGACAACTGCTGGCGGGCCAGGCTGTTCTTGGGGAGCATGCCGCGGATCGCCTTCTCGACGGCCTTCTCGGGGTTCTTCGCGAGCAGGTCGGTGTAGCTCGTCGCCTTGAGGCCGCCCGGGAAGCCGGAGTGGCGGTAGGCCTTCTTCTGCTCGGCCTTGGCGCCGGTCAGGGCGACCTTCTCGGCGTTGATGATGATGACGAAGTCACCGGTGTCGACGTGCGGCGCGAACTGCGGCTTGTGCTTGCCCCGCAGCAGGACCGCGGCCTGGCTCGCGAGGCGTCCGAGCACGACGTCGGTCGCGTCGATGACGTGCCACGTGCGAGTGACCTCGCCGGGCTTCGGGGTGTAGGTGCGCAATGGAGTCTGCCTTTGCTTGGATGAGTGCCTGTATGCCGCTGAGCTCACTCCGCGCGAGCGCTCACCCTCGTGGGTGGCGGGCTTCGCCGGCGCTTCGCAGCACAACCTCGTCAATGGTACGGAGGTGCGCGGCGCTGCCCAAATCGCTCGGAGTGGGCGCGAAAACCGGCTCTGACCTGCGCGAATGCGGTGGATGGGCGGCTCCGGCCCGGCATTGTGCACCCGAACCATGCAAAGGTATTGTGCATACATGGCCGCCGACGAGACCCTCCGGTCCCTCGCCCACCCGTTGCGGGGACGACTCGTGCAGCAGCTGCGGGTCGGCGGCCCCGCGACCGCGACCGACCTGGCCCGCACCCTCGGCACCAACTCCGGGGCGACGAGCTACCACCTGCGCCGGCTCGAGGCCGCGGGGCTCGTCGCGGACACTGGCGAGGGCACCGGCCGACGGAGGGTCTGGCGCGCCGTCGAGGCGTCGCGCGACTGGTATCCGAGCGCGGTCGCCGGTGACGACGACTCTGAGAGCGCCCTCGGGTGGCTCGCCCGGGACTACGCGGCCCACTTCGGCGAGCAGTACGACCGGTGGCTCACCGTCGCGGGCGGCTGGCCCGTTGCCTGGCAGGACGCGTGCACGCCGCGGGACGCGATGGTGCTGGTGACGACGGAGCAGCTCGACGCGATGACGGCCGAGATCGCGCAGGTCGTCGAGCGGTACCGGCGCGTCGGTCAGGGCAACCCGCGGGCCCGCCGGGTGGCGGTCTACGAGTTCAGCTATCCCCTCGACCTGGACCGTCCGCCCACGGGTGCCACCTCCCCTGGTGCGAGGTAATCGGCGGGCACCACCGTCCGGCAAATACCTCGAACCAGCGGCGGCCCTCTTGGTTCGAGGTAATCGGCGGGCACCACCGTCCGGCAAATACCTCGAACCAGCAGCGGTCCTCTTGGTTCGAGGTAATCGGCGGACCCCACCGTCCGGCAAATACCTCGAACCAGCAGCAGCGGGGTGGCGAGGAGTGGGTTAGGAGCTGATCT
>NZ_AWQS01000115.1 GCF_000576575.1 Intrasporangium chromatireducens Q5-1
ACCTGGGCGCGGTCGAACAGGCTCTCCTGCTGCCCCGGCCGACGCCGGCTCCGGAGCTGGCCCCGGCTGACGTAGGCATAGAGCGTCGCTCGCTTCACGCCGAGGCGTTGGGCCGCCTCGGTGGTGGTGATCCACTGTCTCGCTGCCACCGGCACACCTCACCTGTTGATCGGGTCAACCGTTGATGCGATCAACATTGACGATGTTGATCAATAGCGAGAAGGCTAGTCCCAACAGCCAGTGAGGGGAAGCAGAGCATGGCAACCACCGACACGATGACCCGGGCCGGCGCCTCGGGCGCGATCACCGTCCCACCCGGGCTCGCCGGCGTCATCGTCACCAACACGGAGATCGGCGACGTCCGAGGCGACGAGGGCTTCTACCACTACCGGGGCCACTCGGCCGTCGAGCTCGCCCGCCACCACGGCTTCGAGGAGGTCGCCCATCTCCTCATCGTCGGACACCTGCCCGACGCGGCGGAGCTGGCCGCCTTCCGAGCGCGCCTCGCGGGGCACCGTGCCCTGCCGTCGGCCGTCGCGGAGCTGTTGCCCGCCATCTGCCGCACCACGAGCGACTCGCTGCAGATCCTGCGGAGTGCCTTGTCCCTCTGGGGCGGAGCGACCGGCCAGCGTCCGCTCTTCGACGCCGGAGAGGATGAGCGGCTCGCCACCGCCCTCGCCGCCGTCGCGGTGACGCCGACGATCCTCGCGGCCGCCCACCGCCTCGGGCGCGGGCTCGAGCCCATCGCGCCCGACCCGTCCCTGGGTCACGCCGAGGACTACCTCCGCATGGTGAGCGGCGAGCGGCCTGCGTCCCAAGACGTCCGGGCCATCGAGACCTACCTCGTCTCGACGATGGACCACGGGTTCAACGCGTCGACGTTCACCGCTCGCGTCGTCGCGTCCACCGGCGCCGACCTCGCCGCCTGCCTCGTCGCCGCGATCGGCTCGTTCTCCGGGCCGAAGCACGGCGGCGCCCCGAGCCGAGCCCTCGAGGCGCTCGAGGAGATCGGGACGCCCGACCGGGCCGATGCCTGGGTCCGCGACCGGATCACGAAGGGCGAGCTGATCATGGGCTTCGGCCACCCGGTCTATCGCACCCGCGACCCCCGGTCGGAGATGCTGCGGGACATCGCCCGCGGCTACGACGACCCGCTCGTCGACTTCGCAACCCAGGTCGAGGACACCTTCGAGCGCGTCCTCGCCGAGCTCAAGCCCGGGCGGCAGCTGCACGCCAACGTCGAGTTCTACGCCGGGGTCGTGATGCGTCTCGCCGGCCTCGCGCCGGACCTGTTCACGCCGACCTTCTGCGTGGCCCGCGTCGTCGGGTGGGTGGCAAACGTCCTCGAGCAGAGCCACGACCCGAAGCTCATCCGCCCGTCAGCCCGCTACGTGGGTCAGCTGGCAGCGCGGGCCGGCTGAGCGGCATACCGCCCACTCGGCCCCCCGGAGGTGCGAGCATGGGCAGGACCGCCGGCGACGGTGTCGGCGCCCAAGGGAAGGAGTGCCATGCCCGCACACACCTACGGGGTCACCGAGGTCGTCGGCACGTCGGAGACGTCGATCGACGACGCCATCGCCGGGGCGATCGGCCGGGCCAGCACCACGGTGCGCAACCTCGACTGGTTCGAGGTGCAGAACGTGCGCGGCCACATCGCCGACGGACAGGTCGCGCACTACCAGGTGACGCTCAAGCTCGGCTTCCGCATCGAGGAGTGACGCCTCTCATCGGCTGAGGAGCGGCTGCCACGCGCGCCGCTCCTCCGCGCGGGGGTCCACGACGACCTCCGACGCCGAGTCGAACCTCAAGACGACCCGCTGCTCGGGCGTGTAGGCCTGCCAGCCCGGTTCGCCGGTGGTCGCGAAGGCCACCCACGCCGCATGCATCTCGGTGGCCAACGCCTGCGGCGGATTCTCACCCGTCAGGGGTCCGGACCCCTCCCGGCCGAGGGTGTCGAAGACGAAGCCGAGCTCGAGGGCGTGACTGGCCCCGAGGCCGGCGACCTCGGTGCGCCAGGCGAACTCGTAGACGTGCACCGGGGCCCCGCCCGCCCCGGCCGACTCCGCGAGGCGGACCGTCGGCAGCCAGAACGCCACGTCGGTCAGCATCGCCGTGACGACGTCTCCCGGCGACGCCGCCGGCCGGTTCGCCGAGTAGAGGTCGACGAGGTCGGTGGGCCAGCCGTAGCGCGCGGCGACGAGCGGCAGCGTCTCCGGCGTGACGGAGGCGGCGACGCCGGTGGGCACCGCGAAGAGGCGGAACTCCTCGGCGGTCGTGCCGGTCAGCAGCGGGACGGCCCCGCCACCCGCGATGACGTCGGCCGGCACCCCCGGGACGACGTCGCCGTCGATGCACGGGAAGAACCCCATGATCCCGAGCCCGGCGCGGACCGTCGTCGCCCCCCAGCGCGCCGGGTCCGAGCCCATGCTCAGCTCGAGGCCGACGGCCGTCTGGGCGTCGCGCAGGGCGTTCGGGTCGACCGAGGACAGCGCCGCTGCGGTGGCCGGGACGCCGAGCCGCGAAGCCACCGCCTCGGTCACCCGTCGCAGGTCGTCCGCCTCGGCGACCGCTGCTCCGCTGCCGCTCTGGACGATCGCCCGCCGGAAGAGCCCGCGCGCCGGGGGCGACGCCATGAGGGTGGCGACGCTCATGCCACCGGCCGACTCGCCGAAGATCGTCACGTTGCCGGGGTCGCCACCGAAGGCCGCGATGTTCTCCTGGACCCACTCGAGGGCGAGGATCTGGTCTCGGATGCCGAGGTTCGTCGGGGCATCCGGCAGCACCGGGCAGCCGGCGACGCCGAGGCGGTAGTTCACCCCGACGAGCACGACACCGTCCCGCGCGAAGGCGGAACCGTCATACGTGGCAATGGAGTTCGCTCCGCGCACGAACGCGCCTCCGGGGAACCACACCATGACGGGCAGGCCGGAGCCGCCCGCGTCCGGAGTCCACACGCTCACGTTGAGATAGTCGGGTCCGTCGAGGACCGAGCTCGGCAGCAGGTTCCCGATCGGCGGCGGGTAGGGCGCCTGCAGGGCGGTCGGGCCGTGGTGGGTGGCCTCGCGCGTCCCGTCCCACGCGGGTGCCGGCCGCGGCGCCCGGAACCGGGCGGCGCCGACCGCGGGTGCGGCGTACGGGATGCCGAGGAACCGGCTCACCCCCTCGTGCTCGGTTCCCCGCAGCTGACCCGTCGCGATGCGCACCGTCGGTTCCATGCCCGGATCGTGGCAAACCGACCGGACCCCCGCAAGGGTTCGCCGGAATGCGCAATAGGGTCCACTGCCATGGGAACCTCGTCCGCGGCGCTCGACGCCGTCCTCGTCCGCAAGCGCCTCACCCGGCTCCGGGAGGCGGCCGGGCATGCGGGCGCCTCGGCCACCGTCGTGACGCCGGGGTCCGACCTGCGCTACCTCCTCGGCGTCGCGGGCTCGTCCTTCGAACGGCTCACCTGCCTCGTCGTCCCGACCGACGGCGGCGCCCCGGTCTTCGTCTCGCCGGCGCTCGAGTATGCCGGGCTGGCCGGCCTCGGCCTCGAGGCCCTCGGGATCGAGGTGCGCACCTGGGTGGACGGGGACGACCCCTATGCGCTCGCGCTCGCCGGGACGGCCCTCGACCGCGTCGCCGTGTCGGACCTCACCCCGGCGCTGCACGCGTTCCGGCTCCGCGAGGCCGGCGCCGCGCACCAGGTTCTTGCCGGCCCGATCCTGCGCGAGCTGAGGATGCGCAAGGACCGCGCCGAGCTCGAGCAGCTCCGGCTCGCCGGCGCGGCGATCGACCGGGTGCACGCCCGCGTCGCCGAGTGGCTGCGCCCCGGCCGCACCGAGGCCGAGGTCGGCGCCGACATCGCCGCCGCGATCGTCGAGGAGGGCCACGCCACGGCGGACTTCGTCATCGTGGCCTCGGGCCCGAACGCAGCGAGCCCGCACCACTCGCTCTCCGACCGCGTCATCGAGCGGGGCGAGCTCGTCGTGGTCGACATCGGCGGTCCGCTGCCCTCCGGCTACAACTCCGACAGCACGCGGACGTATGCCGCTGGGCTGGCTCCCGCTCGCGACGTCGCGACCGCCTACGCGACCCTGCAGGCGGCGCAGGAGGCGGCCGTCGAGGCGGTGCGCCCCGGGGTGACCTGCGAGGCGGTGGACGAGGCGGCCCGCGCCGTGCTGCGCGACGCCGGCCTCGACGGGTTCTTCATCCACCGGACCGGGCACGGGATCGGCCTCGACGTCCACGAGGAGCCGTACGTCGTCGCCCGCAACGACCTGCCCCTCGAGCCGGGGATGACGTTCAGCGTCGAACCGGGCGTCTACGTGCCGGGGGAGTGGGGTGCCCGGATCGAGGACATCGTCGCCGTCACGGACTCCGCGGTCGAGCGGCTCAACAACCGGCCCCGGGACCTTATCGTCGTGTGACGCGTCGCCACTCCCGTGCCGGCCGCCCCCGAGAGGAGACGGGCGAGCGGGAGCGGGCTCAGCGGCATACCGATGCGGTGAACGACGAAGCCGGTGTCCGCGCGAAAGGGGGCATGGCAGGATCGGGCTGAGCACTGAATGCCACCACCCACGTCACGTGCAGGAGAACGCAATGCCCATCGCCACCCCTGAGGTGTACGCCGACATGCTCGACCGCGCGAAGGCCGGTTCCTTCGCCTACCCCGCCATCAACGTGAGCAGCTCGCAGACGCTCAACGCCGCGCTCAAGGGCTTCGCCGACGCGGGCTCCGACGGCATCGTCCAGATCTCGACCGGTGGCGCCGAGTACCTCTCCGGCCCCACCGTCAAGAACATGGTCACCGGCTCGCTCGCCTTCGCCGCCTATGCGCACGAGGTCGCGAAGAACTACCCGGTCAACATCGCGCTCCACACCGACCACTGCCCCAAGGACAAGCTCGACGGCTTCGTCCGGCCGCTCCTCGAGGCCTCGGCCGAGCGGGTCAGGTCGAAGGGCCCAGACGGCGGACTTCCGTACTTCCAGTCGCACATGTGGGACGGCTCGGCGGTGCCGCTCGACGAGAACCTGCAGATCGCGCAGGAGCTGCTCGCCAAGGCGAAGGCCGCCAACATCATCCTCGAGATCGAGGTCGGCGTCGTCGGCGGCGAGGAGGACGGGGTCGAGGGCGCCATCGACGACAAGCTCTACTCGACGCCCGCGGACGCCATCGCGACGATCAAGGCCCTCGGACACGGTGAGAACGGCCGCTACCTGACGGCGCTGACCTTCGGCAACGTCCACGGCGTCTACAAGCCGGGCAACGTCAAGCTGCGCCCCGAGATCCTCCTGCAGGCCCAGCAGGCGGCCGCGAAGGAGCTCGGGCTCGGCGACGACGCCCGGCCGTTCGACCTCGTCTTCCACGGCGGGTCCGGCTCGCTCGCCGAGGAGATCTCGGCCGCCGTCGACTACGGCGTCGTCAAGATGAACGTCGACACCGACACCCAGTACGCCTACACCCGTCCCGTCGCGAACTGGATGCTGCGCAACTACGACGGCGTGCTCAAGGTGGACGGCGAGGTCGGCAACAAGAAGCAGTACGACCCGCGGGCGTGGGGCAAGGAGGCCGAGGCCGGCATGGCCGCCCGCGTCGTCGAGGCGTGCCAGAACCTCCGGTCGGCGGGGACGCACCAGTGACAAGCCGATTCGGTATGCCGCTCAGCGGGGTGATCTCGTGAGCGGGGACCTGCTCGGCATCCCCGAGACGCTCCTGCCGCCGGACCCGGCGGCGGAGCGTCTCGAGGCCGGGGTCGACCCGGTGCAGGTGGCGGCCGGGCAGCCGGCGTCGTCGCTGGCGTGGGCGGTGCTCGCCGAGGACGCCCTGGCCGATGGTGACCGCGACGTCGAGGCCTACGCCTATGCCAGGACCGGCTACCACCGCGGGCTCGACGCGCTGCGGCGCGCCGGCTGGCGTGGCCAGGGGCCGGTGCCGTGGTCGCACGAGCCGAACCGCGGGTTCCTGCGGGCGCTGGGGGCGCTGGCACGTGCCGCCCGCGCGATCGGCGAGTCCGACGAGGAGGCCCGGTGCACGGAGTTCCTCCGGGCCAGCTCGACGGAGGGCGCGCGCGAGCTCGGCCTCTGACTCGAGGAGGTGGCCGGGGTGTCGATCAGCGGGATGGGCCGGTCGTCGAACGGCTACGCCCCGCTCCGGGCCTATGCTCCGATCGGAGACGGGCGCAGCGTGGCGCTCGTCGCCGAGGACGGGTCCATCGACTGGCTGGCCTGGCCCAACCTCGACTCGGCCACCCTCTTCGCAGCGCTTCTCGACGTGGATGCTGGCGGGTTCTTCCGGCTGGCCCCGGCCGGGCCCTGCACCGTTACCCGCCGCTACCTGCCGGACACCAACGTGCTGGAGACGACGTTCACGACCGCCTCCGGAGTGGCGCGGGTCGTCGACGCGCTGACCCTGCGTGAAGAGCGGCTGGGCCCGGCGCGCGAGCTGCAGCGCCGGGTCCAGGGGGTCAGCGGGACCGTCCCCATGGCGTGGGTGGTCCAGCCCCGGTTCGGCTACGGCCGGGCCCGGACCCGTCTCGGCTCCCGCGCCGGGGTTCCGGTGGCCACCTCGGGCGCCGACGCGCTCGCGGTCTGCTCGTTCGGCGCGGGGACGGCGCGCATCGAGGGCGACACGGTCCGAGGGGAGTTCGAGACGAGCCCCGGCTCACGCGGCGTGGTCGCCCTGTGCGGTGCCCACCAGGAGCCGCTCGTCCTGCCGTCCCCGTCCGAGCTCGACGCGCGGCTGGAGCACACGATCGCGGCGTGGCGGGCCTGGGCGACCGGGCGGAGCTACCGAGGAGCCTGGCGCGATCCGGTGCTGCGCAGCGCCCTGGCGCTGAAGCTGCTCGTCCACGCGCCGTCGGGTGCCGTCGCCGCAGCGGCGACGACCTCGCTGCCGGAGCAGCTGGGCGGAGAGCGCAACTGGGACTACCGGTTCTGCTGGGTGCGCGACGCCGCCTTCATCATCGACGCCCTCCTGCAGCTGGGGTGCGCCCCGGAGGCCGAGGCCTACTTCTGGTGGCTCATGCAGGCCACCCAGCTGACCCATCCGCGGCTGCATCCGCTGTACCGGCTCGACGGTGGCACCAGCACCACCGAGCGGGTGCTTCCACTCGCGGGCTACGAGAACTCGCGTCCGGTCCGGATCGGCAATGCCGCGGCGGCGCAGCAGCAGCTCGACAGCTATGGCGAGCTGCTCCAGTGCGCCTGGCTCTACGCCAAGGGCGCTGGTGGGCTCGACGCCGAGATCGGCCGCCGGCTGGCCGAGGTGGCCGACCTCGTCGGCCGGCTCTGGCGGGAGACCGATGCCGGCATCTGGGAGGTGCGCAGTGCGCCGCAGCACTTCACCCACTCGAAGATGATGTGCTGGGTGACCCTGGACCGCGCCCTCGCGCTGGCGGACCAGGGCCTGCTCCCCGACCGTCACGTCGATCGGTGGCGTCGCGAGGCCGACCTGTGCCGGGACTTCATCGAGCAACAGTGCTACTCGGACGAGCTCGGGTCCTACACGCGGTTCCCCGCGACGACGGAGCTCGACGCGAGCCTGCTGCTCGGGCTGCTGGCCGGCTACGGCGACCCGACGGGTGCGCGCTGGCACGGCACCGTCGCGGCGGTCCGTCGCGAGCTCGGCCACGGTCCCTACCTCTACCGCTACCTCGGTCAGGACGGGCTGTCCGGCACCGAGGGCGTCTTCCTCAGCTGCTCCTTCTGGCTCGCCGAGGCGCTCGCCCGCACCGGCTCCGTCGCCGAGGCGCGAACCCTGATGGACGAGCTCGTCTCGTTGGCCAACGACGTCGGGATCTACGCAGAGGAGATCGACCCCGCGACCGGTGCGTTCCTGGGGAACCTCCCGCAGGGCCTGACCCATCTGGCCCTGATCAGCGCCGCGGCGGCGATCGCCGAGATCGAGATCGCCGAGGCCGGGGTCGCAGATGCCGGGGTGGCAGAGGAGGGGCGGCCATGACCGTCGTCGGAGCGCTCGCCGGGGGCTTCGCCGGCACCGTCGTCCTGACGAGCGTGTTGCGCGCCGCGACGGAGCTGCACCTGACCCGGATCGACCTGCCCTTCCTGCTCGGCACCATCGTCACCGGCGACCGGCGCCGTGCCAAGGCGCTGGGCTACCTCGCCCACTTCCTCGTCGGCTTCGCCTTCGCCCTGGTCTACTACGCCCTTTTCGCGGTGCTCGGCCGGCGTGACTGGTGGCTCGGAGCGGTGTTCGGGCTCGCCCACGGGGTCATCTCCGGGACCGTCCTCGTCAACGTCGCCCTGCCGCTGGTGCACCCTCGGATGGGCAGCGAGCTCAGTGACGCCACCACCAACGCGCTGCTCGAGCCGCCGGGCTTCCTCGCCCGCAACTACGGGCCGCAGACGGCGCTGGCGGGCCTCGTCTCGCACGTGCTCTACGGCGTCATCGTCGCGGTCTTCGTCGGCGGCGCCTGACCCGACACCCCGGCCGCGCGTCCGGGGGTGGGGGACGAAGCCGGGGAGACCCTGAGACGGATGGGGGCCGGCCCCGATGTCGTGGCCGCGCGATCTCGCGGAGGCTGGAACCGTGCCCCAGCCGGACGACGTATCAGACCACCCCACTCGCGCCTCTACCTCGCACCAACACCCGAGAGCGAGCCTGCCCGCATGACGTCCCAGACCCTGACCCCCGAGGTGTCGACACCGACCCTCCGGCGGATCCTGCAGGTCGGGGGGTCCCTGGCGATCCTCGTGACGCTGCTCGCGCTGGTCCTGCCCGCTGTGACCGGCGCCTCCTGGCGCGCCGCGATGCACGCCGTCTCCCAGGTGCCGCTCTGGCAGCTCGTCGGGCTGACCGGCCTCTGGCTCGTGGGCCTGTGGGCCTACACCTTCGTGCTGGCCGCCTCGCTGCCCGGCCTGACGAAGGGCCAGGGCTTCGTCCTCAACCTCGTCGGCAGTGGCGTCTCGAACCTCGTGCCCTTCGGTGGGGCGGTGGGCGTCGGGGTCACGTGGGTGATGGCACGCCAGTACGGCTTCACGAACCGCGCGATCGGGCTCTACACCGCCGTCACCGGTGTCTGGAACGTCCTCGCCCGGCTGGCGCTCCCGGTCGCCGGGCTCGTCGCGCTCCTCATGGTCGGTGCCCGGGTCGACGGATCGGTGCTGCTCGCCACGAGCATCGCCGGCGGCATCTGCGCGCTCGTCGTGGTGCTCCTCGTCGCGGCGCTCGCGAGCGACCGGTTCGCCTCCCGACTCATCACCACCGCAGCATCCGCCGCCAGCCGCCTCGCGACGCTCGTCCGCCGCCCGGCCCCGCAGGGCCTCGAGGCGTCCCTCGCGAGCCAGCGCGCCAGCGCCGTCGCGCTGCTCAAGCGCGGCCGGGGCGGGCTCGTCATCGGCATGCTCGCCTACCTCGTCCTGCAGGGCGTGCTCATGTGGGCCTGCCTCGCCGTCGTCGGCAGCCACCTCGGCTGGGCGGAGGTGACCGCCGGCTACGCGCTCGGGCGGATGCTCACCACCGTCGTGCTCACCCCCGGCGGCACCGGCTTCGCCGAGACCGGCACCGCCGCGGCCCTCGTCGCCCTCGGTGGCGACCCCGTGGCGTCGGTCGCCGGCGTGCTGCTCTTCAGCTTCTTCACCTTCGTCTGCGAGATCCCCGGTGGCCTGCTCGCCTACCTGTGGCACGCACGAGCCCACGGCTGGCGGAGCGCGCCCACCGCGTCTGAGCGAGCTGAGCGGCATACGGCCTCTTCGGTATGCCGCTGAGCGGGCGATTGCTCGCCCGCTCGCCGGGCGGGTGGCTAGCCTGTCCCCATGGCGTCGAGGGGTGGGAACGACTCCGAGGAGACGGGCTTCCGGACCACGAAGATCCCCGACCGGATCTACACGGCCGAGCTCTACCGGCTGCAGGGCGAGCTCGGCAAGCTCCAGACGTGGATCAAGGACACCGGGGCACGGGTCGTGGTCGTCTTCGAGGGCCGTGACGCGGCCGGCAAGGGCGGCACGATCAAGCGGATCACCGAGTACCTCTCGCCGCGCGTCGCCCGGATCGCCGCGCTGCCCGCCCCGACCGAGCGGGAGCAGACGCAGTGGTACTTCCAGCGCTACATCGAGCACCTGCCGGCTGCCGGTGAGATGGTCCTGTTCGACCGCTCCTGGTACAACCGCGCGGGCGTCGAGAAGGTGATGGGCTTCTGCACGCCGGAGCAGTACCAGCTCTTCATGCGGCAGTGCCCGATCTTCGAGCAGATGCTCGTCGACGACGGGATCCACCTGCGCAAGTACTGGTTCTCGGTCTCCGACGACGTCCAGCTCGCCCGGTTCCGCAAGCGCCTGCACGACCCGCTCCGGCAGTGGAAGCTCTCGCCGATCGACCTCGAGTCGATCACCCGGTGGGAGGACTTCTCCCGGGCGAAGGACGAGATGATGGTGCACACGGACACGCCGGTGGCGCCGTGGCACCACGTCGCCTCGGACTCGAAGAAGCAGGCGCGGCTCAACATGATCCACCACCTGCTCTCCTCGATCCCGTATGACGAGTCGCCGGCCCCGACGCCGAAGGTCAAGCTCCCCGAACGGCTCCCGAGCACCGGCTACCAGCGGCCGCCGATGGCCGTCTCGAAGTACGTGCCCGACTGGGCCTCAACGCTGGTCGAGGACCCGGCTCGAGAATGAGTCGCGTTGCGCCGTGGGCACTTTCGCCGCGGCGGGCCCTGGTGCGAAGGGCTGAAGGGCGTCGGGGCAGGCGTCGGGCCAGGCCTTGGGTCAGGCGTCGGTCAGGCGTCGGGAGCCGGGCCCGGGGGCAGGTTGATGCGCAGCGCCCGTGGCTCGATGCGGGCCTCGAGCCACACGACGCCGGCGTGCTCGTCGCCGTCGACGTGGATCGTCACGGGCTCGTCCGTCTCGGCCCGCACCGACCGGGCGGTCGCGTAGGCGAGCCCCGGCACGTCGTGTCGCCACCGCAGCAGACCCTTGAGCGCGATCGGGACCCAGCCGACGAGGTGTGTCGGCCCGACCGCGGCGAGGTGCAGCACCCCGTCGTCGACGCGTGCGCCGGGCAGCACCTCGATCCCGAGCGGGATCCGGCCGACGTTGCCGGCCAACAGGCACCAGAGCCGCATGTCGCGGACGGGGCCGCCGTCACGGCCCACTCGCATCGGCAGGAGCGGCGCACCCAGGGTGGCCACGGCCGGCACGAAGTAGGCGACCCACCGGATGTGCTTCTTGAGCACGGGCCGGACGAGCTCGATGGTGCGCGCATCCTGGCCGACGCCCGCCATGACGACGAAGGCGCCCTCGCCGACGGCGCCGTCGGGCGTCCCCCAGCGAGCGCGGCCCAGGTCGACGTCGTGCGGCTCGCCCCCGAGGGCGATCGCGACCGAGCGCTCGAGGGAGGAGTAGGGCAGGTGCAGGTTGCGCGCGAAGAGATTGGCCGTGCCCCGAGGGACGACCCCCAGCGGGACGCCCGTGCCGGCCATCGCCCCGGCGACCTCCCGGACGGTGCCGTCGCCCCCGATGACCACGACGAGGTCCGCGCCGGCCTCGACGGCGGCTCGCGCCTGAGCGCCGCCGGGCTCGGCGACCGTGGTCTCCGCGACGTCGGGCTCGGGCCAGCCCCGGCAGAGGCACGCACGGTGCACGGCGGTCAGCGCCGTCTCGGCCGGGTCACGGACCGGGTTGTCGACGACTGCGACGCGCACGGACCCGAGTCTGCCGTAGGACGAGTGGCCTCGCAGGGCCGGTGGCGTCGCAGGACCGGTGCTGGTGCCGGGGCGGTGCTGGTGCCGGGGTGGTGGTGCGGCGGGGGCCGGCGTGCGGGTCAGGTGGTGCCCAGTCGGACGAGCAGGCCCGGCAGGCAGGTGCTGATCTCCCGCGCAAGGAACCCGACCGGTCCCTGCTGACGAGCCAGTTGCTCGCCCGCCAGGCCGTGCAGCTGCCCGCCCCAGCAGGCCGCCTGCGCCGGCTCCGCTCCGCGGGCGAGGAGGCCGGCGACGATCCCGGCCTGCACGTCGCCCGAGCCCGAGATGCCCAGGCCCGGACCGCCGGCCGACGACTCCCAGAGGCGGCCGTCCGGCGCAGCGACGATCTTGCCCGCGCCGCCGAACAGGACGACCGCTCCGGACTCGGTCGCGAGCCTGCGGGTGCAGCCGACGGGGTCCGCCGCGACCTGCTCGTCCTCGAGCCCGAGGGTCTGGGTCACCTCGGAGGGGTTGAGGGTGAGGATGGCCCGGCCGTCGAGGTGGAGCAGCCCCTGCCGGTGCGTGGTGAGATAGGCCGAGCCAACGGCGTCGATGACGAGCGGCCGGTGGAGCTGGGGAATGACCCGCTCGAGCAGGGCCACGGTGGGGTCCGGGCTGGTGAAGCCGGAGCCGACGAGCACGGCGTCCGCGCGGTCCGCCATCACGAGGATCGTCTCCGCGGCAGCCGCGTCGATGTTGCCGTCGTCGTCCATCGGGAGCGGCACCACCTGGGCCTCCGGCACAGCGACCGCCAGGGCGGCCGACACGGCGGCCGCCGTCGCGATCTGCAGCTTGCCGGCCCCCGCGCGCAGGACCGCCTCACCCGCCAGCAGCACCGCCCCCGGCGTGTGCGCCGTGCCGCCGACGACGAGCGTCCGGCCCCTCGCCTCCTTGTTATCGCCGGGCGCGGGCAGGGGCCAGGAGCGCAGTGACTCGGCGGTGAG
>NZ_AWQS01000116.1 GCF_000576575.1 Intrasporangium chromatireducens Q5-1
TGAACAGCAGCAGGTAGATCGCCGAGAACCAGGGCGAGGAGTAGACGTCGAAGAAGCCGAACCGGTCGAGCCACGGCCCGCTCGTCTTGTGCTGGGCCAGGTAGTCCGCGACCCGGCCCGCGTCGATGTTGCGCTGCGGGAAGATCGAGCCGGGCACCGCCCCGACGGCGACGAGCAGCAGCAGGAAGAGCGCGGTGCGCATGCTCGTCAGCTGCCGCCAGGCCCAGCGGAGCCAGCCGACCGGCCCGAGCTTGGGCAGCTGGGGCTGCGGAGCCGACTGGCGCGGCTTCGTCGGGGTGTCGGTGTTGGCCATCTAGAGAACCGTCCGGAAGGTGCCGATGAGGTGGACCTGCAGCCAGACCATGACGGTCTCCCACAGGCCGGTGACGAGCATCAGGCCGACGACGAGCAGGAGCACCCCGCCCACCAGCTGGATCGCCCGCTGGTGCCGCCGCAGCCAGGCGTTGGCCCGGCCGGCCTTCTCCCAGGCGGCTGCCATGAGCAGGAAGGGCAGGCCGAGCCCGATGCAGTAGGCCAGGGCGAGCACGAGGCCGCGCCCGACGGTGCCGGACTGCGCGCTGAGCGGCGCCGCCATGGCATAGATCGCCGCGAGGGTCGGCCCGAGGCAGGGGCTCCACCCGATGCCGAAGACCGCACCGAGCAACGGGGCCCCGGCGAGACCCGCACGGGGACGCCAGGCGAGCTGAGCGGCATACCCCTTGCCGAGGCCGAGGAAGAGCAGCGCGGTCACGATGACGACGACCCCACCGACGCGCATGAGCAGGCTGCGGTGCGCCTGCAGCGCGAGCCCGAGCACGGACACCCCGAATGCCATGGCGAGGAAGACGACCGAGAAGCCGAGGATGAACAGCAGCGCGCCGAGGATCAGCCGCCCTCGGGAGCGCTCCTGCAGCGACACGTCGCCGAGGCCGGTGACGTAGCCGAGGAAGCCCGGCACGAGCGGCAGGACGCACGGCGAGGCGAAGGAGACGAAACCCGCCGCGAGGGCCACGGCCGCCGCGACGACGACCGAGCCGGTCAGCAGGTCGGGGGACACCGCTCAGCCCTCGGCCAGGACGTCGTCGATGAGCCCGCGCAGCGTCGTCGCCGTGACGGCGCCGGACACGCGGGCGGCGACGCGTCCCGTGCCGTCGAGGACGAGCGTGGTCGGGGTCGCGGTGGCCTTGCCCTGCAGGGCGAGCAGCGGCACGCCGCCGTCGTAGCCGAGGGACGGGTAGGTGACCTTGTTGGCCCGCTGGAAGGCGAGGCCGGACTCGGGGCTCTCCTGGGTGTCGAGGCCGATGAAGGCGACGTCGAGCTTCTTGGCCTGCACGTCGTCCCAGACCTTCTGCAGCTCCGGGGTCTCCTTGATGCACGGCGGGCACCAGGAGCCCCAGACGTTGACGACGAGGACCTTGCCCTCGAGCCCCTGCATCGACCACGGCTTGCCCTCGAGCGTCGTGCCGGACAGCGCGATCGGCTGACCCCGGTCCCCGGGACCGACCTGCTCGATCGTCCCGTCGCCGGAGATGTAACCCTTCCGGTCGCCGGACTGGGCTTGGGCTGCAATGGAGTTCGGGTCGGAGGAGCACGCGGCGGTCAGCGTGACGGCGGCGCCCGCCAACGCCGCCGCCCCCCACCGCACCGCAGTGCGCCGGTCGATCGGTCGCATCAGGCGCCCACGCTCTTGGTGGCTCGGGCGAGCAGGGCACCCGCGGGCTCCGAGTAGGCGATCGACTCGAGCTCGTCGTCGACGTAGTGCAGGGAGGTGAGCGACGCGAGGGAGCACTCGCGTCTGCGCGGGTCATGCCAGAGGCGTCGGCCCTCGAGCCGGTTGCGGACCGTCCAGATCGGCAGCTGGTGCGAGACGAGCACCGTCTCATGACCGTATGCCGCTGACCTGGCGTCCGCGACCGCCGCGAGCATCCGCTCGGCGATCGCCTCGTACGCCTCGCCCCAGCTGGGCTTGGTCACGTTGAGGACCTTCGGCCAGTGGCGGGGGTCAAGCAGGGAGGTCTTCGTGAAGGCCCGGCCCTCGAAGTGGTTGGCCGCCTCGATGAGCCGCTCGTCCGTGTCGACGGCGAGGCCGTGGCTCGCGGCGATGGGTCGGGCGGTCTGCTGGGCCCGCTCGAGCGGGGAGGCGACGACGCGCGTGATGTCGTTGGGCTCGAGGTGCGCCGCGACGGTCTCGGCCATCTCGCGGCCGAGCTCGGAGAGGACGTAGCCGGGCAGCCGTCCGTAGAGCACCCCGCCGGGGTTGTCGACCTCGCCGTGGCGCATCAGGTGGACCACGGTGCGGGTCGGCCCGGACCGCGCGGGCGGGGTGGGCTGGGAGGGGCTGCCGGTCATGGCGCCCAGTGTCTCAAACGCGGACGCGCCGACCCAATTGGCCACCCACGTTCCCGAGACCGTGGTAGTGACACCCCTCCATCGACAGCACCCTCCCGACGATCGAGAGCGCGGTCCCGGCCTAGTGCACTGCCGCGAGCAGCGCCCCGACGCCGACGAAGAGCCCGCCGAAGAGCCGGTTGAGCCTCTTCTGCCCCTGCTGGCTCCGCGTCAGCCGGCGCAGCCCCTTGGCCGCGGCGGCGAAGAAGAACCACATGACGATGACGTCGATGACCACCACCGTCGCGGTCAGCACGAGGTACTGCGGCACCAGCGGCGCGCTCGGCCGGATGAACTGGGGAGTGAAGGCGAGGAAGAAGACGATCGCCTTTGGGTTCGTCAGGTTGACGAGCATCCCCCGTCGGGCCATGGACCAGGACGACTCGGGCGGCGGCATCGGCGCCTCAGGGTCGGTGTGCGTCCGCTCCCGCCACTGCCGGATCCCGAGATAGACGAGGTAGGCCGCGCCCGCGTAGCGGATCACGTTGAAGAGCAGGTGCGAGCTCGCGACGAGGACCCCGACGCCGGCGGCGACGATCGCGATGTGGATCAGCAGCGCGACCTGTTGCCCGATGATGCCCCACACCGAGCGCGCCCACCCGGCCGTGATCGAGTTGGCCATGGTGTTGATGGCCCCCGCCCCGGGGGTGAGGGAGATGAGGAACCCGGCGGCGACCAGGCCCAGCCAGACGGACAGAGACACGACGGGAGTGTAGATCCGCCGGGCACACCGCTTCGCCGACTTTTCACGAACCAAGACGAGACGGTATGCCGCTCGGCTGGCACCGGGCCCCGGCACCGGTCCGCGCCACACGCCTTCACCCGCCCCCTGGAGACCTGCTGCGTCACGTGCAGCAGCGGGCCCCCTGCTGAGTCACGTGCAGCAGCGGGCCCCTTGCTGAGTCACGTGCAGCAGCGGGCCCCGTGCTGAGTCACGTGCAGCAGCGGGCCCCCTGCTGCGTCTGACGCAGCAGGTGATCAGCGCGCCGCGAAGGGGTCACCCCGTGGCGCCCGCCGCGGCGCGGGCGGCCGCCGGCAGCGCCTCGAGCACGGCCGACACCGCCTCGTCGTCGTGGGCGGCCGACACGAACCAGCACTCGAACGCGCTAGGCGGCAGGTGCACCCCATGGTCCAGCATCGCGTGGAAGAACCGGCGGAAGGCGTCGGTGTCCTGCGCCTTCGCCTCGTCGTAGTTGCGGACCGCCCCGTCGCGGAAGAAGACCGAGAACATCGAGCCGGCCCACTGGATGGTGTGCGGCACCCCGGCCGCCCCCAACGCATCGGCCACACCGTCCGCGACGGCCCGCGACACCACACCCAGCCGGTCGTAGACGTCCGGGGTGCACGCCCTGAGCGTCGCCAGCCCAGCCGCCGACGCGACCGGGTTCCCCGACAGGGTCCCCGCCTGGTAGACCGGCCCCGCCGGCGCGAGCAGCGCCATGACCTCGGCGCGGCCGCCGAAGGCCGCGGCCGGGAAACCGCCACCCATGACCTTCCCGAACGTGAACAGGTCGGCCGGCCCAGCGGCATACGGACCCTCGAGGCCGTAGAAGCCGGCGGGCGAGCAGCGGAAGCCGGTCATCACCTCGTCGGAGATGAGCAGGGCGCCGTGCTCGCGGGTCACGCGGCGCAGCCCCTCCGTGAAGCCGGGCAGCGGCGGCACGAGCCCCATGTTGCCCGGTGCCGCCTCGGTGATGACGGCGGCGATCTCGTGCCCCCGCGCGGCGAAGACCTCCTCGACCGCGGCGAGGTCGTTGTAGGGCAGCACGATCGTCTCACCCGCGCTCGAGCGCGGCACCCCCGCCGAGTCGGGCAGCGCGAACGTCGCGACGCCGGAGCCGGCCGAGGCGAGCAGCGCGTCGACGTGGCCGTGGTAGCAGCCGGCGAACTTGACGATGGCGTCGCGCCCGGTGAAGCCGCGGGCCAGCCGGATCGCCGACATCGTCGCCTCGGTGCCACTGTTGACGAGCCGCACCTGCTCGACCGGCTCGACCCGGGCGACGATCTCGGCGGCGAGCTCGACCTCCCCACCGGACGGCGTGCCGAACGAGAAGCCCCGCTCCGCGGCCGCCTGTACCGCGGCGACGACGTCCGGGTGGGCGTGCCCGAGGATCATCGGCCCCCACGAGCCGACGAGGTCGACGTAGCGGTTGCCGTCGACGTCCGTGAGCCACGGCCCGCTCGCCGACGCCATGAAGCGCGGCGTCCCGCCGACGCTGCCGAAGGCCCGGACCGGGGAGTTGACGCCGCCCGGGATGATCCGCTGCGCCTGGTCGAAGAGCTCCTCGGAGCGGGCGGTCGGCTGGGCGGTGCGTTCGTCCTGGGTCATGCGCCCATTCTTCCCACAGCTCGTATGCCGCTCACCCCGCACCCCGCCTGTCCGCGGTGCCGCCGTGGCGGGCGGCCTCAGCGGCCGGAGCGCTTCTCGGGGTCGAGGTGGTCGCGCACGATCGCCATCGCGTCGCCGATCGCCTTGTACTGCTCGGGGGTCATGATGTCGACGAGGTTGTCGCGCACGCTCTGCACGTGCACCCGGGCGATCCGGTCGATCGCGTCCTTGCCGCTCGGGGTGAGGACCAGCTCGACGCCGCGCTTGTCGGCGAGGCAGGACTGGCGCCCGACCCAGCCGCGCTCCTCGAGCCGCTTCGCGGTGTGGGTGAGCCGGCTGCGCGACTGCACGACCATCGAGGCGAGCTCGGACATGCGCAGGCGCTGTCCGGGCGCCTCGGAAAGCATCGAGATGATCTCGTACTCGCTGAGCTGGATGCCGCTGCCGCGGAGGGCCTCGTCGAGGGCGCCCTCGAGCAGGCGGGTGCCGCGGAGGATGGCACGCCACGATGCCTGCTCCGACTCGTCGAGCCACCGCACGTCGTCCGGCTGCTGGTCAGCCATCGTCACCTCCCCCGCTGCTGCGTGAATCCTAGAGGAGTCAGCCCAGCCAGTCGGCCGCTTCGAGGGCGTAGTAGGTCAGGACGGCCTGGGCACCGGCCCGGCGGATCGACACGAGCGACTCGAGGGCGGCCCGTTCCCGGTCGATCCAGCCCTGTGCCGACGCGGCCTCGATCATCGCGTACTCGCCCGACACCTGGTAGGCGGCGACCGGCACGGTCGTGCGCTGCGCTGCCGCGGCGACGACGTCGAGGTAGGACAGGGCCGGCTTGACCATGACCATGTCCGCGCCCTGGGCGACGTCGAGGTCGATCTCCCGGAGCGCCTCGCGGATGTTCGCCGGGTCCTGCTGGTAGGTGCGCCGGTCACCCTGGAGGCTCGACTGCACCGCGTCCCGGAACGGGCCGTAGAACGCCGAGGCGTACTTGGCGGCGTACGCGAGGATGACGACGTCCTGGAAACCGGCGTCGTCCAGGGCGGTCCGGATCGCGCCGACCTGCCCGTCCATCATCCCGGACGGGGCGACGACGTGGGCCCCGGCGCGGGCCTGGGCGACGGCCATCTCGGCGTAGATGTCGAGGGTCGCGTCGTTGTCGACCCGGCCCCGGTCGTCGAGCACGCCGCAGTGCCCGTGGTCGGTGAACTCGTCGAGGCAGGTGTCGGCCATGACGAGCACGTCGTCCCCGACCTTGTCCCGGACCGCCTGCAGGGCGACGTTGAGGATGCCCGAGGGCTCGGTGGCGCCGCAGCCGCGGGCGTCCTTGTGCTGGGGCACGCCGAAGAGCATGACCCCGGCGAGGCCCGCCCCGGCCGCCCGCCGCGCCTCCTCCACGAGCGAGTCGAGGGTGTGCTGCACGACGCCGGGCATGCTCGGGATCGGCCGCGGCTCGGTCGCGCCCTCGGCGACGAAGACGGGCAGGATCAGCTGGCTCGGGTGGACGCGGGTCTCGGCGACCATCGCCCGCACGACGGGCGACTGGCGCAGCCGGCGGGGGCGGTCGATCATCGGGCCCGCCGCCGTGAGGTCGGGCGCTTGTCCCGCGGCCGCTGCACCGGCTGGCCGGCCTCCGCTGCGGCGATGGCCAGTCCCACGCCGTGGCCGGCGAGGGCGTCGACGAGGCTCGAGGCGGAGGCCTCGGGCGCGAGGACGTCGACCCGCAGGCCCTGCTCCTGGGCGGTCTTCGCCGTGGCGGGGCCGATGCAGGCGATCACCGTGGCGGCGTGCGGCTTGCCCGCGATGCCGACGAGGTTGCGCACCGTCGAGCTGGACGTGAAGACGACGGCGTCGTACTCGCCACCCTTGATCGCGTCGCGGATCTCCGGGGCCGGCGGGGCGGCCCGCACGGTCCGGTAGGCCGTCACGTCGTCGACCTCCCAGCCCATCTCCCGCAGCCCGGCGACGAGCGTCTCGGTCGCGATGTCGGCCCGCGGGAGCAGGACCCGGTTGATCGGGTCGAGCACCTCGTCGTAGGCGGGCCAGTCGGCGAGCAGACCGGCGGCCGACTGCTCCCCCGAGGGGACGAGGTCGGGGTTGATGCCCCAGTCCTGCAGGGCCTGGGCGGTCACTCCACCGACCGCGGCGACCTTGAGCCCGGCGAAGGCCCGTGCGTCGAGCCCGAGCTCCTCGAACCGCTCGCGGACGGCGCGGACCGCGTTCACGGAGGTGAAGCCGACCCACTCGTAGCGGCCGGTGACGAGGCCGCGGATCGCCCGCTCCATCTGCTGCGGCGTGCGCGGCGGCTCGACGGAGATCGTCGGCACGACGTCAGCGGTCGCGCCGTAGGAGGCGAGGCGCTGGAGCATCGGGCCGGCCTGGGCCTGGGTGCGGGGCACGAGGACCCGCCACCCGAAGAGCGGCTTCGTCTCGAACCAGGAGAACTCGTCACGCAGCTCGACGTTCGGGGACACGACGGCGACGCTCGGCTCGGCGGGTGTCGCGCCGGTGAACTCGTCGTCGATCGTGGCGAGCACGCCCGTGCGGGTGTGCTGGGCGACGGTCGTGCCCCGCTCGGTCAGCACGACGGGGGTGGCGCCGTCGCGTCCGGCCTTGAGCAGGGTGCGCAGCGCCTCCCGGATCGCGTCGGCAGAGCCGAGCAGGACGAGCGTCGCCTCGTCCTCGCCGTAGCGGGCCACGTGCGCGGTGTGCCCGTCGACGCTGAGCACGTGGAACGCGCGGTCCTGCTTCGACGTCAGCGGGACGCCGGCATAGGTGGGCACCGCGGAGATCGCCGAGACGCCGGGGACGACGTCGTAGCTGATGCCGGCCTTGCGGCAGGCACGCACCTCGTCGACGAGTCCGTTGAAGGTGCCGGGGTCGCCGTCCATGAGTCGCACGACGAGACCGTCGTCGCCGACCGACTTGGCGGCCTTGACGACGAGCTTGGCCCGCATCGCCTGGGTCAGCTCCTGGCCGCGGTCGCCGTGGCTGGCATCGATGATCTCGACGTCCGGGCGAGCGTGGCTGAGCACGACGTCGTCCTTGGCGATCCGGTCGAGGATGACGACGTCGGCGGCGGCGAGCAGGTCGCGGCCGCGGAGCGTCATCAGCCCGGGGTCGCCCGGGCCGGCCCCGACGAAGGCGACGCGGGCCGGGGATGCGGGCGGCGTGGACAGGTGCACCGTCTCCTGCGACGGCGTGCGCGAACGAGTCACGAAACTGGCTCCGAGTTGTCTTGCGGTGCGGGTGGGGACGTGTGTTCGAGGTCGGACGCGCCGTCCTCGAGCAGGATCTGGGCGAGCCGGGCGCCGAGCTGCTCCGGCTCCTGGTAGGGCCCGACGAGCGAACGGCGCAGCTCGATGCTGCCGTCCTCGCTCCCGGCGAAGCCGCGCAGCGACAGCTCCAGGCCGTCGTCGCCCTCGACGACCTCGGCGAGGGCCCCGATCGGCGCTGTGCAGCCGGCCTCGAGGGCGGCGAGGAGGGACCGCTCGGCGAGGACGCGGGCCCGGGTGTCGGGGTCCTCGAGCACGGCGACCGCCTCGCGCACGTCGACCCGGTCCTCCCGGCACTCGACGGCGAGCGCGCCCTGGCCGGGGGCCGGCAGCACCTGGATCGGGTCGAGGGCCTCGGTCACGCGGTCGAGCAGCCCGAGCCGGGCGAGGCCGGCGCGCGCGAGCACGACCGCGTCGACGTCACCGGACTCGACGAGCCCCAGTCGCGTGCCGACGTTGCCGCGGATGGGTCGCACCTGCAGCCCGAGCCCGAGGGACGCGAGCTGCGCGGTCCGACGGGGTGAGCCGGTGCCGACGACGGAGCCGGCGGGCAGCTCCCCGAGGGTGAGCCCGTCCCGGGCGACGAGCACGTCGCGGGGGTCCTCGCGCGCCGGGACGGCGGCGACGACCAGCCCGGGCTCCGGCGCTGTCGGCAAGTCCTTGAGGGAGTGGACGGCCACGTCGATCCGACCGTCGAGCAGGGCCTTGCGGATCTCGGCGGCGAAGACGCCGGTGCCGCCGATGGCCGTCAGCAGGGCACCGGAGACGTCGCCCTGGGTGGTGATCTCGACGAGCTCGACGTCGTGGCCGGCCGCGCGCAGGCGGTCGGCGACCCACGTCGACTGGGTCGTGGCCAGGGCGGAGCGGCGGGTTCCGAGGCGCAGCGTGGTCATGGGCGTGCCCTCCTCGGAGGTGCGTCGACGTTGGCGACGTCCTTGGGCTCGAGGTCGAACAGCTCGCGGAGCGCGGCGGCGTAGTCCGGACCGCTGCCGTCGATGGCGAACTCCTTGACGCGCCGGGTCGGTGTGTGGAGCAGCTTCTCGACGATGCGGTGGACGGCCAGCTCGACCTCGGCGCGGGTCGCGTCGTCGAGGTCCGGCATGCGGTGGTCGAGCCGGGCCATCTCGGTCTCGACGACCTCGGCGGCGCGGGCCCGCAGCGCGGCCACGGTCGGCGCGACCGACTGGGCGACGCGCTTGGTCAGGTACGAGGCGACCTCGCCGGTGACGATGTCGCGGACCTGGGCGACCTCGCGGCCCTCGGCCCGTCCGGCCAGTCGCTGGCCCAGCTCGTCGAGGCCGATGACGGTGACGCCCGGGATCGGCTCGGGCCAGTCCGACTCCGGCTCGATGTCGCGGGGCAGCGCGAGGTCGATGAACACCTGCGGGCGCCCGCCGCGGCGCCCGCCGCTGGCGCGCAGGTCGGCGGCGGTGATGACGTGCCCGGCCGCGCCCGTACAGGTGAGGACCAGGTCGCTCTCGGCGAGCACGTCGCCCAGGTCCTGCCACGGGCGCGCCGTGCCTCCGGTCGACTCGGCCAGCCGCTGGGCCCGGTCGAACGTCCGGTTGACGACCGCCAGCGAGTCGACGTCGGCCCGGCTCAGGGTGGCCGCGGCGAGTCCGCTCATCGCACCGGCGCCGACGACGGCGGCCCGGCGGGAGCCGAGCGGGCCGAGGTGCTGGCCGGCCACCTCGAGGCCGACCTGGACGAGGGAGACGCTGTGGCCGTCGATGTCGGTCTCCGAGTGGGCCCGCTTGCCGACCCGCAGCGCCTGCTGGAACAGCTCGTTGAGGGAGGCCCCGACCCGGCCCGACTCCTGGCCCTGGGCGAGGGCCGCGCGCATCTGGCCGAGCACCTGCGACTCCCCCACTGCCATTGAGTCGAGCCCACAGGCCACCGTGAACGCGTGAGCGACGGCGCCGTCGTCGTAGCGGACGTAGAGGTGGTCGGCCAGCTCGTCGGCGCGCGCCGCGAGGGCGGCCTCGGGCTCGCGCGGGCACTCGTCGACGAGCTCGGCGTTGCGTTCGGTGCCCGTCGCGATCGAGGCGGCCGCCGCGAGGGCATCGCCGATCGCGGCCACGGCGGGGTGGAAGGCCGGCACCTCGGCATAGACCTCGAGCCGGTTGCAGGTCGACAGCACGACGACCTCGTCGACGGTCGCGGAGCGGACGAGGGTGTCGGCCAGCGTCTCGTCGCGCCGCTCGTCCTCCGAGAGCGCCTCGAGGATGGACAGTGGAGCGGTCCGGTGGGACAACCCGATGACGAGCAGGCTCATCGCTGCACCACCGCCGGGGAGGGCAGCCCGACCCTGCGCTGGGCGTGGAAGGCGAGGATCTGCAGCTCGGTGGACAGGTCGACGCGCCGCACCTCGACCCCGGCCGGCACGGTCAGCACGCTGGGTGCGAAGTTGAGGATCGCGTGGACGCCGGACTTCACGAGCGCGTCGCACACGGTCTGGGCGGCGGGCGCCGGGGTCGCGATGACGCCGATCGCGATGCCGAGCTCGCGGGCGCAGCCCTCGATGTCCCACGACGGCCGGATCGTCACGTCGCCGACCTGCTCGCCGATGAGGGCGGGGTCGTCGTCGAAGAGCGCCACGATGTGAAAACCCTTGGTGACAAAGCCGGAGTACGACGCGAGCGCGTGGCCGAGGTTACCCATCCCGACGATGGCGACGGGCCAGTCCTGGGTCAGGCCGAGCGCCCTGGTGATCTCCAGCGCCAGCGTCTCGACCTCGTAGCCGACGCCCCGCACGCCATACGAGCCGAGGTGGCTCAGATCCTTGCGCAGCTGCGCGGACCGGACTCCGACCGATGCGGCGAGCTCCTCGGACGAGACCGAGGCGACACCGGCCTCCGCCAGCATCGTCAGCGTCCGTAGGTATTCGGGGAGCCGCGCGACGGTCGCGTCGGGAATCTCTCGACGCAGGGTGGGATCGGCGGACACGCGGGCTCACCGGCTCCTTTCGCGGCAGGCGCTCGTGGGCGCGGAGCACGTGGGGACCCGATCAGGCTAGACGTTTGTGAAGCCATGCACAAAGCGAGCGGATGCGTATACCACAGCGTGGACCCGCCGGCGCCGGGAGGTCAGCCGAGGGCGGCGCGGAGCCGGCGCTCGTCGACGCGCCAGAAGTCGTGCTGGCGGCCGTCGACGAAGGTGACCGGGATCTGCTCGGCGTACTGCGCGCGCAGGGCGGGGTCGTCGTCGATCGACCGCTCCTCCCAGCCGACGCCGACGTCCGCGGCGACCCGTTCGATGACGGCCCGGGCCTCGTCGCAGAGGTGGCATCCGGGACGACCGAGCATGAGGATGCGCTTGTCCATGACTCCCCAACTTACTTCGCTCGGACGGACTCTTCGAGGGGCGGTGCAGTGCGGCAGAACGCGTGCACGTGACCGCCCGAGCCGGCTGAGCGGCATACGGATGAGGTATGCCGCCGAGCTCGCCCCCGCTCCCCCGCGCGGTCCGAGCCGCGCGTGAGCGGGCCGTCCCACCCGCCAGGTCGAGTCAGATGCGTCAGATGAAGACGGACGTGCGTTGCATCAGGAGGCTGTAGAGCGTCTGCTGGATCGTCTCGCGGACCTGGTCGGTGAGGTCGAAGACCATCATCGGGTCCTCGGCGGCCTCTGGGCCGAGCCCGGCCGTGCCGACGGGCGGCCCGAACTCGATGAGCCACTTGCTCGGCAGCGGGATGAGGCCGAGCAGCCCCAGCCACGGGAAGGTCGGCGTGATCGGGGCGTAGGGCACGCCGAGCAGCCGGGCGACGGTCGGCATGTTGCCGAGCATCGGATAGATCTCCTCGGCCCCGACGATCGAGCACGGCACGATCGGCACGCCGGCCCGCAGGGCGGCCGCGACGAACCCGCCACGTCCGAAGCGCTGCAGCTTGTAGCGCTCACTGAACGGCTTGCCGACGCCCTTGAACCCCTCGGGCCAGACGCCGACGAGCTCGCCCTTCGCGAGGAGCCGCTCGGCATCGGTGT
The DNA here is from genome assembly GCF_000576575.1 of Intrasporangium chromatireducens Q5-1. Lineage (GTDB taxonomy): Bacteria > Actinomycetota > Actinomycetes > Actinomycetales > Dermatophilaceae > Intrasporangium_A > Intrasporangium_A chromatireducens. The sequence continues at coordinate 11,970 of NZ_AWQS01000116.1, forward strand.
TGGCCGCGAGGGTCGAGCCGGAGCGGCGCGCCATCGCACCGATGAAGGGCGTCTGGAAGACGAGGTCGGCCCCCAGCATCCGCAGGTGGCGGTGCTGCGGGTGCTCGTCATGGACGGCGACCTGCGTCATCAGCGAGTCGAGCGCGACGGTGCCGGAGTGGTTCGCGACGACGAGCGCGCCGCCCGTCGCCGGGATGTTCTCGATGCCCCGCACCTCGACGCGGAACCACCGCTTGTAGAGCGGCCGCAGCAGCGGCAGGTAGACGTGCTGGGTGAAGTCCTCGTCGAAGCCGAACTCGTCGACCGACACGTCCCCCACGAGCCGGCGGCGCAGGTAGGCGATGGCGTGGGCAACCTGGCGCTCGACGTCAGCGGCGGGCACCCCGGCGGCGGTCGCGGCCGCCCGCAGGACGTCTACGGCGAGGGCGACGAGCTCGGCGGGGCCGGGACGGATGTCGGACGAGGTGTCGGCCGAGTCGAGGAACCGGGCCACGAGCCGCTCCGCGGTGCCCGATGCCTGGGCCGCCGCGCTCGCCATCGCCCTGCCGGGGTGCACCCGCGCAGGTCCCCGGACCGCACCCTCCTCGCCGTCGGCCGGGTCGTCGCTCGGCGGCGGGACGGAGCGCAGCCGCGCCC
>NZ_AWQS01000117.1 GCF_000576575.1 Intrasporangium chromatireducens Q5-1
CCCGACGAGAGGCCAGTTCCCGACAGCGTCGAGTGAGCGTCAATGCCGGTTCCGCCGAGAGGCCCAGCGCCACGCAACGACTGCCAGCGGCACCTCGACCACCACGGCCATCACCAGTGCCTCGACCAGCCGGCCCACCTGCCGGGCGCTCAACACGTCGGTGTACGCGTCGAGCAGCAGCACGACCGCGCCGATCCGGGCCGCCAGCGACGCCCACGCCGAGCGACGCAGCACGAGAACGGCCGTCGCCCCGGCCGTGACCGCCTCGAGCGAGTCGATCGCGATCCAGTAGCCGGGGTGGTGCAGGGTCCCACCGAGATACACGGTCCACGGCACGAGGAAGACCGCGGCACCGCCCGCCACCGCCACGGCCACCCGGTCAGCCGTCGACAGCGCCGGCCGGGTCGGCGCCGGGGCAGACTGCGTCCTCACGTCCACGACCTGATACTGCCCACCCGGCCCGTGCACCGAACCGGCCCCCGCTGTGCAGGCCCTGTGCGTGCTGGACAATGGCGGCCATGCGCGTCATCTCGGCCAACGTCAACGGCATCCGTGCCGCCATCCGCAGGGGAGCGGCCGACTGGCTCCGATCCGCCCAGCCCGACGTGCTGTGCCTGCAGGAGGTGCGCGCCTCCGACGAGGAGCTGCACAAGGCGCTCGCAGAGGCCGGGCTCGGTGACTGGTACGTCGCTCACACCGAGGGCAACGTCAAGGGTCGTGCCGGGGTCGCCGTCGCCACGCGGGACCGCCACCTGGCGCACCGCATCGGCATCGACGAGGCCTTCGCCGACGCCGGCCGCTGGATCGAGGTCGACATCGAGGGGCCGGGCGCCACGCTCACGGTCGTCTCCGCCTATGTCCACACCGGCGAGGCCGAGACGCCCAAGCAGGTCGAGAAGTACGCCTTCCTCGACGCCATGACAGCCCGTATGGCGCGTGCCTCCTCCCAGGGTTACCTGATGCTCGTGACCGGTGACCTCAACATCGCGCACCGCGAGGCCGACCTCAAGAACTGGAAGGGCAACCTCAAGAAGTCGGGCTTCCTGCCCGAGGAACGGGCCTACCTCGACCGGTGGTTCGAGGCCGGCGCGTGGGTCGACGTCCACCGCACGCTTGCCGGCGAGGGGCCGGGGCCCTACACGTGGTGGTCCTGGCGCGGCAAGGCGTTCGACAACGATGCCGGCTGGCGCATCGACTACCAGCTCGGCACCGCGCCCCTTGCCGCTCGCGCCACGACCGCGACCGTCGGCCGCGCCGCCACCTACGCCGAGCGCTGGAGCGACCACGCCCCGGTCATCGTCGACTACGACCTCTGACCCCGCCGCCTGTTCCTACGGACGACCATTACTCCCGCACGCTCGGTGCGTTCGTGCTCAGATCGCCGGCCGGCAGAGCCTCGGATCCGAGTAATGGTCGCCCGTAGGGACGCCGGAGTACGACCTGAACGCAGGAACCGAGCCTCCCCAAATGAGAGTGCAAGATATTCCTCCTCGGATCACCATGGGCGGCTCGTGGCGGCTTCCGTACGTCATCACCGTCATCACCTCACCAAGCGTGGGGTGCTGTATCCACAGGCCCGCATCCGCCCTTCTATGAACCACCTCCATTGGCATAAACTGCCAATGGAGGTGGTTCTCGTGGCCACAAGGAACGTTGTCCTCAGTCAGCACCAGCACGATCTAGTTGAGTCGTTGGTGCGGTCCGGGCGCTATCAGAACGCCAGCGAAGTGCTGCGCGAAGGCCTTCGGCTGCTGGAGCGTCAGGAACTGCAGGAGGCCGCTCGGCTCGCTGCACTTCGCGAGGCAGTCGAGCAGGGATGGTCGGACCTCGCCGCCGGCCGCTTCGTCGACATCGACGACGAGAACTTGGACGAGTTCATCAGGGAGCTGGGTCTTCGTGCGGCCCGTACTGAACCGGCCGGCTGACGGTGCGTTATCGGATCACTGACTCCGCCCAAGCCGACATCCTTGCGATTTTGGCTTGGTCACTCGAGCAGTTCGGCGAAGAGGCCCGTGGTCGTTACGGGGCCTTGATCGCTGCCGCGATGCGCGACGTTGCGTCAGACAGCCGAACCGTAGGTGCGGTGCTCCACCCGGAACTGGGCGAGGGTGTCTTCACGTGGCACCTGCCGAAGAGTCGCGGACGGTCCTCGGGTGCCCGAGTGCGGCAGCCCCGACACTTCCTCGTCTGTCGTCAGGATGCTGATGCGCTCGTGATCGGCCGGGTGCCGCATGACGCGATGGACCTCCGAAGGCACATCGACCGGGAGAGCCGCTGGGCCTGACGAATCTCCGGAGCGCAGTTCCTGAGCACGAGACTCACGTCAGCGCAACGGTCACCTCGACGCGGGAGCGAGCTGAGCGGCATACGGGCTGGTTGTCCACCCAGCAACAGCGGTTGGGAGCGGGCGCGCCCGATGCGCCACAATGACGCCCATGCCCTCGAAGCCCCGCAGCCTGTCCGGAATGCAGCCGACGAGCGACTCGCTCCACCTCGGCAACTACATCGGGGCCCTCGTCGAGATGGTCAAGCTGCAGGAGACGCACGACGCGTTCTACTTCATCGCCGACCTGCACGCGCTCACCGTCGCGCCCGAGCCGGAGGTGCTGCGCGAGCGCACCCGCGTCACCGCGGCGCAGTTCATCGCCGGGGGAGTCGACCCCGCGCGGTCCGTCCTCTTCGTGCAGAGCCACGTCCACCAGCACACCGAACTGACCTGGGTCCTCTCGACGCTGACCGGCTTCGGCGAGGCCGGGCGGATGACGCAGTTCAAGGACAAGACGGCCAAGGGGCACTCGGCCAACGTCGGCCTCTTCACGTATCCGATCCTCATGGCGTCCGACATCCTCATCTACGACTCCGACGTCGTGCCCGTCGGCGAGGACCAGCGCCAGCACCTCGAGCTCTCGCGCGACCTCGCGGCCCGGTTCAACCAGCGCTTCGGCGACACCCTCGTGGTGCCCGAGCCGCACATCATGAAGGAGACCGCCAAGATCCAGGACCTGCAGGAGCCGACGGCCAAGATGAGCAAGTCCGCGGCGACCGACGCCGGGCTCATCAACCTGCTCGAGGACCCGAAGCGAATCGCCAAGAAGATCCGCTCCGCCGTCACCGACACCGAGCGCGAGATCCGCTTCGACGTCGAGAACAAGCCGGGTGTCTCCAACCTCCTGTCGATCCACTCGGCGCTCTCCGGGGTGCCGGTGTCGGCGCTCGAGACCGCCTACGAGGGCAAGGGCTACGGCGACCTGAAGAAGGACGTCGCAGACGTCGTCGTCGCGGCCATCACCCCGTTCCGCGAGCGGACGCTGTCGCTCATGGCCGATCCAGCGGAGCTGGACCGCATCCTCGCCGACGGGGCCGCGCGGGCCGCCGAGGTGGCCGAGGCGACGGTGCGTCGGGTCTACGACAGGGTCGGACTGCTGCCCCGGCTGGGTCGCGCCTGACGCCCGTCGGTCAAGGTCTTGGATCAATTGGGTACGGTCGGACTCGTGACTGCTTCGCGTCCCACGACGATCGGGGTGTCCATCCCCGTTCCAGCGCCGGAGGGTGACTACCTCCAGCGCCGACGGGCCGACTTCGGCGACGATGCCGCCTGGCGGATCCCCGCCCACATCACGCTCGTCCCGCCCACGCAGGTCGATGACGACACGTATGCCGCTTTCCTTGACCATTGCGCGCAGGTGGCCTCCTCGTGGCCACCCTTTGACGTGCTCCTCCGGGGCACCGGCACCTTCCGACCGATCTCCGACGTGGTCTACATCCAGGTCGCCCAGGGCGTCGCGGCGTGTGAGCGGCTCGAGAAGCAGCTGCGCAGCGGACCGGTCAAGCGCGACCTCGACTTCTACTACCACCCGCACGTGACGATCGCCCACAACGTGCCGTCCGAGTGCCTCGAGCGGGCGTTCAGCGAACTCGCCGACTTCCACACCGACTTCCGCGTCGAGACCTTCTATCTCTACGAGCAGGGTGACGACGACGTCTGGCGACCCGTGAAGGACTTCCCCCTCCAAGGAGGCTGACCCCGTGCAGGCCGTCCGCAGGATCATCGACCGCATCAAACGGACCCACGTCTACGGCGCCTGGAAGCGCTACGGCGACCACAACGGTGACCTGCTCGCGGCCGGCGTCGCCTACTTCGCGTTCTTCTCGATCTTCCCTGCGCTGGCGCTCGCCTTCACCATCTTCGGCATCGTCCTGCGCGGCCACCCCGAGATGCTGACGACGATCGCCAACTCGCTCAACGCGACATTGCCGGGCATGGTCAAGACGCCGACGAACCCGAACGGCATCATCAGCCTGTCGGCACCCAAGGCCTCGACCCTGACGATCACGGGCATCGTCGGGTTCGTGACCCTGCTGCTCTCCGGGCTGGGCTGGATCAGCGCGCTCCGCTCGGGCATCCGCGGCATCTATGGTCTGGGGGCGTCTCCCGGCAACTTCGTCACGGCCAAGCTGCGCGACCTCGCGGTCCTGTTCACCTTGGGGCTCGGGGTGGCAGCGTCGGCGATTCTGACGAACGCGATCGGCGGGATCGCGAAGCACATCGCGGGCTGGGTCGGCCTGGACAGCCAGTCGTGGGTGATCACCGTGGTGGGGCTTGTCCTCAGCGCGGTCTTCGACGCGCTGCTCATGGTCGTCCTGCTGCGCATGCTGTCCGGTGTCCCGCTGCCGTGGGCCGACGTGCGCAACGGCGCGATCGTCGGCGGCGTCACCCTGACCGCCATGAAGTACCTCAGCGGCTTCCTGATCGCCCGCGCCACGAGCAACCCGCTCCTCGGCGCCGTTGCCGTCGCCGTCGGCCTGCTCTTCTGGCTCAACCTCATGTCGAGGGTCGTCCTGCTGTCGGCAGCCTGGTCCGCGAACGACTCCGACCTCGCCCGCATCAGGCGGGAGGAGGCCGCTGGTGAGCAACCGGCTGGCGCGGTCCCGGTGGTGGCTGCCCACGACGGGTCAACCGGCCGGAGTCAGGACGGCGACTCGGCGCGGCTGAGCACGGCCTCGCCCCAGGCCGGCCGTTCGTTCCGGCCGGTTGTCCCTGCTGCGCCGAGCCGTGGGCAGGACCGGGTGTCGCTCGCCCTTGGTGCTCTCGTCGGTGCGGCAGGAGCGCTGATCTGGTCCGCCCGCCGCTCCGGCCGCTTCACCGTCGAATGAGCGCAAACTCCGGTCGGGGGCCGGCCTGGGTCACGAGAACTGCAGTTGTGGCCAGTTTTCGTGGCGGGCCGGGGCCGCGCGCCACGACGCGGGGCCTCAATACCAGTTCTCGTGGCGGGCACGGCGCTGGCGCCACGACGCGGGGCCTCAATACCAGTTTTCGTGGCGGGCACGCCGTTGGTGCCACGACGCGGGGCTTCGTCGTCAGTTGTCGTGGCGACGGCGGACGAGGTAGGCGCCGGCACCGACCAGCAGGGTGACGAGCACAAGCGCTCCCTTGACGACGCCACCGCCCGGGACCGGGAACGACCGGCCCACCTCCGCATCCGCGGAGGTCTGGTCGCCTGGTCGCGGTGTCCCCGACGCGGGACCTTTCGCCCCAGAGCCCTCGGCCCCGGCGGCAAGCGATGCCGGCACCTCGGCCAGCGGTCGCGGGGGAGCGGCGTCACCCGGCTCGACGAGCCGGCCGACCGGGGCCACGCGGTCCGCGTTCGCGAAGCCCCAGTCGAGCAGCGCGGCCGTCGGCTTCCACGACCCGCTCGTGCTCCCCATCTGTGTGACGATGAGGCTGCGACCGTCACGAGTGGCCGCCCCGATGAAGGTGTGCTGGGCACGGTTGGTCCGGCCGGGCTTGATCCCGATGGCTCCGGGGTAGTTCGCAAGCAGGTCGTTGATGTTCGGGATGTGGAACGGCTCGTACTTCTGCTTCGTCCTCTTGTCGGTCCCACCCGGGAAGACGGCATCCCGAGTGACGATGTACTTGCGGAAGTCGGGCAGCGCCATCGCGGCCCGACCGATGAGCGCCAGGTCGTAGGCACTGGAGCGTTGCCCGGGCTCGTCGAGGCCACTCGGGTCCACCGCCACGGTGTCGAAGGCGCCGATCTCCTTCGCCTTCGCGTTCATCAGCGCGAGCGTCTCGTCGTAGCCGCCGGCCGCGTCGGCCAGGCCGTAGGCCGCGTCGTTGGCCGACAGCATGAGCAGCGCCTCGAAGAGCGAGTGCACGGGATAGGGGTTGCCGGCGACCATCCCGACCCGGGTGCCGTTCGCCGCGACCTGGTCGTCGGTCGCGACCACGACCTGCTCGGGGTCGAGTCGGGGGATGAGCGTCAGTGCGGTCAGAGTCTTGAGCGTGCTCGCCGGCCGCAGCCAGGCGTGCGGCGACTTCGCGGCGAGGATGTCTCCGGTGTCGAGGTCGGCGAGCACATACGAGACGTCACCGACCTCCGGCAGGGCACCGACCCCCGGTTCCGCGTCGACGATGACGCCGGACTGCCCGAGCTGCGGACCGCCGACGACGGTCGGCGGGTCCCAGGCCGCATGCCCGAACGGGGTCGGCGGTGCGTTGTGGCACCACGGCTTCCATGCCGTCGGAGAGGCGGACGAGCCCGGCTTCGCCGGGGTCTGGGGAACCAGCGTGATCGTCTGCCATTCCTGACACGACGGCATCGGGTGCGGCGCTGCAGGGGAGACAACAGCGGCAGGTGAGCCGCCAGCAGCAGCCGGCACAGCGGCATACCCCATGGTTGCGACAAGGGCGAGCGGGACCGCGCCCGCGACGCGCAGCCGGCCCCTCAGCCTCCCCTGACGAAACATCTGCGCCACCCTATCCGAGCCGTCGCTCGGCCCGGCTGTATCTGTTCCGGCGTAGCCACCCTGTTCAGAAATGGACCAGCGTTCATATATTGTGAACGGCATGGTGTATATGAACGTCAAGGACGAGGTTCTGCGTCGTCTCTCAGAACTGGGCTTCCAGCTCGTCGTAGACGCCGGAGACGGCCGCAATGACGCGGTCGTACAGGCACCAGGTTCGAGAGCCGATCTTCTGCTGCAGATCAAAGCCGGTGAGACGGAGAACTGGCATGCGCTGAACGTGGAAAGGGGCCGTCAGCCGGCCATCCTTGGTCGGCGACATGTGACACCCGGTATGGCTGAGCGCTATCGGAAAGCTGGGATCAACTACATCGATACAGGAGGCAACGCATCAATCCGTCTGCCCGGGGTGTTTGTGAGGGTCGAAGGCCGGCGCCCGACGGTGACGCGCGAGCCGGGCAGGGACCGGCATTCGCGCGCGCTGACGGCAGCCGGACTTCGTGTCTGTTTCGTGATTCTGGTCTCAGAGGCGTTGGGAAGCCAGGGAACCCAGAGGGAGCTAGCACATGCGGCGCGCGTCTCGCTCGGATCCGTTCATTCCGCGCTTTCGGACCTGACCGCCCAAGGTCTGATCTCGGAGAACCAGAACAAGCGGACCATTGATCGCCCCGCTCTGACAGAACAGTGGGTCCAGTCCTACGAAGCGACGCTGCTGCCCAAACTGCAAAGTGCGTCCCTCCGTGGTCCGGAGCCATCGTGGTGGATCGACCGTGATGCTCGCGTCGGCGAGGACGGAGAACTGAGTGGAGAAGCCGCCTTGCAGATGCAGGGCTATGGTCTGCGCGCAACGACCACGACGATTTACGGCGATCCCCCATGGACCGAGTTGAGGAGGCAGGCCCGACTCAATCGTCCAGTTACCGGTGAGGCACCCAATGTGGAACTGCGAGAGAAGTTCTGGAGCTTGGGAGTGGACGGTGGGGCAACTGTTCCCGGCTTGCTGGTTTATGCCGATGCAATCGCCACAGGTGACTCCCGGCAGCGTCAGGCAGCTACCGAGTATTGGGAGAGCAACGATGAACTACGACGCGTCAGCGGTCGCTGAGCGCATCTGGCCCGTCGAAGCACCCCACCAACTCCGGTCCCTGATAGGAGACTTCGTCGTTGTGGGGGCTCTGGCGAGGGACTTCGTGGTCCATGGCCTCGCTGGGCTGCCGCGAGGTCGGGACACCCGTGACCTGGATGTGGCCGTTGCCGTGCCGGGGCGCGATGCCTATGCCGCGGCGCTCGACAGCATCGGACCGCCCGGAGGACTCATCTTGCGGCGCGAGATAGCGGGAGTGGACGTGGACCTCATCCCGTTCGGTGAACTCGAGCAGGAGGGCGTCGTGGAGATCCAGGATGGTGTGGTCCTTGATGTGACAGGAATGCGGGAGGCATTCGAGACCGCGATCTCGGTGACGTTGAAGTCCGGTAGCTCTGTGAAGACCGCCAACCTGACCGGGATGATCCTGCTCAAGCTGGTCGCGTGGGACATGAGAGGCAGGACGGACAACCGAGACGCCACCGACCTGGGGGCTCTCTTGGACGCGAGCTACTCGGGAGTGTTCTGGGATCGCTGCTGGGAGCCGGGCTCCGCAACGGAGCGCTGGGACTGGGACGAGCGCATGGTGGGGCCGCACCTCGAGGGCCAAGGAGTGGGCCGCATGGCGACCCCGAGGACCGCGGAACGGCTTCGCGGGATCCTGTCGCGGGACGCCGTCGACCGTCTGGTGTTGAAGATTCCGGGACACGAGCGTCGCCAACAGCTCGAAGCATTCCGCGAGGGCCTCGACAGCGAACTTGGGGGTCGGGGCTGAGGCACTCGGTGCGCCCGCGACGACCACTCCTCGGGTGCGTGGGCGAGTCATGTCGAGATCAGTGGTGTCATGACGACACCGGGCGCAACACCACCCGCGACGTGACGGCACGCGGGCCGAGCTCTCCAGCGGACCCCCGCTGAGCGGCATACCGAAGACGGCGCGAGCCCGCCCCCTCGAGAGGGGACGGGCTCGCCTACCAGCGACGCAGGCGACAACCAGAGGCTCAGGTCATCTGCTGCAGCGCGTGCCGCAGGTCGATGTTGAGCTGGTTGATGACGTCCTGCTGGATCTCCTTGGGGCAGGCGTTGGTGCACTCGCCGATGTTCGTGCAGCCGCCGAAGCCCTCCAGGTCGTGCTGGGTCAGCATCTTGACGACGCGGGCGCTGCGCTCGGGCTGGCCCTGGGGGAACTCGCCGAGGTGGGTGACCTTCGCGCCGAGGAAGAGCATCGCCGACGCGTTCGGGCAGGCCGCGACGCAGGCGCCACAGCCGATGCACTTGGCGGCGTCGAACGCCCGGTCCGCCCGTGGCTTCGGCACTGGCACCGAGTGCGCCTCGGGGGCCGCGCCGGTGTTGACGGAGATGAAGCCGCCGGCCTGGATGAGCCGGTCGAACGCCGAGCGGTCGACGACGAGGTCCTTGATGACCGGGAAGGCGTCGGCGCGCCACGGCTCGATGGTGATCTCGTCGCCGTCGTGGAACGAGCGCATGTGCAGCTGGCACGTCGTCGTCACCTCGGGGCCGTGCGCCTTGCCCGAGATCATCAGGCCGCACATGCCGCAGATGCCCTCGCGGCAGTCGGAGTCGAACGCGATCGGCTCCTCGCCCTTGGCGTTGAGGTCCTCGTTGAGCACGTCGAGCATCTCGAGGAACGACATGTCGGGGGAGATGTCGGTGACCTGGTAGGTCACCATCTCGCCCTTGGCCTTGGGACCGGCCTGGCGCCAGATCTTCAGGGTGAGGTTCATTCCGTTGTCGCTCACTTGTAGCTCCGCTGCTTCAGCTCGATTGCCTTGTAGACGAGGTCTTCCTTGTGGAGCACCGGCTTGGCGCCCTCCCCGGCGAACTCCCACGCGGCGACGTAGGCGAACTCGTCGTCGTGGCGCAGGGCCTCGCCGTCCTCCGTCTGGGACTCGGCCCGGAAGTGGCCGCCGCACGACTCGCGCCGGTGCAGCGCGTCGATGCACATCAGCTCACCGAGCTCGAGGAAGTCGGCGACGCGGCCGGCCTTCTCGAGGCTCTGGTTGAGGGTGTCGGCCGAGCCGAGGACGCGCACGTTGCGCCAGTACTCCTCGCGCAGGGCGCGGATGAGGTCGATCGCCTTGAGCAGGCCCTCCTCGGTGCGCTCCATGCCGCAGTACTCCCACATGATCTGGCCGAGCTCCTTGTGGAAGGAGTCGACCGACCGCTCGCCCTGCACGTTGAGCAGACGGGTGATCCGGTCCTCGACGGCGGCGCGGGCCTCGACGACCTCCGGGGCGTCCTCGGACACCTTGGGGAACGGGCCGTTGGCGAGGTAGTCGCGGATCGTGTTCGGCAGGACGAAGTAGCCGTCCGCGAGGCACTGCATGAGGCTCGAGGCACCGAGTCGGTTCGCGCCGTGGTCGGAGAAGTTCGCCTCACCGGCGGCGTAGAGACCGGGGATCGTCGTCTCGAGGTCGTAGTCGACCCAGAGGCCACCCATCGTGTAGTGCACCGCGGGGTAGATCCGCATCGGGACCTCGTACGGGCTCTCACCCGTGATCCGCTGGTACATGTCGAACAGGTTGCCGTACTTCTCGGCGACGGCCTCCTTGCTCATCCGCGACAGGGCCTCGGAGAAGTCGAGGTAGACGCCGCGGCGGAAGTCGCCGACGAGCGGGCCGACGCCGCGGCCCTCGTCGCAGACGTACTTCGCCTGACGGGAGGCGATGTCGCGGGGGACCAGGTTGCCGAAGCTCGGGTAGATCCGCTCCAGGTAGTAGTCGCGGTCCTCCTCGGGGATCTCGCGCGGGTCCTTGTCGCAGTCCTCGCGCCGCTTCGGCACCCAGATGCGCCCGTCGTTGCGGAGCGACTCCGACATGAGCGTCAGCTTGCTCTGGTAGTCGCCGGCCACCGGGATGCAGGTCGGGTGGATCTGCGTGTAGCACGGGTTGCCGAAGTAGGCGCCCTTGCGGTGTGCGCGCCAGATCGCCGTCGTGTTGCAGCCCATCGCGTTGGTCGACAGGTAGAAGACGTTGCCGTAGCCGCCGCTGGCGAGCACGACCGCGTCCGCGAGGTGCGTCTCGATCTCGCCGGTGACCATGTCGCGGGCGATGATGCCGCGGGCGCGGCCCTCGACGACGATGACCTCGAGCATCTCGTGGCGGGTGAACTGCTCGACGGTGCCGGCCCCGACCTGCCGCTCCATCGCCTGGTAGGCGCCGATGAGCAGCTGCTGGCCGGTCTGGCCCGCGGCGTAGAAGGTGCGGGCCACCTGGACGCCGCCGAACGAGCGGTTGTCGAGCAGGCCGCCGTACTCGCGGGCGAACGGGACGCCCTGCGCGACGCACTGGTCGATGATGTTCGCCGACTCCTCGGCGAGCCGGTAGACGTTCGTCTCGCGCGAGCGGTAGTCGCCGCCCTTCACGGTGTCGTAGAAGAGCCGGTAGACCGAGTCACCGTCGTCGTTGTAGTTCTTCGCCGCGTTGATGCCGCCCTGGGCCGCGATTGAGTGGGCGCGACGCGGGGAGTCCTGGTAGCAGAACGACTTCACGTGGTAGCCGGCCTCGCCGAGCGTGGCGGCCGCCGAGGCGCCGGCGAGACCCGTGCCGACGATGATGACCGACAGCTTGCGGCGGTTGGACGGGTTGACCAGCTTGGCGTCGAACTTGCGCTGGTCCCACATCTTCGCGATCGGGACGTCGGGTGCCTTGGTGTCGGCGACGGGGTCGCCCTCGGTGTAGAGCCCGTGGATCGGGCCCGTGGCGATTTCGGTGGTCTCTGGAGTGGTGGTGGTCATGGATCAGCCCTTCACGATTCCAGCGAGGATGGCCAGCGGCGGGACGATGAAGCCGACCGCGATGACGTAGGCGAGCACGTGCGCCGTGGCCTTCCAGGCGCGCCGGGCGCGAGCGGTGTTGGCCCAGCCGAGCGTCTGCGAGGCGCTCCACACGCCGTGGTAGAGGTGCAGCGCGAGCGCGACCATCGCGAGCAGGTAGATGAGCGTGACCCACCAGACCTGGAAGCTGGAGACGACGAGCGCGCCGGCGCTGTGCCCGGCATTCTCGCTGCCGACGTTGAACTTGACGATCGTGAACTGGAGCAGGTGCCAGATGATGAAGAGGACCAGCGCGACGCCGCCCCAGCGCATCCACTTCGTCTTGAGCGTGCGCTTCGCGGCCTCCTTCGCGACGTAGCGGGTCGAGCGCGCCCCCTGCGCCCGCGCCCACAGCGTGAACGCCGCCCAGATGTGGACGACGACGGCGACGAGGAGGACGACCCGGATGATCCACAGCATCCCGCCGAAGGGGAGGATCGGCGTGAACATCGTGCGCAGGTGCAGGGCGTACTCGTCGAACGCCTCCGTCCCCGCGAAGATCTTGAGGTTGCCGTACATGTGCACAAGGACGTAGAGCACGAAGAGCGCACCGGACACGGCCATGAGGATCTTCATGAAGACGGTCGTGCGGCTGGCCCGTGCCTGTCTCGTCAGCGAGGAAGTATTGATGGCCACCAGCGCACCTTATCGCCGCGCTCAGGCATGCCCTCGCGCAGCGGGGGGTCATTCGGGCGGATGTGACCTTTTCCACGACGCCGGCTCCCACCGCCAACCGTCGAGGGGCCACCAACCGACGA
>NZ_AWQS01000118.1 GCF_000576575.1 Intrasporangium chromatireducens Q5-1
CGAGCGCAAACTCCGGTTGCGACCCGTCGAGGGAGCCCAAACTCCGGCCGCGACCCTCCCCGCGACCTGCCACCGGCCGGTCGCGCTGGCCGAGGTGACCTGTCCGGCCGCAGGTCGTTAGGTTGGACCCATGACGGATCCGACCTCGCTGCCCAACTTCCAGCCGCCGACCCCCTCGGGCGGTCCGAACGGCGCCCCTGCCGGCACCCCGGTGCGTGACCGCATCGCGGCCGAGCTCGCCAAGCTCGGCGTCGAGTGCACCGTCGACAACGACGGCGATCTCGAGTACGTCGTCAACGAGCAGACCCTCTTTGCCCGGGTCGCCGAGGGCGAGCTGCCCCTCGTGCGCTTCTTCGGCCAGTGGCAGCTGCAGGAGCCCGTGTCGCCGGACCGCAACGAGCGGCTCGCGCGGTGCAACGACATGACCCTCCAGCTGAACCTGGTCAAGCTCTCGCTCGTCCAGGACAGCCTCGTTGTCTCGTCCGAGCAGGTCATCACGCCGCACGCGGACCTCGACATCCTCGTGCCACTCTCGATCAACCACATCCTCCAGAGCGTCGGCTTCTTCTTCCAGACCTGGCAGCCGCCGGAGGACGCCACCGGCGGGCCCGGCGCTGCCGGCATGCCCGAGGGCGGCCAGTGATGGGCGAGTTCGTCCGGCTCGAGGTCGAGGACGGGATCGGCACGATCCGCCTCGACCGGCCGAAGATGAACGCGCTCAACGCCCAGGTGCAGGAGGAGATCCGGGCCGCGGCGCTCGAGGCCTCCGAGCGCAGCGACGTCAAGGCGGTCATCGTCTATGGCGGTGAGAAGGTCTTCGCCGCCGGCGCGGACATCAAGGAGATGGTCGCGATGTCGTACACCGACATGGTCGACCGGTCCGGCCCGCTCCAGACGTCCATCACCGCGGTCGCCCGCATCCCCAAGCCGGTCATCGCCGCGATCACCGGCTATGCGCTCGGTGGTGGGTGCGAGCTGGCCCTCGCCTGCGACTTCCGGGTCGTCGCCGACGACGCCAAGCTCGGTCAGCCCGAGATCAACCTCGGCATCATCCCCGGTGCCGGGGGGACGCAGCGACTCACGCGACTGGTCGGCCCGGCCAGGTCGAAGGAGATCATCTTCAGCGGCCGACACCTCGACGCCAAGGAGGCACTCGAGATCGGCCTTGCCGACAAGGTCGTGCCGGCCGCGGACGTCTACGAGACGGCCAAGGAGTGGGCCCGGCGCTACGTCGATGGTCCGACCTACGCGATCCGGGCAGCGAAGGAGGCGATCGACCGCGGTCTCGAGGTCGACCTCGAGACCGGCCTGGAGATCGAGCGGATGGCGTTCGCCGGGCTCTTCGGGACCGAGGACCGCGAGATCGGCATGACGGCGTTCGTCGAGCGCGCGAAGCCGCAGTTCAAGGGCAAATGACCGACTCCTCGAGTTCCCCTGCTGGTTCGAGGTATTCGCCCGGCGAAGTCGACACGGCGAATACCTCGAACCAGCGTGAGGACCTCGACGTCCTCGTCTTCTACGTGCCCGTCGACGACACCGAGCAGGTGCTGGCGGCCGTCTTCGCGGCCGGCGCCGGCGCGATCGGCAACTACCGTGACTGCGCCTTCGTCGTGACGGGCACCGGACAGTTTCGGCCGGTGGCCGGCGCCACCCCGGCGATCGGCGACGTCGACCGGCTCGAGCACGTCGCCGAGAACCGCGTCGAGCTCGTCCTGCCCCGTCGGCTGCGCGCCAAGGTCGTCGCGGCGCTGCGCGCTGCCCACCCGTATGAGGAGCCCGCCTTCCACATCCTCGAGAGCGCGCCACTGTCCTGACGGCGCGGGTGGTGAGCGTCACGCGCTCCGGATGAAGGCCCCGGCGAGACGCGGTGCCAAGATGGTGGGCAGTGCCGGCGCCGCCCTGCGGCCGGCAGACCACCCACCCGCAACGGAAGAGGACGTTCACCCATGAACATCGTCGTCTGTGTCAAGTACGTGCCGGACGCCCAGGCGGAGCGCACGTTCAACGCATCGGACAACACGACGGACCGCGAGAACGTCGACGGCCTGCTGTCGGAGCTCGACGAGTATGCCGTCGAGGCCGCGCTCAAGCTGGTCGAGGCCGGCGAGGGAGAGGTGACCGTCGTCACCGTCGGCCCGGACCAAGCGGCCGACGCGATCAAGAAGGCGCTGCAGATGGGCGCGGACAAGGGCGTGCACGTCAAGGACGACGCCATCCACGGCTCGGACGCGATCGCCACCTCCCTGGTCCTTGCCGAGGCGATCAAGAAGATCGGCTCGCCGGACCTCGTCGTCACCGGCATGGCGAGCACGGACGGCACGATGGGAGTCGTCCCGACGATGCTCGCCGAGCGCCTCGGCCTGCCGGCCGTGACGTACGCCTCCGAGCTGACCGTCGACGGCGCCAAGGCGACGATCCGCCGCGACGGGGACGTCTCCACGCAGACCATCGAGGCTACGCTGCCCGCGCTCATCTCGGTCACCGACCAGATCAACGAGCCGCGCTACCCGTCCTTCAAGGGGATCATGGCGGCGAAGAAGAAGCCGGTCGAGGAGTGGAGCCTCGCCGACCTGGGCGTCGAAGCGGGCCAGGTCGGGCTCGACGCGGCCTGGACCAAGGTGGAGGCGTTCGCCGCTCGCCCGCCGCGCAGCCAGGGCGAGATCGTCACCGACGAGGGCGACGGCGGCAAGAAGCTCGCCGAGTTCCTCGCCTCGCGCAAGTTCATCTGATCGACCAGCCAGCAAAGGAGATCCACGTCATGGCTGAAGTTCTCGTCCTCGTCGACCACGTCGACGGCACGGTCCGCAAGACGACGTCCGAGCTGCTGACGATCGCCCGTCGCTTGGGTGAGCCGTCGGCCGTCTTCATCGGCTCCGGCTTCGACGCCGCCAAGGACACCCTCGCCAGGTTCGGCGCCGAGAAGGTCTACCGCGTCGAGGGCCCCGAGGTGACGCAGTACCTCGTCGTGCCCCAGGCGGAGCTGCTCGCCAGGCTCGTCGAGGAGAAGTCCCCCGCGGCCGTCCTCGTCTCGTCCTCCACGGAGGGCAAGGAGGTCGCCGCTCGTCTCGCGATCAAGACCGGCTCGGGCCTGATCACCGACGCCGTCGACGTCCAGGCGGCCGACGGTGGCGTCCAGACGACCCAGTCCGTCTTTGCCGGGTCCTACACGGTCGAGGCCACCGTCACCCGGGGCACCCCGGTCATCGCCGTCAAGCCCAACTCGGCCACCCCGGAGGAGGCCCAGGCGGCGGCGGCCGACGAGGCGGTGGACTTCACGCCGTCCGACGCGGCCAAGGGCGCGACGATCACCGACACCAAGCCGAAGGCGGCGTCGGGCCGTCCCGAGCTCACCGAGGCGGCGATCGTCGTCTCCGGCGGCCGCGGCACCGGCGGCGACTTCAGCCCGGTCGAGGCGTTCGCCGACGCCCTCGGCGCCGCCGTGGGCGCCTCCCGCGCCGCGGTCGACGCCGGCTGGTACCCGCACTCGTCGCAGGTCGGCCAGACCGGCAAGCAGGTCAGCCCGCAGCTCTATGTCGCGTGCGGCATCTCGGGCGCGATCCAGCACCGGGCCGGCATGCAGACCTCGAAGACGATCATCGCGGTCAACAAGGACAACGAGGCGCCGATCTTCGAGCTCGTCGACTTCGGGGTCGTCGGCGACCTGTTCAACGTGCTGCCCCAGGCCACGGACGCGGTCGAGGCCGCCAAGGGCTGAGCGCCACACTCGTCAGCAGAGGCCGGTCCCCGCTTCGGGGACCGGCCTCTCGCGTCGTGCCTCAGCGGGCGACGCGGTGCCAGCTGCGCAGCCGCTCGCGGTTGTGCCGGTAGTCGCGCGCGCCCTGGCCGAACGCCCACCACGGGCAGCGCAGCGCCTCCGAGGGCAGCCGGGTGGCCCGGGCCGCGCCCTGGTGCCACTCGATGCTGCCGTCCTCGCGGACCCGGCGGATGTCGTGCCGGTGCACCTTCGTCGTGGCCAAAGTGTTGTGCACCCGGGCGGTCTCGGGGGTGAGGTCGATGCGGGCCTGCCACGCACGGTAGGCGAGGTAGAGCGCGATCGCCAGGCACACGCCATACGCGACCTCGGGAGGCAGCGCGGTGACGTGGAGCAGGAGGCGGGCGACGAAGTAGCCCACCACGACGCTCCCGACGGCAGCGACAGCACGATGGGGTGCCGGGGCGCGCACGACGGACGGGCCGGGGGTCATGGCCCCGATCATAAGAGCCGCTCCCGAGAGGGCGCGGGTCAGTGGGGCAGCGCCTCCGCCAGGACCTCGGCGAGGTGGCGCGGGCGGTGACCGGCCCGGTCCAGCTCGTGGATCTGCGTGCGGCAGCTGAAGCCGTCGGCGAGGACGAGCGTCTCGGGCGCGGTGTCCGCCAGGCGGGGGAGCAGGGCCTGCTCCGCGATGTCCCGGCTGATCTCCTCGTGCCCCGGCTCGAAGCCGAAGTTGCCCGCCAGCCCACAGCAGCCGCCGTCGATCGTCTCGAGGGCGATGCCCGCGGCGCCGAGGACGGCCGACTCGGCCTCCCACCCGAGGACGGCGTGCTGGTGGCAGTGGACCTGGGCCAACGCGGGCACCGTGCGGTCGGGGTCGAGCCGCGGCGGTTGCCAGCCGGGCGTGTGCTCGTGGAGCAGCTCCGCGAGGGTGACCGTCTGGTCGCGCAGGCGGGCGACGTCGGAGTCCTGGGGAAGCAGGTCCGGCGCGTCGCTGCGGAAGACCGCCGTGCAGCTCGGCTCGAGCCCGACGACGAGGCCGCCGGAGCGGACGTGCGGGGCGAGGATGCGCAGGGTCCGGCGCAGCACCCCCTTGGCCATGCCGAGCTGGCCCGTCGAGATCCAGGTCAGCCCGCAGCACACCGGCTCGTCGGGCATCGTCACGTCCCAGCCCGCCGCCTCGAGGACCTGGACGGCGGCCCGACCGATGTGGGGGGCGAAGTGGTTCGTGAAGGTGTCCGGCCACAGCAGCACCGTGCCGCGCTCACCGCGGTGGCCGTCACCACGGGCCCGGTCATGACGACCCCAGGCCTGCTGGAGGGTGCGCGGCGCGAAGGTCGGCAGCTCGCGGTCGGCGATTCCGGCGAGCCTCGTTGCGACGCGCGCCACGGGCCGTCGCCGGGTCAGGGCGCCAAGCGGTCGGGCGAGGTGCAGCGCCGAGACCGCGGCCGCCGTGGCCGGGAGCCAGCCCAGGGTGTAGTCCGCTCGGGGACGCAGCCGACGGCGGTAGTGGTGCCACAGGAACTCGGCCTTGTACGTCGCCATGTCAACGCCGGCGGGGCAGTCACTGCGGCAGCCCTTGCACGCCAGGCAGAGGTCGAGGGCGTCGCGGACGGCGGTCGAGCGCCACCCCTCGCGGACCGGCCCGTCGCCGTGCCCGTCGAGCATCTCGAAGAGCAGCCGGGCGCGTCCTCGCGTCGAGTGCTCCTCCTCGCTCGTCACCTGGTACGACGGGCACATGACCCCGCCCCGGGGCTCGTGCTGGCGGCACTTGCCGAAGCCCACGCACCGGTTCGCGACCTCCCGGAACGAGTCGTCGTCCTTGGGGTAGGCAAAGGCGAGCCGGCCCGGGTCGCGAGGTGCCCAGTCCGCCCCGAGGCGCAGGTTGGCGTCCAGGGGCAGCGGCCGCACCAGCTTGCCAGGACTCATCCGGTCCTGCGGGTCGAAGATGCTCTTGACGCGGGCGAACGCCTCGAGCACCCGGGGACCGTACATGCGTGGCAGCAGCTCGCCGCGGCTCTGGCCGTCACCGTGCTCGCCGGAGAGCGAACCGCCATACGAGACAACGAGGTCCGCCGCCGCCTCCATGAACTTTCGATAGGTCCGGACGCCGTCGGCGCTCGTCAGGTCGAACGGCGTGCGCGCGTGGATACAGCCCTGGCCGAAATGCCCGTAAACGCTCGGGCCCGTGCGGTCGGCGTAGCCAAAACGATCCCACAGCCGCTCGAGGTCGCGCAGGTAACCACCGAGCTGCTCTGGTGCCACCGCGGAGTCCTCCCAGCCGGGGAGGTTGTCGCGGTGTCCCGGCACGCGGGCAGTCGCGGCCAGGGCCGACTCGCGCACCCGCCACAGCGACGCGGCGTCAGCCCCGGTCACGACGCGCACCCGGTCGTCGCCGGACGACAGGCCCACCGCCCGGAGCGCCCGTGCTGCCGCGTCGTGAGCCTCCTGCCGGCTGTCTCCGCCGAACTCGACCATGAGCCAGGCGCGGCCAGCCGGCAGCTCGCCGAGGACGTCGCCGTTGAGCCCGGCGAGCTCGTTGTCGAGAACGAGCTTGTGGTCGAAGCCCTCGAGCCGGGTCGGGTCCTGCTCGACGAGCGGCGGCACGTGGTCGGCCGCGTCCGCGATGCTGTCGTAGGCGAGGACGACGAGCTCATGCTCGGGGATGACCGGGCTCAGCTCGAGCTCGGCACGCAGGACCGTTGCGAGCGTCGACTCACTGCCGACGAGCAGCCCCGCCACGTCGAAGCCGTGTTCGGGCAGGAGGGAGTCGACGTTGTAGCCCGAGACCCGGCGCGGGATGCGCGGGAACTCGCGCCGGACGTCGTCGCCGAACTCCTCGACCACCTGGCGCAGACCCCGGTACACCGAGGCCCGGCGGTCGCCGTGGTGCTCGATCTCGGCGTAGGTCGCATCGTCGGTCTCGCCGCACCAGAAGCGCGTGCCGTCATAGAGGAGCACGTCGAGTCCGGCGATGTTGTCGACCGTCTTGCCGGTGCGCTGGGCCGTGGCGCCACACGAGTTGTTGCCGATCATCCCGCCGAGGGTGCAGCTGCGGTGCGTCGCGGGCTCCGGGCCGAACCGGAGCCCGGTGGGGCGGAGGGCCTCGTTGAGGTCGTCGAGGACGATCCCCGGCTCGACGACACAGGTGCGCCGGTCCGTGTCGACGGACAGGAGGGCGCGGCAGTGCTTGGACCAGTCGATGACGACCGCGGTGTTGGTGCACTGGCCCGCGAGGCTTGTCCCGCCGCCCCGGGACAGGACCGGGACGTCGTGGCTGCGGCACACTCCGATGGCGGCGACGCCGGCCTCGACGCTGCGGGGCACCACCACGCCGATCGGCACCTGCCGGAAGTTGGAGCTGTCCGTCGAGTAGACGGCGCGGCTCCCGGCGTCGAAGCGGACCTCGCCGTCCACGGCCGCCTGCAGCTCGGCCTCGAGGTCGTCCGTGACCGCGCCACCCACCTGCTGCACCGTCGCTCGCAAAGCCATGTGAGCGGCATACCCATGAACGGGTGGCCCATGCGACGACCGGTTGGGCGGGGGCAGGTTGGGGTAGCCCACGGGGATGCAGTCGAAGGCGATAGAGGAGAACGGACGCACGACCCACGTCGCGGTGCTCGCGGCGGGCGAGGAGGCGGTCGAGCAGCTCGGGCAGCTCGTGCGGGACGCCGGGGTGACGGCGGCCCAGGTCACGGCGGTGGGCGCCTTCGAGCGCGCCGTCGTGGGCTGGTTCGACCGGGAGGCCAAGGACTACCGGCGCAACCCGGTCGACGAGCAGTGCGAGGTGCTCTCGCTCCTCGGCGACGTCGCGCTCGGCCCCGACGGCACGCCGACCCTGCACGCCCACGTCGTGCTCGGGCTGGCCGACGGCACCACGCGTGGGGGGCACCTGCTCGAGGGACATGTCTTCCCGACCCTCGAGGTGGTCCTCGACGAGCCGCCCGCGACACTGCGCAAGCGGTCGCACCCAGACCTCGGGCTCGCCCTCATCGACCTGGGCACCGGCTGAGCGGGCGGCGGACCGCCACGGCGCGCGGCCTAGAATCGGGTCGTGACTGCCTACCTCGACCATGCGGCGACGACGCCGATGCTGCCCTCCGCGATCGCGGCGATGACCGAGCAGCTCGCCGTCGTCGGCAACGCGTCGTCGCTGCACCGCACGGGCCGGGCCGCTCGCCGCGTCGTCGAGGAGTCGCGCGAGCGGATCGCGCGGTCGATCGGTGCCCGGCCTTCCGAGGTCGTCTTCACCTCGGGTGGGACGGAGGCGGACAACCTCGCCGTCAAGGGGACCTACCGGGCCCGCCACGAGGCCGACCCGCGTCGGGTCCGTCTGCTCGTCGGCGCCACGGAGCACCACGCCGTGCTCGACAGCGTCGAGTACCTCGTGGCGCACGAGGGCGCCACGGTGACGTGGCTCGAGCCGACGCCCGAAGGGGTCGTCGAGCCGGAGACGGTGCGGGCCGCGATCGAGAGCGACCCCGGGAGCGTGGCCCTCGTCTCGGTCATGTGGGCCAACAACGAGGTGGGCGTCGTCCAGGACGTGCCGGCCATGGCGGCGATCGCCCACGAGCACGGCATCCCGCTGCACACCGACGCGGTGCAGGCCGTCGGCCACGTGCCCGTCGACTTCGCGGAGAGCGGCGTCGACCTCATGTCCGTCACGGCGCACAAGCTCGGCGGCCCGATCGGCGTCGGGGCCCTCGTGGCCCGACGCGACGTCAGGCTGCTCCCGCTCAGCCACGGCGGCGGCCAGGAGCGACAGCTGCGATCGGGGACCTTGGACGCGCCGGCCATCGTCGCCTTCGCGGCGGCCGTCGACGAGAGCGTCGCGGCCATGCCGGCCGAGGCGGCCCGCGTGGCGGCCCTGCGCGACGAGCTGATCACCCGGGCCCGTCAGATCGCACCGGACATCCGGGTCGGCGGCCGGTGGACGCCCGGCGACACGACCGGCCGGCTACCGGGCAACTCCCACCTGCTCGTCCCCGGCTGCGACGGCGACTCGCTCCTCTACCTGCTCGATGCCGCCGGCGTGTCGTGCTCGACCGGCTCTGCCTGCCAGGCCGGGGTGCCACAGCCGAGCCACGTGCTGCTCGCCATGGGCGTTCCCGAGGCCGACGCCCGGGGGGCGCTGCGGCTCACCCTTGGGCACAGCTCCACCCGCGCGGACGTCGAGGCGTTCCTCGCGGCGCTGCCCGCAGCGATCGACCGGGCCCGTCGCGCGCGGGTCGCCACGGCGTCATGAGGGTCGTCGCCGCGATGAGTGGCGGCGTCGACTCCGCCGTCGCCGCCGCCCGGATGATCGACGCGGGGCACGACGTCGTGGGCGTCCACCTCGCGTTGTCCCAGAGCGCTGCGACGCTGCGCGAGTCGGCCCGCGGGTGCTGCACGATCGAGGACGCCGGCGATGCCCGCCGCGTCGCCGACCAGCTCGGGATCCCGTTCTACGTGTGGGACATGGCCGAGCGGTTCAAGCGGGACGTCGTCGACGACTTCGTGGCCGAGTACGCCGCCGGCCGCACGCCGAACCCCTGCCTGCGCTGCAACGAGAAGATCAAGTTCGCGGCGCTGCTCGACAAGGCGCTGGCCCTCGGCTTCGACGCGGTCGCGACGGGGCACTATGCGCAGGTCGTCGAGCGGCCCGACGGCGGCCGGGAGCTGCACAGGGCGGTCGACCCCGCGAAGGACCAGTCCTACGTCCTCGGCGTGCTCGACGCGGAGCAGCTCGCCCGGGCGTTCTTCCCCCTCGGCGACACCCACAAGCCCCAGGTGCGTGAGGAGGCCGCGGCGCGCGGCTTCTACGTGGCCCGCAAGCCGGACAGCCACGACATCTGCTTCATCCAGGACGGGGACACGCGCGGCTGGCTGGGACGGGCTCTCGGCGAGGCGCCCGGCGAGATCGTCGACACCGATGGGACCGTCCTCGGTGAGCACCGCGGGGCGTTCGCCTACACGGTCGGCCAGCGGCGGGGTCTGGGCCTCCGCCGTCCCGCGGCGGACGGCCAGCCCCGCTACGTCGTCGAGGTCCGGCCGGAGGCGAACCAGGTGGTCGTCGGCACGGCCGACCTGCTCGGGGTCAACGCGATCACGGGAGAGCATGCTCGGTGGTGTGGGCCGGCTCCGGTGGGCGTCGTCACGGTGGGTGCCCAGGTGCGCGCCCACGGCGAGGAGTTCGCGGCGGAGGCCCGGGCCGACGGGAACCGGGTCGAGGTGCGGCTGCGTGAGCGCATTCGCGGGGTGGCGCCCGGCCAGTCCGTCGTGCTCTACGAGGGGACGCGCGTGGTGGGGTCGGCGACGATCGTGGCCTCCCGGCTCGAGCGCGCACGTGAGGCAGCGCGCTGACGCGCGTCCTGGAGGTATGCCGCTCAGCCGGCTTCCGTGCGTCACTACCCTGTGCACATGGCCGGCATCGAGCTCGTCGAGCACACGATCACCGCACACGTCCCGGAGCTGGGCAACCCGACGCATCGGATCGAGGTGCCGCTCAGCGTTCGCGTCGACCCCCTGACGGGCCGCACCTCCCGGATCGTCACCGGCACGAAGCTCTCGCCGACCGAGCGGCCCGACCTGTCCGGGCTCACCGCGACCCCGTCGTTCTGTCCGTTCTGCGCCGACCGGATCGAGGGCGCGACCGGCACCTTCCCTCCGGAGGTCACGCAGGAGGGTCGGATCCGGCGGGGGAGCGCCGTCATCGTCCCGAACGTCATGGCCTACTCCGAGTACTCCTCGGTCGGGCTCTACGACACGAAGCGGCACTTCGTCGATCTTCCTGACCTGACGCCAGCTCTGATCGGGGACCTGCTCGCCGCCTTCGTCGGGTACACCCGCGGGATCCACCGGATCAGGCCGATGTGGTCGTCCGTCAACGCGAACTACCTTCCGCCGAGCGGCAGCTCGCTCGTGCACCCGCACGCGCAGTCGGCCCACGACGACATCGGCACGACGGTGCAGCGGCGCCTGCTGGAGCGCTCCGAGGCGTGGGGAGGGGAGCGGTCCTACTGGGACGAGCTGACCGACCTCGAGCAGGACGGTCCGCGGTGGCTCGGTGCCCTCGGCCGGGTCGCGTTCTTCACGCCGTTCGCCCCGGTCGGCTTCCACGAGGTGTGGGGCGTCGTCGCCGGGTGCCGTGACATCACCGAGCTGACGGTCGAGGACTGCGCGAGTCTCGGCGCCGGCCTGTCCCGGGTCCTCGGGGCCTACTACGACCTCAACCTCACCTCGTTCAACTGGGCCCTCTATGGCGGCGGTCCCACGCCGACCGACCGCTACTCGGTGCTGCTGCGGGTCGTGAGCCGGAGCAACGCCGTGCCGATGTACCGCAGCGACGTGACGTACTTCGAGAAGCTGCACGACGAGGCGATGACCGACCTCGCCCCGGAGGACCTGGCCGCGACGCTGCGCCCGCGCTTCATCTGACGCACCCGACCGAGCCTGCCCTCCCCGAGACCGACAGTGCGCCTTCCATGATCGAGAGTGCAGTCCTTGGTCGCGAGCGTGCAGCCCGTTTTCATCCCAGAGAACGGATCCAGGTGACCGTGCGGTGGCCGGGCCGGAATCCGAGCGACTGGTAGAGCCGCATCGGTCCCGGATAGCCGGCGTCTCCACGGGGAGTGACCATCGCCGCGCGACCACCCGCCTCGGCGAGGGCATGGAGCGCCGCCAAGGTCACGGCCCCGGCCAGACCTCTACCCCGATGCCCCGGCACACAGCCCACCGGCTCGACGAGGCCGACCCCGGTTGACGGGTCCAGCCACACCAGCGCGCTGGCCACCATCTGCCCGTTCTCGTCCACGGCCACCCAGTCGAGGTCGGCCCGGTACGGCCAGGCGGCCATGAGCGCCCGATAGGACTCGCCGGTCACTCGTGAGGTGCCGAAGTCAGACCAGGCCGCCGCATGGCAAACGGCCCGTGCGCCCGCCTCGTCCGGCTCCACGTGCCGCAAGCAGTACCCCGCGAGAGCCGGCAGCGGGCGCAGCTCGCGCAGGTCGAGCATGTGGTGGCGGAAGAACGGTGCAGCCGGCGACTCCGGAGCGAACCCGGCCGCCCGACACGCCTGCTCGGCAGGATCTCCTTGCATCAGCATGACCGACTGGCTGGGGGCGTCGCTCCACTCCTCGAACCAGTCGAGGACCTCCTCGGCGACCTCGGGGCGGCCGGGGTCGACCTGCAGCTCCAGCCAGTCATCGGCCTCGGCCCAGCCGAAGCCCACGAGACGTCCGTCGTCGTCCTGCCACAGCGACATCGCCTCTCCCTGCCTCGGGCGCACCGCGTCAACCGGCGCGTAGTAGCGGCTCCAGGCCAGTTGCCCTGGGTGGAACCGGCTCGCGGGCGACCACAGACGCGAGCACATCTCCTGCATGGCTCGCAGGTCGGCCGGGCCGGCGAAGTCGTGGCGTCGCACAACCGGACAGGCTAGCTGCCCGCTCGAGCGCAACGAGTGCACTGTCGATGGAGAATGGCGCACGCTCGATCGGGAGTGGCGCACGCTCGATCGGGGATGGCGCACGCTCGATCGGGAATGGCGCACGCTCGATCGGGAGTGGCGCAC
>NZ_AWQS01000119.1 GCF_000576575.1 Intrasporangium chromatireducens Q5-1
TGAAAAGGACACCCCTCATGGGCCGCGCCACCATCCTGATCGATGACTTCGACGGCAAGACCCTCAACGGCAACATCAAGCGGATCCGCGTCACCGTCGGCAACGAGTCGTGGGACGTCTATCTCTCCGCCAAGAATGCCCAAGCGCTTCGCAAGGCCATCGACCCCTTCGTCAAGAGCGCCGACAAGGCCTCCGGCACCATCAAGACGACCCGACCCCGCACCCGCCGTCCTGCGGCTCCGAAGCGGGACCTCGAGACGATCCGCCAGTGGGCCCGCAGTGAAGGCATCGAGGTCAAGGACCGCGGTCGCGTCGCCCAGTCGGTTATCGAGCAGTACGAAGCGGCTCACGCCTGACCGAGACCCCGGGCCACAAGCCCGTCCGCCAGGGGCCAGCAGCGCCCCTGCGGACGGGCTCGCCCGCCTTTAGGGTGGGACAGTCGCCCGTAGTCGCCATGGGCACCGTCGCGAGGAGCGAGATCTCATGCATCAACCGTCAAGCCAAGGCGCCTGGCGCGTGCTCGGCGAACGGACGATCTACGAGAGCCAGTGGGTCACCCTGGGCAAGGCCGAGGTGATCCTGCCTTCGGGCCAGCACTTCGAGCACCACACTGTCACGATGCCCGAGGCCGCGATGGCCGTCGTCCTCGATGACGCGCGCGAGCACGTGCTGCTCTCGTGGCGCCACCGCTTCGTCCCCGACGTGTGGAACTACGAGCTCCCCGGTGGGCTGCTCGATACCGGCGAATCCCCCGAGCAGACAATCGCCCGCGAGATCGTCGAGGAGACCGGCTACCGCGCACGCTCGCTCCGTTTCGCGGTCGCGTTCGAGCCGATGGTCGGCATGCTGCGCTCCCGGCACCACGTCTTCATCGCCGAGGGCGTCGAGCGGGTCGGCGACCCGGTCGAGCTCGACGAGGGCACCTTCCAGTGGGTCCCGCTCGCCGACGTCCCGTCGCTGATCGCGTCCGGCAAGGTCATCAACTCAGGGACCGTGGTCGGGCTGCTGCACTACCTCGCCCTGACACCGCGCGAGGATCGCGAGTAGCCGCTTGCGTTGCCGCCGCGAGCCGTAGCGCTCGGCCATCCGCATCGCCGCGCTCGCCTCACCTCGCGCGGCGGGGATGTCTCCGGCATTCAGGTGAGCCGTCGCCAGATCCGTATGGAGCGACGTCGCCGCACGTACTGAGTCGCCCTCACCGCCAAGCGCGGTCGCAAGGTCGTCGACCACCTCGAGGTCACCGAGCTTGGCGAGGCAATGGGCACGCCACCGAGCCAGGTGCTGTGGCGTGAGCATCAGGTAGGGCAGATCCTCTCCGTCCGCGCCCTCGAGCAGCTCGCGAGCAGCTTCGAGAAGGCGCCGAGTTTCCCTGTCCGCTCCGTTAGCCGCCAAGATTTCCGCGTATGCCGCTGACACCCAGGCTCGCATCAATGCTGGGGTCGCGCTCGCGTGGCCGACCGCAGCCTCAGCCGCCTGCGCCGCCATCGCCGGCTCCTGGGCGTCGATGAGGATGAGAGCCTGCTGAGCCAGCACGTGCGTCAGGACGGTCTCGTCACCGCTCTCGAGCGCCGCCGCCTTCGCCTGCTCGTGATGCCGCCAAGCAGCCGCTACGTCGGCCCGGTCGAGTGCCTGCCACCCCGCGAGCGCTGCCGCCTCCGCCAGCGCGGCCGCCAGCGCCGGTCGTGAAGGACCAGCGCTGAGATGCAGCACCGAGTCAAGCTGGGCAACATGGGACTCCGCCTGCGCGGCAAGCGCCGCCGAGCCCAGTTTCCGATCGAGCATCCGCAGGTATTGCGTCTGGGCTTCCACGATCTCGACGAGCGAACTGTCGACAGCGACGAGATGGAGCGGCTCCTCACGCAACTCAGCCAGAGGCCCGCTGTCGTCGGGCAGCGCGAAGCCAAGTGCCTCGGGCGGCGCCTCATAGATCTCGACGAAGGCCCGCTGGTAAGCCGGCACAGTCACGGCTCGTTCGCCGGCCTCCCAGTAGGCAAACATCCGCTTCAGCGACGCGCCCTCGGGTGCAGTCTCTCCGGCGCGTGCCAGGGCCGCCTGGAACCGGCGCATCGCTGACGCCTGGCTCCATCCCCGACGGGATCGCTGTGCGCGCAGGGGTGACTGAGCGTTCGGCGCCAAAGAGTCACCGTCAGTCATCTGCCGTCACCTGTTGCCAGCATCCCGTGGCCGAGAGCGTTGAGGCACAAGCACTTTGGCGTCCAATCAGGAGGACTCTCATGCACCTGCTCTCTTTCCGATCGCCCGATCCGATCCGTCGAGAATCAACGAACCTCGCTGAGCCGAAGGCAACCCGGATTGCCCAAGGAGTCAGCGGTACACGACCTGTTTGTCATTGCCATGGTCAGCGCGACCCACGCGCGCCGCAACCGCAGACCGCCCAGGGTGTGGACAACTCGTCCCCGTCCACCCCCACCGGCGAGACGACTTCGGTGTCCCCAGATCGTCGGAAGGGCGTTGCTGCCTTCGGTTGGTCGGGGTGCCATGAAGCAGCAGGAGGGATGGACCGATGACGACTCGATCGAAGGACCCCAGCCATCTCACGAAAGACGAGAGGCTCTGGCAGGCGCTCCGCGAGTGCCCGCCCCTGTCACAACAGTGCCCGGCGAAGGAGCACCTGTGGTTCGTCCTGGAGGACACCGCCTGCACCAAGACGAATGTCGACGTGGTCCCATTCGGCTCCACCACGAAGGTGGAGGTGACCCGGGACTACGCCCACGACGAGCTCGTCGCCGCTATGGACTGGCTGCATGCCAACGAGATCCGGGCGCGACAGCTCACCCCGGACCGCCTCTACGCGATCGTGCGCAGCGTCGGTACACGCGGCGCCCACGGGTCGGCGAGAGCCGTTCAGGCGGACCAACTGCACGGGATGACCAACGTGCCCGCGGGCACCCCCGTGCTGTGGCTGAGCCTGGACGACGAGGATGAGGCCGCCTCATGACGGCGGCCCCGACACAGCCTCGCCTCCTGACGGAGTGGGTGATCGCCCACACGGGGCTCACGAGCGACGACCTGACCGAGCTCGACATCCTCGCCGCGTTCGACGTGCTGGTGTCGCGGTGCGAGGAGGCCCGCCGGCACGGCGCTGCTGACCCGCTGCGCTCGATCACGCCGCGGGAGGCGGGCGGCAACTCACGCCAGACGACCCGCGCGATGCTGGCCCAGCTCGGCTACTCGAGGGCCCAGTTGCGAGTCATCCACCGCATCATGGGCGGCTCGACCAGTGGCTGGCCCGGTCTGCTGCGGGTCTTCGTCGAGGACCGGCCGCTCACGAAACCGCAGCGGGCCTACCTGCGTCGCCAGGTCCGCACCTACATTCGGTCCGGGCCCTCGGTGGACGAAAGGCACGCGCGTTCGTCACGGCTGGCTGACCGGGACCGGATCGCGTAGTGGCCCGAGCCCTGGGTGGCGCACCAGGCCCTCGATGCCATAGAGGCAGGCCACGGCCATCACGCCGATGACCGGGACGGTCGGCCCGAACAGTCCACACGGGCAGCCGTTACCGAAGTCGAGCACGACCCGTTCCCTCGGGACGTCGACCTCAACGCCGACGACGGTGCTCCACCACATCGAGACGAGCTCTCCGTGCGGACGTCGCAGCAGGACCCGCCGATCCGTGAGCATCGCCAGGCACGGCTCCGGCGCGCTCCACAGGCCCGCCTCGAGGCTTCGCACCTGCACGGGAACGGCCCGGGCGGCGAACTCGCCGGGCTCGAGCACGATGCCGAACTGCATCGGGTCGATGTGCTGCACGGGCCGGCGGCGGGCGAGCTCGAGCACCAGGTGGCGTGCGTCCGCGATTGCGACCGCCGAAACCGAGGCGCTGGTCGTCGGCTCCCTCCTCTCGAACAGGGCCATGGCGAGTCACCTCCTCACTGACCATGGTGGCCCGGGCCGGTGACACTGCAAGCCGAGCTGTGGACAACCGGATCGATAGTGACCCCGTCGGGCCGTAGATCTAGGCATGCATCTCCCTCTCCTGACCGCGATCACCGGGGCGGCCGGTTCCTTGGCCCTCTGCGGCGTGTTGGCGTTGACCGCCGCGGCCATCGAGCCACAGGCCGCGGCAGCGTCAACTCCGGGCGTACGACCTCCGATCTGCCTCACCACGGGTGCGCTGTCCGGGCTGACGCCCGCCCAGGCCACGAACGCGCGCATCATCTACGCGACGGCAGCGACACGAGGAGGAAGCCCAGCGGCATACATCGCCCTCATGACGGCGCTGGCCGAGTCCAACCTGCTCGTCCTGTCCAACCCGAATGACCCGAGGGGCAACGGGCTTCCGGCGCAAGGCGTCGGCTACGACCATGACTCGCTCGGGCTGTTCCAGCAACGCCCATCGTGGGGAACGGCGGCGCAACGGATGGATCCGATCGCGTCGACGAATTTGTTCCTCGACGCGCTGCTCACGGTACCTGGCTGGTCCAGCATGGAGCCGTGGCGCGCCGCCCAGCGGGT
This sequence comes from Intrasporangium chromatireducens Q5-1, assembly GCF_000576575.1. Lineage (GTDB taxonomy): Bacteria > Actinomycetota > Actinomycetes > Actinomycetales > Dermatophilaceae > Intrasporangium_A > Intrasporangium_A chromatireducens. The sequence continues at coordinate 4,477 of NZ_AWQS01000119.1, forward strand.
GCAACGTTCGGCCTATGACGGACGCCCCTCGATCACGAATCACGGCTCAGCCGTGGTCGGCGGCAACTACGTTGTCCAGGCGCCGCGAGCGACGGAACTGCTGAAGCTCATCGAGCGCGACGGAGTGGTCGACTGCGGTGGCGCCGGTCCGTTGACCGCCGCTGGTAGGTCGGGGAACCAAAGGGTCGTCACTGATCCTGCTGGACTGGCGGCGTTGGGCGCTTCCCCCGCCGGTGTCGCGGCGGTCTCGTTCGCGCTCGCGCAACGCGGCAAGCCGTACGTATGGGGCGGCGTCGGACCCGACGGGTACGACTGCTCAGGCCTCATGCAGACCGCCTGGGTGCACGCTGGCGTCAGGATCAGCCGGGTCAGCAGCACCCAACTGCACGACGGCACGCCGACTGGCGCGTCTCAGCTCGTGCCCGGCGACCTCGTTCTCATTCCCGGCGTCGAGGGGACAGTCGCCAGCCCTGGACACATAGGAATGTACATCGGGAATGGACTCGTCTTACACGCACCGCGCACAGGCGACGTCGTCAAGGTGACCAAGTTGACGTCGTTCACGTCCGACGGACTCTCCGGCTTTCGGCACATCAGCTGAGGGTCCCAGTGGCGCAGGCCCATCTCCTATTCGGGCCCGAATCCGGGGTGCCAAAGGAGATCTGTGTCAAGGTTGAACGAGTTGACGCGTCGATCCACGAACATCTTGGGCAGGTTGTTAGTCGTAGTGACTGCGTCACCGGGACTACCCGGATTACGACACGGTTTGCTCCATACGCAAGCAGGGCCGCGAAGGATGGACGTCCGGGCTGCAGGCGAGCAGCCCGCTCACAGAACCACTGATATTTGGCGAACACGCCTGCGCAGGATCGCCGTGGAACGAAGGCACCAGTAGAGCGCGAGTGCGCAGACAGTCAAAGCCCACATCGATCCGTCCCCGGCGAGAAGGATCGCAAGCGCGGCGGCCCCGATTGCTGCACCGATGCTCACGATGCTCTTGCCGACGGCTCCCGCGGCATGGCCGAGTCCCCAGAAGGCGTCGCGTCGGGGCGAGGCCGTCGAGACGAGTCGGACAGCGACACCGACGATGATGCTTACGGCAGCCGAAATCCAGAGCAAACCATGAACGGGAGCGCCATAGCGCGACATCGCATCGACCGCGCCATTAATAACCTCTTCACCGCCGCCGGCAGCACTGAGGGCCGCGGTGACGACACTCGAAATCACGGCGACAACCACACTCTCGAGCAATCTGCTCCACACGGTGTTCTCCCCTCAAGCCCTCCTGTGGAGCGTAGACGCCGGCGCCCACATCACTGGTTCCCTTCGCTCCGTCTTAGGAAGTCCAGATCACCGCCTTCCCATCGGGCGAACCCCGCGATATGCCGGGACCCCTGACGCATCGGGTGGCGTGCGGCCGGTCAGATGGTCACCGGCAGTTAGGAACGGTTCCGCCTCTGCGCATGCGTTGGGGAGGCAGGGAAGCACAGATCCACTGGCGCGAAGATCTGGTCCTCCCACTGCCCGACAGAACGTCCATGACCGATAGCGCCCCCATGAGTCCGTAGTGAAGAGAGAACGCGGGACCGGCCCGCGTCTTCACGAAGGGGCCTCCTCATGCGTCTGCTCCCGACCGTTGACGTCACACCGAACACGAACGGCCTGCCCGGTCTTGCAGCCCTCGAGAAGGTCGTCGGCGCGTTGCTCACCTTCGGCCTGGTCGCTGCGGTCGCCGCCGTCGTCATCTCCGCCATCGCCTGGGCGGTCGGATCGCACTCGTCGAACCCGCACATCGCTGGGCGTGGCAAGACCGGCGTCATCATCGCGAGCGCGTCGGCCATGCTGATCGGTGCCGCGAACACGCTCGTCACGTTCTTCTCCAACGCGGGAGCAGCGATCCGATGAGGCGCCGCCACGCCCACGGGTCACGGCAGGGTCGCCGCATCGTCCTCGTTGCCGTGACACTCGTTCTCGCCGCGCTCGGCAGCGCAATGGGTCTTTGGGCGGTGTCAGGACGAACCGACTCGACCCGGGCACGGTCAGTCAGCACTCCCACCGCCTCGTCGACCCCCGTCCCGGAGACACCGGGACCAGACTCAGCTCAGGACTCAGCAGTTCGGCAACAGCTCGAGCAGATGCGCGCCATGCCGGTCCCCTCCCCCGAACGTGCTCTGCGCGACCGCATCCCCGCGGAGGCACGATCACACCCCGACCTGTATGCCGCACAGTTCGTCACCGCGCTTCTGACCCAGGATTTCCGCCGGCCCCGCAGCCAACTCCTGTCGTGGGTCGCCGCCGAGGCCGTCACCACGAACGAGCCCCTCGTCGTCGGGCTCGTGCCAGTCGAGCTGAGGGACCGGCTGGCCGTCTTCTCGGTCACCGAGGAGTCCGACGGACCGGGCAGTTCACCCATACCGTCCCCCGCCGACTGGATTCGCCTTGGCGCCCTCGACGCCTACACGACGGTCGCAGACGTTCGCGTCTCCGAGCCGCTCGCATGGTCCAACGCTGTCGACGCGGGCCGGATAACAGATCCAGGCATCACCGCCCGACAGGTGACCGCGACGGTCACCTTGCACACGACAGACTCCAGCAGACCCAGCACGACCCGCTACTCGGTCTCCCTCACTGCGGACTTCGAGGGCCCACCGACGCGGCCGTCGTGGGGTTTCGTCAACGTCGTCCGCTACACGAGCCTGAAGGAGGGCGCATCGTGAGCTGTACCGGCGTCGACATGCTCAACCCGGCCTGCCAGATCGCGTCCGCCGCCGGCAGCATTACGGAGAGCGCCTTCGGCACCATCGCGACCTCCTTCGGTGAGGCGGCGACCACCGCGACAGGCTGGCTCTGGTCGCAGATCGACACCGCCACGACGGTCGATCTCGCCTCGCCACAACTGCGCAAGGAGATGGCCGTCACCGGCGCGATCGCTCTGGTCATCTCCCTGGGCCTGTTCACCCTGCAGCTGATCACCGCCACCCTGCGACGCGACCCCGGGGGTCTCGGCCGGGCAGTCAAGGGTCTGTTCATCATGGCGCTCGGCAGCGGGTTCGCCCTCGCCGCGACCCGCATCCTGCTCGCCGCCGTCGATGCCCTGGCCGACGGCGTCGTCCAGCACACCCTGGGCACCTCCGTCCACGGCATCGGCGCGCTGTTCGCGCTAGCCGACATGACCAACCTGGCCAACCCGGCGGTCATGCTGGTCCTCGCCATCGCCGTCCTCGCCGCAACGGTCGTCGTGTGGTTCGCCATGATGATCCGCAAGCTGCTGCTGATCGTCTGCGCCGTCCTCGCCCCCCTCGCGTTCGCCGGCGCCACCGCGGACATCACCCGTTCATGGGTCCGCAAGTGGGTCGAGTTCGTCGTCGCGATGATCGCGGCCAAGCTCATCCTCGTGCTGATCCTCGTCACCGGGATCCTCGTCATGCAGGGCGCCGGCCTCGCCGGCAGCCAGCCGACCCAGATCGGCACGCAGCTGGCCGTCGGCGCGCTCATCCTTCTCCTCGGTGGCCTGTCCCCCTGGCTTGCCGTTCGCATGTGCGTATTCGTCGGCGACTCCCTGTATGCCGCTCACCTGACCGCCGGGCACGCCGCCGCCGGAGGGCGCGTCGCGATGAACGCTCCGCAGAAGGTCGCCTACCTCCGCTCAAGCATGGCAGGTGCGGCCGGCGCCAGGGCGGGCAGTCGCGCAGTCGGCGCAGGTGGCGCGTCAGCCGTCGGCGCGGCGGCGACTGGGCCGAAGCTGAACCCGCCGGGAAAGACCGACTCTGAGCGTCGCAACCTCGTGACGGTCCCGAGCCAAGGCGGCGACGGCATGCGGGGCAGACATGAGAGCCCCACCTCCATGCGGACCGGCACGGGACACGCATCGGTCACCGAGACGGCAGGAGGCGGACCTACCAACTCAGCTCAGCGGCATACGACACCTCCGACGCCACCCGCGTACGAGCGCGTCACCCGCCCCGAGCGGAAGGACGAATCATGAGCGACACCAGCAATCCCAGCGTTGGGCCGTCGATGGTGCGGTTCGCGCGGCTGTCCCAGCGTGGGCTGTTGCTCGGCCTGTCGGCGAGCCGCGTCGCCTGCATCGCCGTCGCCGCGGCAGCCGTGACTATCGCCGTGTTTGCCACAGGTCCGATGGGAGTCGCCGTCTCCGGGCCGGTCTGGGCCAGCTTGCTGGCGTTGGCGTTCATCCGCCGTGGCGGCCGCCCCATCGTCGAACTCCTCCCCACCGCAGCCCATTTCGTCATCCGGCAGGTGATGGGACAACACCGCTTCCGGACCCATCCCAGCCGGCCGCGACCGGTCGGGACCATGGCATTGCCAGGTGATGGGGCCGCGCTGCGGTTGCTGGTTGACGAGGTCACCGGCGCTGCCGTCGTGCACGACCCGCACGAGGCGACGCTGACCGTGGTCGCGCACGTCGACCACGCGGCATACCTGCTGCTCTCCCCCGAGGAACAGCGGCGCCGGATCACCGGATGGAGCCGGGTGCTCGCCGGGCTCGCGGCCTCCGGACAGACGGTGAGGATGCAGGTCCTCGAGCGAGTGTGCCCAGACTCCGGCGACGGGATCGTCGGCTGGTGGCAACAGGCCCGCGCTGAACCGACGACCGATGGGGTTACCTGGGCTGCGGATGAGTACGAGACGCTGCTGGACACCTACACACCGAGCGCGGCAACGCACAACAGCCTCGTGGCGATCGCCGTAAAGGCGCACGGTGGCGTACTTCGCGGGCGAGCCGGCAAGGGACTGGACCGGCTTCGCCAGGAGATGGCCAGCCTCGAGGCGAGCCTGCGGACTGCGGACCTACGGCTGGTCGGTTGGCTCGACGAGGACCGTCTGGCCACCACGATCCGAACCGCATACGACCCGAAGACTCGGGGACGTCACGAGCAGCGACTCGGCTCCGCCGGGCCCGTCGCGATCGACGAGGACTGGGACTGGATCCGGCACGACAGCGGCTACTCGAGTGTGCTGTGGGTCAGCGAGTGGCCGCGCACTGATGTGCCAGTCGACTTCCTGCACGGCCTGGTGTTCCAGCCCGGCATCACCCGGGCCCTGTCCATCACCGCGACTCCTCTGTCCGCACGGCAGGCGATCCGCGACATCCGCCGCGCCAAGGTCGAGCACGTCACCGACGCCGCTCAACGCGCCAGGATCGGCGCCATCGCCGACTTGGCCGACGCCGCCGAGCTCGACGACGTCCTCGACCGTGAACGGGCCCTGCTCGCCGGGCATGCGGACCTCAAGTTCACCGGACTGATCACGTTGACCGCCATGAGTCTTGAGGAGCTCGAGGATGCGGTCGCGCAGGTCGAGCGGGCGGCGATCCAGTGCGGCTGCGAGACCCGCCGGCTTCAGGGGCAACAGGCACGAGCGTTCACCGCGGCGGCGCTGCCGCTGGCCCGGCCCATCCACTGACCACGGTCCCAGGAGAAGCGATGAGTTCACCACGTGCTCACACCGGGCTGCTCTACACAAGGCCCGAGAATGGGCGGGCCGGACGAAGTCAACGGCGCGCGCTTCGAGCGGCGAAGAAGCGGCTGACCGAGGAAAACAACAAGCGTCTGACGGTGGCCGAGGGGCGAGGTGCGGTCGAGGCCGATCGGCCCATGGTGCTGCCACCGCTCGGCGAACACCGGCCCGAGGCGCTGCGCTCCCTGCGCCGACTCCGGCTCCCCGCGCACCGGGCGACCTCGGACGTCCTCGCCGGTGCCTACCCCTTCCTCGCCGAAGCCGGACTGGGCGAGGCCGGCGTCTTCATCGGCCAGGACGCGTGGTCCGGGACTGGGTTCTGCTTCGACCCGTGGGTGCTCTATGAGGCAGGGATTCTGACCAACCCGAACTGCCTCCTCGCCGGCGCGGTCGGCAAGGGCAAGTCCTGCCTGGCCAAGTCGATCGCCACGCGTTCGATCGCGCTCGGCCGGCGGATCTACGTGCCGGGCGACCCGAAGGGCGAGTGGACCGCCGTTGCCGAGCGCGTCGGCGGGGCGACCATCGCGCTCGGACCGGGCACCGGCAACCGACTCAACCCCCTCGATCCCGGGCCCCGGCATACCGACATCGGCGAGGACGAGTGGATCGAGCTCGTTGCGACGAGACGGCGCACTCTGCTCGGGTCCCTCGCTGAGTCGGCGTTGGGACGCGCCCTCACCGCGGTCGAGCACACCGCATTGGACTGCGCCCTCACCGGCACGGTCGCGAGCGATCCGACCCCGACCCTCCCGCGAGTCGTGGACCGGCTACTCCACCCCAGGGCTGACGCCGCTGCAGATGGGGAGTGCGGCCAAGACCCGGCCGAGTTGGCCCGCGACGGACGTGAGCTCGCCCATGCCCTGCGTCGTCTCGTCGCCGGTGACCTAGCCGGCCTCTTCGACGGACCTTCGACAGTCGACTTCGACCCGTCCCTGCCCATGGTCACCCTGGACCTGTCTCGGATCCACGGCTCGGACCAGCTGACGGCCATGGTCATGACGTGTGCGAGCGCATGGATGGAAGCCGCCCTCACCGACCCGAACGCCGGGGCACGGTGGATCATCTACGACGAGGCGTGGCGGCTGATCCGGCAGCCGGCGCTACTGGCGCGCATGCAGGCGGAGTGGAAACTCTCCCGTGGCTACGGCATCGCGAACCTGCTGATCATCCATCGCCTGTCGGACCTCGACGCGGTAGGCGACGCTTCCTCTTCTACGAGAGCGACAGCGAACGGTCTGCTCGCCGACTGCGCGACGAAGATCGTCTACCAGCAGGAACCTGGTGAGACGTCCGGCACCGCGCGCCGCCTCGGGCTCACCAGCACGGAAGAGGCTCAACTACCCGACCTGAGGCAAGGCGAGGGCCTGTGGCACGTCGGCCAGAGAGCCTTCATCGTGAGACACTTCGCGACTGCGAACGAACTCGACCTCTTCGACACGAACCAGCGAATGACATTGAGCCGCAACGCCATTCGGGCACCCTGAGACCATTCACAGCCATCGCCAACCATACACGAAGACGGAGTGAACCGGCCTGTACGACCCTGTCAGCTATTGAGCCTTCCCCTTGCGCAGGAAGAAGGCATCCGGCTGGGGTACAAGTTCGAGGACGACAATGCGGACCCTTGTCCGGTGCTCAACTTCAGGCACAGAACGGACGGTCGGCGCCCCAGCGGGGTAGGCCAACGCGCCGTGATGGACGGTGATGGTCTGGGCGACCTGCAGGAACCGGATAAGTTCGAGCCGGTGCAGGCCTTGGGTGCGGGACTCGTCGCGGTGGACCTTCGGCTGCCGGGCTGCCCCCCGTCTCTCGAGCTGACACCATCGGAGCAGGCTGGCCACGTATCACCTCAGTGCAGTGTCACATTGTGAACGCTCTCTCCTATTTGTCCGATTTGGATGCGGGACGCTATAGGTTGTTTCTCGGTTGCCGAAGTTCTGGCGCTCGATCCCTCCCCCCGGGTGAGCAAGCGGACAGGCAGTCGAGGGGCCCCGCCCAGGTTCCCCCCACCTGCGTGACGGGGCTCCTCACCTCCAAGCCGACTCCCTCGCTGTTGAGCGACACCTTGGTTGCGGATGGGGC
>NZ_AWQS01000120.1 GCF_000576575.1 Intrasporangium chromatireducens Q5-1
GCGCCGTGACCTTCTCGCCCGAGGGGTCGACGATCCCCCACCGCCGGTCGCCGATCAGGCCCCGTGCAGCGACGCCGGCCGAGTCGCACGCGACACCCGCGAGGGACTTCACCGGATAGACGTGCAGCCTCGTGACCCGCCCGACCGGGACGGCCGTGCTCACTCGGCGAGCCAGGCGGCATACGCGTCGAACGTGTAGGGGCGCCCGAGGAAGTCGGCCACGAGGTCGGCGGCGTCACGGCGGCCGCCCTGCGCGAGCACCTTGTCACGGTAGGCCCGGGCCACCTCCGGGTCGAAGAGGTCGTTGCGGTCGAACGCCGAGAACATGTCCTTGGCGATGACGAGCGACCACATGTACGTGTAGTACGCCGAGCTGTAGCCGTCGAGGTGCCCGAAGTGGCACTGCATGTGGGTCCCCGCGATGTACGGGAAGACCGAGTAGCGCCCCATCAGCTCACGGAGCCGCTCGGTGAGGTCCGGCGTCTCGTGCACATGGAAGTCGTAGGAGAGCGCGGCATAGAACATCTGGGTGCGCGCGTCGTAGCCCTTGCCGAAGTCGTCGGCCTCGCGCATCGCGGCGACGAGGTCCGCCGGGATCGTCTCGCCCGCCTCGTTCCGGGCGAAGGTGGCGAGCACGTCCGCGTCCCAGGCCCACTCCTCGAGCATCTGGCTCGGTGCCTCGACGAAGTCCCACTCGGTCGCCACGCCGGAGAAGCGCACCCACTCCTGGTCGCCACCGACGACGTGGTGCACGAGGTGGCCGAACTCGTGGAAGAGCGTGACGACCTCGTCGTGCTCCATCAGGCCGCGGTTGAAGTTGCAGACGAGCACCCCCTCCGGCAGCTGCACCCCGCGCACCCCACGGACGAGGTCGAACTGCGCGGCATGCTTGTACTTGCCGTCCCGCGGGTGCAGGTCGAGGTGGATCCGGCCGATCCGCTCGCCGTCCCTGGCGACGTCGTAGGTCGCGACATCGGCGTGCCAGGTGCCGGCCGCCTCCTGCGACACGGGGGTCCATTCGAGCCCGAACAACCGACCGGTGACGTCGAGCAGCCCCTGCCGGACCGCCTCGAACGGGAAGTAGGTCCGAACGCGCTGGGCGTCGACGGCGTGCTGCTCCTTGCGCACGAGCTCCGCGTAGTACGTCGCATCGGCGCCGTCGATGTCCGTCGCGTCGGGCCGGTCCTGCTGGAGCCGCTCGAGGAGCACCGCCTTGTCCCGCTCGGCGCGCTCCCCCGACAGGGCGGTGATCCGGTCGATGAACTCACCGATCGCCTGTCCCGCGCCGATCATCTTGACCTCGGCGTCGTAGTCGGCCCACGTCGCGTACCCGAGGAGCGAGGCGTGCTCGCGGCGCACCGCGAACAGCTTCTGCAGCACCGCGTCGTTGGCCGGCCAGGCGATCGTCAGGAACTGCGTGACGAGCTCACGCCGTGCGTCGGCGTCGTGCGCGAAGGTCCGGAACGGGATGACGTCCGGGTAGTCGGTCGTCACCGTGACGAGGCCCTCCTCGTCGACCGGGTGCGCCTCGACCCAGTCCTGCGGCATGCCGGCAAGCTGCTCCGGCCGGACCCGGATGCTGCGCACGTCCTCGCGGATGTTCTTGCTGAACTCCTGGCTCAGCAGGATCGCCTGCTCCGACAGCTCGCGCAGCCGGGCGCGGGTCGCCTCGTCCCGATCGACACCGGAACGGCGGAAGTCGCGCAGCGTGTGCTCGAGCACGCGGCTTGCGTCGGCGTCAAGGTCCGTGTCGTCCAGGTCGGCGAAGACGGCAAACAGCTCGGTGTCGAGCCCGAGGTCGGTGTCGAGCTTCTGGACGTCCTGCATGAGGTTCTCGGCGCGCTCGCGGACGTCTCGGTCCGGGTGCACCTCGGAGAAGAGGGAGGCGATCGACGCCGCGTTGCTGAGGGCCGTCTGCGCGTCGTTCCAGACCCGGAGCACCTGCCGCGCCTCGCTGGGCCGCTGCGCCTTGAGGTCGTCGACGAGCCGTCGCGCCTCGGCGAGCTGCGCGTCGCCGCGCGCGCCCATCCAGTGGGGCCACTCGTCGGGCGCGGGCAGGGACAGCAGGGTGGGCTCAGTGGCGGTGGGGTTCGCAGTCACGAGGGGAGCGTATGCCGCTCACCCCGTTCCCGGCGACGGGTTTGCCCCCGCTGCAGCGGGCCATCCGCGCGCGGGCCCGCGGCATACGATCGGCACATGTCGAAGCCGCAGGCCACCCTCGTCGTCGGAGCCGGGCAGGCCGGGCTCGAGCTCGCCACAGCCCTCCGGGACCTCGGCGATGCGGCGCCCATCGTGCTGGTCGGCGAGGAGCCGGTCCCTCCCTATGACCGTCCGCCGCTGTCGAAGGGCTACCTGGCGGGCACGCAGCAGCTCTCCGACCTCGTCTTCCACCCGGAGCTGTGGTTCGCTGAGCAGGACATCGAGCTCGTGCTCGGCGACGCCGTGACGCGGCTCGAGCGCGACGGGACGGGTGGGCGTGCGACGACGGCCTCCGGCAGGGTCATCGAGTTCGGTCGGCTCGCCCTCGCGACGGGCTCGGCCAACCGACAGCTGGACCTGCCGGGCGCAGACCTGGACGGCGTGCTCGACCTCCGCTCGGTCGCCGACGCGGACCGGCTCGGCGAGGTGCTCGCCCGGCTGGCCGGCGCAGACGGCGCCAACGGTGGCCGGCTCGTCGTCGTCGGCGGCGGCTTCATCGGCCTCGAGGTGGCGGCGGACGCACGCCTCAAGGGGGTCGAGGTGACGGTCCTCGAGGCAACCGACCGCCTGCTCGGGCGGGTCGTCTCCCCCGAGCTGTCGGACTTCTACCTCGCTGCGCACCGCCGTCGTGGGACCGAGGTGCTCCTCGAGTCGACGGCGACGCGGATCCGGGGCGACAGGGACGGGGACGGACGGGTCCGTGCGGTCGAGCTCGCCGACGGGCGCGTCGTCGAGGCGGCCGCCGTGCTCGTGGCTGTCGGGGCCGAGGCGAGGACGGAGCTGGCCGAACAGCTCGGGCTCGACGTCGACGGCGGCATCGTCGTCGACGAGCATGCGCGGGCCTCGGACGGCGTGACTGTGGCCGTCGGCGACTGCACGAGCGTGCCGAACCCCTACACCCGCGGCACCCCGGGACGGCTACGCCTCGAGAGCGCGCAGCACGCCTCGGACCACGCGCGGACGGCCGCGTCGACGCTGGTCGGTGGCGGAGCGGCATACACGAGCGTGCCGTGGTTCTGGTCCGACCAGGGCGACCTGCAGCTGCAGATCAGCGGGCTCTACGCCGACGTCGACCGCACGGTCGTGCGCGGCGACCCTTCGGCCGAGCGCTTCACGCTGCTGCACTACCGGGACGGGCTGCTCGTCGCGGCCGAGTGCGTCGGCGCGCGCCAGGACCACATCGCCGTGAAGCGGGGGCTGGAGAAGGGCATGACGATCGACCCGGAGGCGGCCGCGGACCCGGCCGTGCCCCTGAAGCGGCTGCTCACCCCGGCGCCCTGACCGAGGCGGGCGGTCGGCCCCCGGGCGCCGACGAGCGCCCATGAGAAGTGGCATCGTTACCAGTTCTCGTGGCGTTCCCGGCCCAGCGGCCACGACAACTGGCGTTGCGACCAGATCTCGTGGTGGTCAGCGTCTGGGCAGGCGGGGCCGCGGCTGGCAGCGGGGGCAGGAGTGGGACGAGCGGTTCATGAACTGATCGCGGCGCATCAGCGTGCCGCAGCGGTCGCACGGCGTGCCCTCCCGCCCGTACGCGTGCAGGGACCGGTCGAAGTAGCCGCTTGCGCCGTTGACGTTGACGTAGAGCGCGTCGAAGCTCGTGCCGCCCTGGCCGAGTGCCTCGGTCATCACCTCGCGCGCGTGGTCCAGGATCCGGTGCAGGGTCGGCTTGGTCAGGCCCGAGCAGATCCGTTCGCCGTGGACCTCGGCCCGCCAGAGCGCCTCGTCGGCGTAGATGTTCCCGATGCCCGAGACGAGGGACTGGTCCAGCAGGGCCCGCTTGACCGCGCTGTCGCGCCGCTTCATGGCGAGCACCACGGCGCGTTGGTCGAACGCCGGCTCGAAGGGGTCCGGGGCGATGTGGGCGACGGACTCGGGGATGCCGCCCGGGCCGAGCGGCGACAGGGCGAGGCCCCCGAAGGTGCGCTGGTCGACGAACCGCAGCTGCGGGCCGTCGTCGCTGAAGTCGAAGCGCGCGTGGCAGTGCTTCTCGAGGGGCTCCTCGGCGGGCTCGACGAGCATCTGGCCGCTCATGCCGAGGTGGATGATGAGCGCCTCCTCCCGGTCGAGCTCGAGCCAGAGGTACTTCCCGCGGCGCCGCGCAGCGGAGACCGTGGCGCCGCTGAGGCGGTCTGCGAGGTCCTGCGGGCCCGGTTCGTGGCGGCGGGCGACCCGGTCACCCGTGATCGTCGCCCGCTCGATCCGGCGGCCGACGACGTGGTCGGCGAGGCCGCGGCGGACGACCTCCACCTCGGGCAGCTCGGGCATCGGCGCTCAGGAGGCGGTGGTGGAGCTGGCGTTGAGCCGGTGCCAGGCCTGCTTCGCGGCCTTCTGCTCGGCCTCCTTCTTGCTGCGCCCGTCCCCCTCGCCGAGAACCCGCTGACCGAAGACCACCTGTGCGTGGAACTCCTTCTCGTGGTCCGGCCCCGTCTCGTCGATGACGTAGTCGGGTGTGCCGAGCTCGGCCTCAGCCGCCTTCTCCTGCAGGGACGTCTTCCAGTCGAGCCCGGCGCCGAGTTGCGCCGCGTCGGCGATGAGCCCGTCGAAGTGGTGGTGGATGAAGCGCCCGGCGCCGGTCATGCCGGCGGACAGGAACACCGTCCCGATCAGGGCCTCCATCGTGTCGGCAAGGATCGAGGCCTTGTCGCGGCCACCGGTCGCCTCCTCGCCCTTGCCGAGCATGACGTACTGGCCGAGGTCGAAGGTGCGGGCCACCTCGGCGAGCGCCCGCATGTTGACGACGGCGGCACGCAGCTTGGCCAGCTGCCCCTCGGGCAGGTCCGGGTGGCCCAGGTAGAGCGTCTCCGTCACGACGAGGCCGAGGACGGAGTCGCCGAGGAACTCGAGCCGCTCGTTGTTGGGCAGGCCGCCGTTCTCGTAGGCGTACGACCGGTGCGTCAGGGCACGCAGGAGCAGCGGCTCGTCGACCTCCTGACCCACCACCTCGGTGAGGTGGTCGACCAGGAGCTCGACGGGCCGCTGTGGGACCGCCCCGACACCTGCGATCTCGGTGTCAGCCACGGCAGGCTCAGGCCTGGTGCTCGGTGCGCTCGGCCTCGGCGTACTGGCGGCCGTTGTAGGTGCCACAGTTGGGGCAGGCGATGTGCGGCTGCCGCGGGGCGTTGCAGCGCGGGCACGTGGTGAGGGTGGTCGGCGTAGCCTTCCAGTTCGCGCGGCGCGAACGGGTGTTGGACCGCGACATCTTCCGCTTCGGGACAGCCACGTCATTTCCTCTTCTCTTGCGGGTCGTCCCCCAGCAGTCCGCTGAGGGCCGACCACCGTGGGTCGATCACTTCATGATGGTGCTCCGGGTCGTCCGCGAGGCGGATCCCGCACTCGGGGCACAGCCCCGGGCAGTCCTCGCGGCACACCGGCTGGAACGGCAGCGTCGGAACGACTGCGTCCCGGATGACCGGCTCGAGGTCGACCAGGTCGCCCACGAGCTCGTACACCCCGTCCTCGTCCGAGTCGGCGCCCACCTCGTGGTGGTGTGCCGCCCGATCGGTGTAGGCGAACAGCTCCTGGAACGTCCCCTCGACCGGCAGGTCGACGGGATCCAGGCACCGCACGCAGGCACCGGTCGCCGTGCCGCGGACCGAGCCCGTCACGAGCACGCCCTCGACGACGGACTCGAGCCGCACCTCGACCTCGACCGGTGAGCCGGCCTTGATCGAGATGATGTCGGTCCCGAGGTCCTCGGGCAGCTCCACCGTCCGGTGGAGCTCCTGCATCGTCCCGGGTCGCCGCGTCAGCTCTCTGGTGCTGATGACCAGGGGCGAGCGCGGGTCGAGACGGTCCATGGCTCCAGACGGTGGTTGACGGGATCGGTCCCCGTCACTGCAGACGTGGACCGACGGACAAGGTTACCGGAGTGGTGTGCACCACCCAAATCAGTCGCGTCGGGGCCCCGGCCGCTGCCCGCGGCAGGCGGCCAGCCGTGCGCAGCGCGGCGGTCAGCCGTGCGCAGCGCGGCGGCCGACCCGATCGCGCAGCGCCTTGTTGACGGGCTCGGGGACGAGGCCGGTCACGTCACCGCCGTAGCGCACGACCTCCTTGATGAGCGAGCTCGACACGTGCTGCCACTCGGGCGCGGCGACGAGGAAGAGGGTCTCGACCCCGGTCAGGTGGTGGTTCATGTTCGCCATCGGCAGCTCGTAGGCGAAGTCGGTGCCGCCCCGCAGCCCCTTGACCATCGAGGCGGCCCCGACCTGGCGGCACACGTCGACGACGAGCACGTCGGCGAAGGCTTCGATGCGCACGTTGTCGAGGTCGCCGACGGCGCTTCCCAGCAGGTCGAGGCGTTCGTCGATGGTGAAGGTGCCGTGCTTGGCGGGGTTGTGCAGGATCGCGACGACGACCTCGTCGAAGAGCCGGGCCGCCCGGGCGATGACGTCGATGTGCCCGTTCGTCACGGGGTCGTACGAGCCGGGGCAGACGCAGCGGCGCGGGGAGGTCGTCACGGCCACCAACCTACGCGACGCCGTCGGTGAGCGGCGGCTCGGCGAACCACACCGCCGTGTCGCCGTAGCGTTTCTCCCCCGACAGCTCGAGGCCCTTCGGCCAGGTCGGCTGCGGCGAGCGCGTGGACCGCTCCACGACGACGAAGGCGTCGGGGGCGAGCCAGCCGCGCTCGACGAGGGCCGTCAGGACAGCCGTGAGGGCCTCCTCCCCCACGTCGTAGGGCGGGTCGAGCAGGACGAGGTCCATCCGTATGCCGCCGGGCGGGCCTCCCGACAGGACGCGCAGCACCGTGTCGGCCAGGACGCGGACCCCGGGCCTGCCGACCGTCCGGATGTTGTCGCGAATGACGGAGACGGCCCTCCGGTTCGACTCGACGAGCAGGACCAGCTCCGCGCCCCGGCTCGCCGCCTCGAGGCCGAGCGCACCCGAGCCGGCGTAGAGGTCGAGCACGTGGGAGCCGGTGAGCAGGTGCCGGTGCTCCAGGCGGCTGAAGAGGGCCTCGCGCACCCGGTCGGAGGTCGGTCGGGTGGCGGCGCCTTCCGGGGTGCGCAGCTGGCGTCCGCCGGCCGTGCCGCTGATGATCCGGGTCATCCGGTCACCCGCGCTCGAGGAAGGCGGCCTGCTCCTCGTCGAGCCGGGTCGCGACGGCGGCGGCGAGGTCGGGGTGCTCGGCGAGGGTCGGGTCGGCGGCGACGATGGCGAAGGCGTCCTCACGGGCATCGGCGATGATCTGCTCGTCCTCCCGTCGGCCGAGCCGCAGGTGCCGGACGGAGTTGCCACCGCCGCTCTGCCGTGCGCCGAGCACGTCCCCCTCCCGGCGGAAGGTGAGGTCGAGTCGGGCGAGCTCGAAGCCGTCGGTGGTGCCCGCGACCGCGTCGAGCCGCTCCAGCGCTGCCGGGCCGGGTGACTGCGTCATGAGCAGACAGAGCCCGGGCACGCTCCCGCGGCCGACCCGGCCCCGGAGCTGGTGCAGCTGGGAGATGCCGAAGCGGTCGGCGTCGACGACGACCATGACCGACGCGTTGGGCACGTCGACACCGACCTCGATGACGGTCGTCGCGACGAGGACGTCGATCTCCCCCGCGCCGAACGCGCGCATGGTCTGGTCCTTGGTCTCCGGGTCGAGCCGGCCGTGGAGCACGGCGATCCGGCAGCCGGCGAGAGCCGGATTCGCCCGCAGCTGCTCGGCCATGACGTGGACCCCTGTCAGCTCCCTGGCCTCGGCTCCCTCGTCCGGGGCCACGTCCCAGTCGCTCGCCTCCTCGTCGGTGGAGTCGCCGGCTCCGGGGCTGCCCGGCTCGAGGTCGCCGATGCGCGGGCACACGACATACGCCTGGTGCCCGGCGGCCACCTCCTCCGCGACCCGTTGCCACGTGCGGTCGACCCAGCCCGGCTTCTCCGCGTCGACGACGTGCGTCGTGATCGGCGAGCGCCCGCGGGGCAGCTCGCGCAGGGTCGAGGTCTCCATGTCGCCGAAGACGGTCATCGCGACGGTGCGGGGAATCGGCGTCGCCGTCATGACGAGCACGTGCGGCGGTCGGGCAGCCTTCTCGCGCAGGGCGTCTCGCTGCTCGACGCCGAACCGGTGCTGCTCGTCGACGACGACCAGGGCGAGGTCGGCGAACTGCACGTGCTTCTGGATGAGGGCGTGGGTCCCGACGACGATGCCGGCCTCGCCGGAGGCCGCGTCGAGCAGCGACCGCTTGCGGGCCGCGGCCGACTGGCTGCCGGTCAGCAGCGCGACCTTGGTGCCGATGTCGCTGCCCCCGAGCATGCCGCCCTCGGCGAGGTCGCCGAGCATCGCCGTGATGGACCGGAGGTGCTGCGCCGCGAGGACCTCCGTGGGTGCGAGGAGGGCCGCCTGGCCGCCGGCGTCGATCGCGGCGAGCATGGCGCGGAGCGCGACGATCGTCTTGCCGGATCCGACCTCGCCCTGGAGCAGCCGGTTCATCGGGCGGTCGCTCCCGAGCTCCTCGGCGAGGACCTTGCCGATCTCGCGCTGCCCGGCGGTGAGCTCGAACGGCAGCCGCTCGTCGAAGGCCGCGAGCAGTCCCCCGGGCCGGGGCAGGCGGGGGGTGGCCGGGACGGCCTCTGCAGCGTGCCGGCGCTGGGCGAGGATGGTCTGCAGGGTGAGCGCCTCGTCGTACTTGAGCCGGGCCAGGCCCCGCCACGGCTGGTCGTCGAGCCGCGGCCGGTGGACCAGCTCGAGCGCCTCGGCGCGCGTCATCAGCCGACGTTGCTCTCGGACGTGGGCCGGGACCGGCTCGCGGACGCGGTCGACGGAGTCGAGGGCCAGCTCGACCATGCGCCGGATCGTGAACGAGTAGATCTTGCCGGTCGCGGAGTAGACCGGGATCTGGTGCGTCCGGTAGTGCTCCACGAGCTGTGCCGCGTCCTCACCGGACGAGAACAGCTCGTAGTCGGGATGGGTCAGCTGGAGGCGGTGCCGGTAGTCGCCGACGGTGCCGGCGAAGAACCCACGCGCCCCCGGCTGCAGCTTCTGCTCGTGGCCGTAGGACGAGAAGAAGGTGAGGTCGAGCTCGTGGCCCCGGCCGTCGGAGAGCACGACGGTGAGCAGCTTGCCCTTGCGCCCGCGCATCGGCCGGGAGGACGAGCGGGCGACCTCCGCGACGACCATGACCTCCTCCTCCGGGCGCAGCTGCGACAGGTCGGTCAGCTGGCCCGGCTGCAGGTAGCGGCGGGGGGCGTAGTCGAGCAGGTCGCCGACGGTGTGCAGGCCCTTGGTGCGCGCCAGCTGCTCGGCGTGGCCCTTGCGGACGAGCTTCGACAGTGCGGTCTCCTCGGTGACGGCCACCATGGTCACTC
Source organism: Intrasporangium chromatireducens Q5-1 (assembly GCF_000576575.1). Lineage (GTDB taxonomy): Bacteria > Actinomycetota > Actinomycetes > Actinomycetales > Dermatophilaceae > Intrasporangium_A > Intrasporangium_A chromatireducens. The sequence continues at coordinate 9,484 of NZ_AWQS01000120.1, forward strand.
GACCCCCAGCAGGAGCGGGTAGACCTGCTGACCGCCGCGCAGGACGGTCGACTCGACCTCGCGGCGCTCGTGGCGGGCGGCCTCGGCGACCGCCTCGCCGAGGTCGAGCGTCGCACCGTCACCGACGATCACGGTGAGCAGCTCGCCGCCACTGGAGAGCAGGCGGGCGCCGACGGCCGCCCCGACCCGGGTCAGGTCGGAGCCGACGATGACGATGTCCTCGTCGACGATGCCGAGCACGTCTCCCGGCTCGCAGCGCCCCCCGGAGGTGAGGGCCGAGCGGTCCGCGATCGTGACCGCACCGTGGCGGGTGCCGGCCGCCGCGAACTGCATCGCCAGCACGTTGGCGCCCGCCGAGGCGGACGGCTCGAACACCGCGATGGCCGCGACCCCCTGCACGGGGGTGTGGGACCGGACGACGAGGGCCTCGATGCCCTCGTCGGCGACGGCCCGGGCGGCCGCCGCGGCGGCCAGCTCGGTGTCGCCGTCGTTGGGCAGGATGATGACGCCGTGAGCCCCCGCCTCGTGGCGCTCGCGGATGGCGGCGATGAGCTCACCGGTCGTCGTGCGCTTGCCCGGACCGGTCGACAGGACGGCCGCCCCCGCCTCCCGGAAGAGCTGGGCCAGTCCGTCGCCCGCCGCACAGGCGATCAGGCCGGTCCCGTCCGGGGCCGGGTGGCCCGGGGGCAGCCGGGGCGGCTGTGGCGCGTCCTGCGCGAGCCGGGCCACCCGGACCTGGTGCGGCCGGCCCGCCTCGATGCCCGCCTCGATGGCCGCGCCGACGTCGTCGACGTGGGCGTGGACGTTCCACGTGCCGTCGGCACCGACGACGAGGACCGAGTCGCCGAGCTCGACGAGGCGCTGCCTCAGCACGTCGGCGCCAGCGTCGGTCGCATCGCCGAGCAGGTACATGACCTCGTACTCCGGTGCGGCCTCCTCGGCTGCCGGCTCCGTGTCGAGCGGGACCGGCATGGCCGCCGGTCCCAGCGGCCGCAGGCCCCGACGGCCACTCTTGGCCAGGCTGAGCACCAGCCGTCCGTCGTCGCCGGCGCACAGCCGCTCCAGGCACTCGAGCAGCAGCACGAGACCGGCACCGCCGGCGTCGACGACACCGGCCCGGGCGAGCACCTCGAGCTGTTGCGGGGTGCGCTCGAGCGCGGTCCGGCCCGACTCGAGGGCGGCGCGCGCCACGGCGTGCAGTCCTGAGGCCGCCTCGGCAAGGCCACCCTGCGAGGCAGCTCTCGAGACCGACAGGATCGTGCCCTCCCGGGGGTCGGTGACCGCCTCCCAGGCACGCCGGTCGCCGGCGACGAGTCCCTTGGCGAGAGTCGCCGCGCGGATCACCGCCTCGCCCTGGCAGGCCTCGGCGAGCCCGCGCGCCAGCTGGGACAGGATGACGCCGGAGTTGCCGCGCGCGGACCAGAGCAGGTTCTTGGCGAACACGACGAGCAGGTCGCCGGCGCCGGTGTCTGCGGGCTCCGTGAGGGTGCGGTCGACGGCGCCGTCGAAGGTGAGGAAGAGGTTCGTGCCGGTGTCGCCGTCGGGGACCGGGAACACGTTGAGGGCGTCGATCTCGGCGCGACGTGCGGCGAAGGCGGAGCGGACGAGCACGGCCCAACGACGGACGGCATTGACGTCCAGGACCTCGAGTCCCTCCTCGGGCGTCGGCGCTGCGCCTGGCATGGTGTCCTTCCTGCGTGCTGCTGCTCGGCAGGCTACTGCGTCGGGGCGACGGTGGCGCACACGCGCACGACGCGTCGGCTCGCCGGGGCGCCGCGTCGTCTGCAGTCCGGGGCCCCCGTCAGCGGTAGCGCCGGGCGACCGCGACAAGCTTGTCGCCGTATGACGGCCCGTGCGAGACGGCGTGGACGGCGAGTGGGTGCAGCTGGTGCAGTCCGATGAGGTCGCGCCAGCCGCCCGGGAGGGAGGCCGCCTCCGCGTAGGAGTCGAGGACCCGCTCGAGCCCCGGCGCACCGAACAGCGACAGCATCGCGAGGTCGGTCAGGCCGTGGCCGCCGTGGGCGGCAGGATCGATGAGGCACGCGCCGTCGCCCGTCCAGAGCACGTTGCCCGACCAGAGGTCACCGTGGATCCGGGCCGGGGGTCGGCCGTCGTCGAAGGCGCCGGCCGCGATGTGGTCGCAGAGGTCGTCGAGGGCACGAACCTCCCGTCCGTCGAGGTGGCCGACGCGCTCGGCGGCATGCACGAAGGGGCGCACCCGTTGCTCGGCGTAGAACCGGCCCCAGGTCGGCTCCGGATCGTTGGTCTGGGCCTGGCGTCCGATCCACGCCGGGCCCTCCCAGCCCTCCGGCGGCGACCCGAAGGCCGGCGCGCCGGCGGCGTGCATCGCTGCCAGCGACCGGCCGAGGGCCGCGGCGGCCGACGAGGTCGGGGAGGCGACGGGCACCGGCTCGAGCTCGATGAAGTCGTCGCCCACGTCGAGCACCTGCACG
>NZ_AWQS01000121.1 GCF_000576575.1 Intrasporangium chromatireducens Q5-1
CCCCCGCAGAGCAGACGATCGCCCTCCTGCACGGCGACGGGCACGTCCTCGTGGCCGGCGACCTGTCCTCCCCGGACGCTGCGAGCTCCGTCGTGGCCCAGGCGGAGCAGGCACTCGGGCAGGTTGACCTCCTGGTGAACAACGCCGCCGTCGGCCCCAGCACCGCGACCTACCACCGCGTCGACGACACGGACTACGCCACGTGGGTCCGCGCCTGGCGGTCGATGATCGATGTCGACCTGACCGCCGCGGCCAACCTCACCTACCTCGTGGCACGCTCGTTGATCCCGACCGGCGCGCCGGGCGTCGTCGTGAACATCGGCTCCCGCGGAGCGTTCCGCGGTGAGCCGGACTTCCCGGCCTACGCGGCCGCAAAGGCGGGCCTGCACGCCTTCGGTCAGTCCATGGCCGTCGCGCTGGCGCCGCACGGGATCTCCGTCGTCAGCGTGGCGCCGGGCTTCGTCAGCACCGAGCGCCAACGGGAGAAGCTCTCCGGCGCCAGCGGTGCGGCCGTGCGCGCCCAGAGCCCGTTCGGTCGCGTCGGGACGCCCGAGGAGGTCGCTGCGGCCGTGCTCTACCTGACCTCGCCCGACGCGCAATGGGCGTCGGGGGCGGTCCTCGACCTGAACGGCGCCTCCCACCTCCGCACGTGACCCTCCTCCGCACCTACTCCTGCGGGTGCCCCACCGGCGGCGTCGTCTCGCTATGGACAGCACTGCTGGGCCGGTTCACACTCGTCCCTTAACGGCTCCACCACTGGTGGCACGTCCTTGGGAGACCTCAGATGACGTGGTTCAGCAACGACTTGACCGTGCGGACGGGCGCACCGCCTGCCATCTTCAGCCCGTCGGCCTACGCCTTCCCCCGGCAGAAGACGCAGCACATCCTCTATCAGGGATTCGGTGCAGGCGCCGGCGACGGCCACGTCCACGAGCTGTGGTGGGACGGGCACTGGCACCACAACGACCTCACCTCCCAGTCCGACGCACCGCCCATCTCCGGCGAGCCGTGCGGCTACGTCTACGAGGACCAGCCGGGCGGGTGGACCCAGCACGCCATCTACCAAGGACTGACCCCGGGCGTCGGGCCCGACGGGCGGGTCCAGGAGATCTGGTGGGGCGACGGCAAGAACCACCATCAGCTCACCAGCGGCCAGCCGCCGCTGGTCGACCGGCCCTTCGGCTACAGCTTCGAGGTGGGGCAGCACATCGTCTACCGGGCAAACAACACCCTGCGCTTCCTCGACATGGAGGAGGACTTCGGCTGGCTCAACAGCGACCTGACGCCCTACTTGGCGGGCACGCACCCAAGCCTGCCACCCACCGCCTACGGCTTCACCTCCCAGCGCACGCACCACCTGCTCTACACCGGGAGCGACGAGCACGTCCACGAGCTGTGGAAGGGGCCTTCCGGCGGCTTCCACCACAACGACCTCACGGCCTCATCCAAGAGCTCGGCACGGGCCGCGGGCGTCCCGGTCGGCTTCGCCAACGACCCCGGCAACCGGCAGGTCGTGTCCTACGTTGCAACCGACGGCCACCTGCACCAGCTCACGTGGGACGGCAGCTGGCATGAGCAGGACCTGACCAGCACGGTCGGTGGTGTGGCGCCCTCCTCCGGTGCGGTCCCGACCGGCTACCTCTACCCCAGCGAAGGCACTCTGCATGTCAACTACGTCGGAGTCGACGACCACATCCACGAGTACTGGCAGGACGGGACGGGCTGGCACCCGAACGACCTGACGACAGCGACCGGAGTCCTGGCCAGCCGCAGCAACCCCGCCGCCTATGTCATGCCCGATAACACGCAGCATGTGGTCTTTGTCGACGACAACCGACACGTCATGGAGCTGTACTGGCTCCCGTAGCCGCCGGACATGAACGTGACGCTCGTTGCGCTGGAAGGCCGCTCAGCGGCATACGCGCATGTCGTATGCCGCTGAGTCCGGGTCTCCTGTCGGCTGGCCAGCCGCTCGCGCCGCGAGCCGGGTCAGCCGCGATCAACCTCCGCAGTCAGCAGTGAGTGCTCGCTGGCTGCTGTCGTCAGGGCCAGGCCGAGCTCGTCGGACGAGCGCACTTCGCGCCGGATCTGTCCCACCGTCCCGCAGAAGAGCGGGCGGACGCTGCGGTGGGTCAGCGACCGCACCGGGCCGTCCTGTTCGAGCCGGAGCACCTCGGCCAGCGCGATCGTCATGAGTGGTCCGTGGACGACGAGGCCGGGATACGCCTCGACCTGGGTGGCGTAGTCGATGTCGTAGTGGATCCGGTGCCCGTTGCTCGTCGCGGCACTGAACCGCATCAGCTTGGTCGGGTCGGTGGCGAACCGCCAGCCGTCCGTCTCGCGGTGCAGGACCGACGGCACGACGGGGAGTGGCTCACGCGGAGTCGCGGGGGCGGAGCCGGGGGTCGCGGCGTCCCGGTAGACGAGGTTCTGGGTCTCCTCGAGCGCCAGCCGACCCTGCGCGTCCTCGAGCCGGGTGGTGACCTCGACGAGGACGAAGTCGCCCTGCCGGCCGGACTTCGGCGTCACCGAGACGACCTCGTCGGTGCGGCGCACCTCCTCCCCCACGACGAGCGGGTGATGGACGTCGACCCGACCGCCGGCGAACATCCGTCGCGGCTTGCCGACGTCGGGCAGGAACCCACCGACGCGGGGATGCCCGTCCGGCCCAGTCGCCCCGCTGGGCGCCCAGGCAGCCAGCGCGACCCAGTGCCACAACGCAGGCAGGGGGTCACCCGGTCCGGGTGCGGGCAGCCCGTCGTCGAAGAGCGCCGCGAGCGCCTGGACCGGCGCCGGGTCGATGGTCACCAGTGCCGTGGCGCGGTGCTTGTCAGCCATCTGCTTCGCCGTCCTTGGTGATGCGGTCAGGGTCGACGCTCTCGACGACTCGTCGGGCCCGGTCCACGACGGGTTTGTCCACCATGCGCCCCTCGAGCAGGACCGGCCCACCGGCCGCCGCGTCGGCTGCGACGAGGACCGCTGTAGCCCAGTCGATCTCGTCCTGGGTGGGCTGCAGGGTCTCGTGCACGAGCGGCACCTGCCTCGGATGGATGCACAGCTTGCCGGTCAGGCCGAGCCGTCGGGCGTGGCGGACGTCGTCCGCGAGCACGCCGGAATCGTCGACGGCCGCGGTCACCCCGTCGACCGGCGGCGCGAGGCCGGCACTGGCGGAGGCCAGTACCAGCAGGCGCCGGGCGGTCTTCATCGCCTCCCGGTCGTCCGGCTCCACGCCGAGCTCCGCGCCCAGGTCCATCGTGCCGAGCGCCAGCCGCTGCACGCCCGCGACCTCGGCAACCTCCGCCGCGTGCAGCACCCCCCGCGCTGTCTCGACGAGAGCGACCACCGCCGAGCCGGGCGTGAGCTCAGCCACGACGGCCGCGACCCGGTCGACCCGTTCGGCCTTGGGCAGCATGACGATCCGGTCCCGGCCGGCCAGCATCGCGACGTCCTCGGCATGCCACGGAGTGTCGACCGCGTTGATCCGCACCGCCGCCACCGTGCCGGACTCGAGGAACTCCCCCACCGCGCGCCGCGCCCCGTCCTTGGCCTGCGGGGTCACGGCATCCTCCAGGTCGAGCACGACGAGGTCCGCGCCACTGGCCACCGCCTTGGCAAACCGCTCGGGCCGGTCACCGGGGACGAAGAGGAACGTCCGCGCGGCCCGCACCCGCGAGGCCGACTCACCCACGACCGGGCTCCCGCTCCCCCAGCCCCACGATGCCCCGCGCGTGCAGGCCACCGAGCTCGGTCTGGGTCAGCCCGAGCATCGTTGACAGGACGGCCTCCGTGTCATCCCCGAGCCGGGGAGCCGGGACCGGGCCGGTGCGCTCGTCACCCCAGCGGACCGGGCTGCCCGTCGCCAGCATCCGGCCGATGCCCGGCTGGTCGATCTCGGTGGCCACCGAGTCCGGGTCACGACGCGCCTCGCTCGCCGCCTCGAACGTGTCCCGATACGGGCTCCACAGCACGTGCGCCTGCGTCAACAGGGCACTCACCGTCGCGTAGTCGCGCTGGGCGAACCACGGCCGCAGCACCGCCGAGATCGTCTCGCGCAACCGGTACCGGTCCGTCTCCAGGTCCAGGTTCGCGTCGAGCGCCTTCTCCAGCGCGCCGAAGACGTCACCGGTCTCCGTCACGTCCCGCAGCGCCCGCCACTGCCCCGGGGTCAGCGCCACCACCATCACCGGACGCCCGTCGGAGGTGACGAAGTCGTTGCCGAACGCCCCGAACATGTGGTTGCCCTGCCGCGGCCGCGCCCGCCGCGCCAGCTCCGCCTCCGCCAGCCACCCCATCGCCCCGACACCGGACAGAGCCACGTCCGCCAGCGCGATGTCCACCTTCGCGCCCTCACCGGTCTCCCGGCGCCGGGTCAGCGCCGCCAGCATCGAGCTGACCGCCGTCATCCCCGTCACCAGGTCCCACACCGGCACGACATGGTTCACCGGGCGGGCCGAGTCCTCCGGGCCGGTCATCTGCGGGACCCCCACCTCGGCGTTGATCGTGTAGTCCACCGCCGGGCCGCCGTTCGCCCGCCCCTGGATGTGCACCTGGATCACGTCGCCACGCTGCGCGACCAGCTCCTCATACGTCACCCGACGCCGGCCCACCATGTTGTCCATGAACAGCCCCGCCCCCGGCCCCGGCCGCGTCGCCAGCGCGACGAGCAGCTCATGCCCCTCAGGCGTGCGGTAGTCGATCGCCACCGACCGCTTGCCCTTGTTCAGGTTCGCCCAGAACAGCGAGGAACCGTTCGCCGACAACGGCCACCGGCCCGCATCGCTGCCACCGGACGGCGGATCGACCCGGACCACCTCGGCCCCCATCTGCGCCAGCGACATCCCCGCCGACGGGCCGGCCACGAACGAAGCCGCCTCCACCACGAACAGCCCGGCGAGGGGCCTCTCCGACCCGACAACACGCTCACTCATGCACGCTGGTGTACCAGAACGCTCTCGGGCGCTCCCACTCATCTCACCGCCGCACCACACGAGAGGGCGCGGTATGCCGCTGAGCCGGCTCAGCGGCATACCGACAGGACGTCAGTGGGCTGGCTCCATGGTCGACCACTCGTACACCATCGTGTCCGCCAGCCGGCGGACCCGCGAATCCCATTGGCTGCGCAGCGTCACGTACTCGCGCGCGGCGGTGTCGGCGTCAGCCCTGACGTGCAAGCCTGCGGCGCGCAGCTGCTCCCACGCGTCCACCCCACGTCGACTCCACTGCTCCGCCTGCTGCTGCCCCGCCGGCACGGGGGCTGCCTGCGGCACGAGGCTGTCCAGCAGCTGGTCGGCGGCACCGCGGAGCCCCGCCAGCGAGGGCGAGGCGAGCAGCTGTCGATAGTGCGCGGGGTCGAGGACGCTGCGCAGAATCGTCTCCGTTTCCAGCGCGACGAGCAGCATCCGCGGCAGCGAGTAGTAGACCTGCCGCTGGTGGAAGTAGCGGAGCACGGGGTACGCGGCGTGGGTCTCCAGCGCGTGCTGGAGCGCCCCGCCCATCGTCGTCAGCTCGTCGGCGGCCCGCGGCAGCTCGCCGTCGCGGCCCAGCCCGGCGAGGAGCAGGGCCGCCTGGCCGGTGCCGTACGTGCGGTGGTGGAGCTGGCCCGCCGACACCTTCCGCTGGGTCAGGGCGGAGTAGACCGAGAGGAAGTAGGTGATGGCCATCGTCAGGGTGGCGAAACCGATCGCCGCCTCGGTGACGGTGAGCAGCCGGTAGAGGTCCGAGCGGGCCACGATGTCGCCCACCCCGAGCGTCGTCAGGGCGTAGCCGCTGTAGTAGAGCGCTGTCGCCCATCCGCGGTCCGTCGGGCCGTTGCTCGCAACGATCTGGGTGCCGAGCGCCGGATGGAAGACCAGCGCCCAGCCGACGGTGAGCAGCAGGATCCAGACGATGAGGTTGACGGTGATCTGCACCGGGCCGCTGTAGGCCAGCAGGTCCCGACGCCGCTCACCCTCCAGGCCGTGTGCGACGGCCCGGAAACCACGCCATACCCACCGGGACAGTGGTCGCCGGAGGATGCCGTGGCCGCTGCCCGGGAACAGGACGGTGGAGAAGACGTCCTGCAGGACGGCGGCGACGACCAGGGCCCCGACGGCCCACTGCACCAGGTCGGTGATCACGAACGCGTGTCCTCTCCTCATCGGTCGACCAGCGGTCCCCACCACGGCCGTCCACGGGTCCACCAGCCACTACCCGAGTCGCTGCCCACCTCACGGGCCGCTCAGGGGGCGGATGGTTTCAACGCGACACGTCACGGGGGCGCCGGTACGGTCCGAGGATGAGCCGACACACACGCAGCACCAGACGTTGGGTCGTGGCAGGTGTCAGCGCGGGCCTCCCGCTCGCCCTCCTTGCCCCGCAGGCGGGCGCTCAGCCCTCGGCCTCTACCTCCACCTCCCCAGCACGTACGACCTCCTCCGACCATGGCTGGCACGGCCGGCCCACGCCGTTGCCGAAGGTCTCCGTCATGACCGGGTCCGGCGGTGCGGTCAGCTCGGTGGACCGCGACGCGTCGCAAATCGGCGTCGACGTCCTCGCGCGCGGCGGCAACGCCGCCGACGCGGCCGTGGCGACAGCCGCCGCCCTCGGCGTCACCGAGCCCTACAGCGCCGGCATCGGCGGTGGCGGCTTCCTCGTCTACTACGACGCCCGAACGAAGCGGGTCAGCACCATCGACGGTCGCGAGACGGCACCGGCGACCTTCACCGAGAAGACGTTCCGCAACCCCGACGGCACGGCGATGAACTTCACGACGGTCGTCAACTCGGGCCTGTCCGTGGGCGTCCCCGGGACGCCGGCGCTCTGGGCCAAGGCCCTGCGCGACTACGGCACGTTGTCGTTCAACGACGCACTCAAGCCCGCCGAGCGCCTCGCCGCGAAGGGCTTCGTCGTCGACCAGACGTTCCACGACCAGACCGCGCAGAACGCCGCGCGGTTCGCCACGTTCCCCGAGACCGCGCGGGTCTTCCTGCGGAACGGTCAGGCCCCCGCCGTGGGGTCGCGGTTCACGAACCCCGACCTGGCGAAGGCGTACCGGACGCTGCGCACCCACGGCGTCGACGTCCTCTATCGCGGACGGCTCGGCGAGGCGATCGTCCGTGAGTCGAACGCTCCGCACACCGCCCCCGGCGTCACCGTCATGGGCGGACAGCTGACGCTGCGCGACCTGGCTCGGTACCGCGCCCTCACGAAGGCGCCGATCCACTCGCAGTACAAGGGCCTTGACGTCTACGGCATGCCGATCCCCAGCTCAGGAGGCATCGCCGTGGCCGAGATCCTCAACCTGATGAAGGCCTACGAGGACCGCACCGGCACGTCGACCTCGCAGGTGTCCGACGTCGACTACCTGCACCGGTTCTCGGAGGCCTCCGCCACCGCCTTCGCCGACCGCAACCGCTACGTCGGGGACGTGCCGGACGTTCCGGTGTCCGAGCTGATCAGCACCGGGTTCGCGGCCGAGCGGGCCTGCCTGTTCGACCCGACGCAGGCGCAGCCGCGTCCGATCCCGTTCGGGTCTCCGGACGGCAGCTACACCTCGTGCGCGCAGGGCACGAAGGCGCAGCCGGAGCCCTATGAGGGCCTGTCGACGACGCACCTGACGGCGATGGACCGCTGGGGCAACGTCGCCTCCTACACGTTGACCATCGAGCAGACGGGCGGCTCGGGCATCACCGTGCCGGGCTGGGGCTTCCTGCTCAACAACGAGCTGACCGACTTCAACTTCGTCCCGCTCGACCCCGAGGTGCCCGACCCGAACCTGCCGGGTCCCGGCAAGCGACCGCGGTCGTCGATGAGCCCGACCATCCTGATGAAGGACGGGGCACCGTTCCTTGCCGTGGGCTCGCCCGGCGGCGCGACGATCATCACGTCGGTGTCGCAGACGATCCTCGGTTACGTCGACCGCGACCTGTCCCTCGTCGATGCCATCGCCGCCCCACGCCTGTCGTCGCGGAACGGCACCGAGGGCGCCGAGCCGGCGCTGCTCGCGAGCCCCCTCGCAGCCGGCCTGCGAGCGCTCGGACACACGCTCGCCGACGCCGGTGAGATCGGCGCGGTGACGGCGATCCGCAGTCTCGGGCACGGGAAGTTCGAGGCGGCTGCCGAGCCGATCCGCCGCGGTGGCGGCTCGGCCATGGTCGTCCGACCGTCCCGCTGAGCCCCGCTCCTCACGGCCGCTCACGCACTGCTCCTCGCGCAGGAGCAGTGCGTGAGCGCCCAGGGTCCGTAAGGTGCCTCCATGGCCAGATCGATCGCGACCACGACCACTGTCGAGCTGCCGGAGCTGCTCGACTTCATCCGCCCGCGCCACCACCTGCTGCTCGCCACGACGCGCGACGACGGCCAGCCACAGATCTCCCCGGTGTCCGGAGGGGTGGACGAGCAGGGGCGGATCGTCATCTCGACCTATCCCGCCCGGGCCAAGACGCGCAACGCACAGAAGCGGCCGTCGGTCTCCGTGCTCGTCCTCTCCGACGACTGGAACGGCCCATGGGTGCAGGTTGACGGCGAGGCCGAGGTGCTGCACATGCCGGAGGCCGCCGACGGCCTCGTCGACTACTACCGGTGCATCGCCGGTGAGCACCCCGACTGGGACGAGTACCGCGAGGCCATGCGCATCCAGGACAAGTCTCTGATCCGCGTCACGCCCACCCGCTGGGGCCCGATCGCGACCGGCGGGTTCCCGGCTGACGTTGCGCGCCGACTGGACGACTGACTCAGCGACGAAGCCGGAGGCCGACGAGCCCGCCGTCGATGGTCAGCCCGACGCCGGTCGTGGAGCCGGCTCGTGGCCCGGCCAAGTAGCAGACGGCGTCGGCGACCTCCTGGGCACTCACCAAACGACCGTGCGGTTGGCGCGCCTCGAGGGCCGCACGCTCGGCAGCCGGATCCTCGGCCCGCGACAGGAGCCGGCCGATCCACGGAGTGTCGGCGGTGCCCGGGCTGACCCAGCAGACCCGGATGCCGTCGTCGATGAGGTCGGCAGCCATGGCCCGCGACGCCGCCACCACCGCTCCCTTGCTCGCGCTGTAGAGCACCCGGTCGGGTAGCCCGACCTCTGCCGCGACGGAGGCAGTGTTGACGACGGCCGCCGCCGTCGACCGGCGCAGGTGGGGCAGGCAGGCGCGCGTCACACGCACCATCCCGAGGAGGTTCACGTCGAGGACCGCCTGCCACTCGGACAGCTCGTTGCCCTCGACCGTCCCCTGGGCGCCGATGCCGGCGTTGTTGACCAGGACGTCCAAGTGCCCGAAGTGGTCGACCACCTGTTGGACGGCTGCCGCGACCGCGTCCTCGGAGGTCACGTCGGCGCGGACGGCGAACAGGCCGGGTGCGGCTGTGGTCGTATCGCGGTCGAGGACGGCGACCCGGGCGCGGTGGCAGGACAGCTCAGCGGCGATCGCCGCCCCGATGCCGGACGCGCCGCCCGTGACGAGCGCCACCATCCCATCGAAGTCGCTCATGAGTGTGCCCTCAGCTCCTGTCGTTGCCGACCCAGCCCCTCGATCTCCAGCTCCACGACGTCCCCTGGCTGGAGGTAGGGAAACCGGCCCGAGAGCGCCACACCCTCCGGTGTGCCGGTGAGGACGAGGTCCCCGGGCTCGAGGACCAGGTACTGCGAGAGGTCCCAGATGAGGTGCTCGACGGAGAAGACCATGTCGGCCGAGGTGGAGTCCTGTCGTGATTCCCCGTTGACCCAGCTGCGCAGCCGCAGGTTCCGGTGGTCGACCTCCTCCGGGGTGACGAGCCACGGTCCGGTCGGGCAGAAGCCCGGGGCGGACTTCCCCTTGCTCCACTGTCCCCCGGAGACCGCGAGCTGGTGGTCACGCTCGGAGAGGTCGTTGCAGAGGACGAAGCCGGCGACGTGCCCCATCGCGTCGCGGGGGTCGGCGAGGTAGGAGGCGCGCCGCCCGATGACCACCCCGAGCTCGACCTCCCAGTCGGTCTTCTCGCTGCCGGGCGGGATGACGACGGGGTCGTTGGGCCCGACCACGGTGTTGGGCGTCTTGTGGAAGATCACGGGATGCTCGGGTGGCATCGACCCCGACTCGGCCGCGTGCGCCGCGTAGTTCATGCCGACGCAGATGACCGACTCGGGCCGAGCGATCGGCGCGCCGATCCGCACCTGTCCGACGTCCGCCATGGCCGGCAGGTCCGCCGCACCGCCCCGAAGGCGTTCGAGCCCGCCGGACTCGAAGAAGCTGGCATCGATGTCCGACGTCACGCTCGACAGGTCGAGCACCTTGCCGTTGTCGAGCAGCACCGGGCGTTCGGCACCCGGGTCGCCGAGTCTTGCGAGTCTCACTGTGTCACTGTCTCCGTTCGTCCCTGTGTGCGGCTGTCGTGCGGTCGCTGCAAGGTCACAGCAGGCGCCGCTCGGCGAGGTTGGCCATGAGGTCACGCAGGCCGAACGACCACGGCTCGCAGTCCTCGCAGTGCCGCACCTCGTTCACCAGCGCGCCGAGCTGCGGCGCGGAGATCCGCACGACGTCGCCCGGATGGTGCGTGAAGCCGAGCCCCTCGGTGGCCCGGTCGACCACCGGCGCGAAGAGCGTCCCAAGCATGAGCACGGCACCGTCGGGATACTGGTGCGACCGGAACAGCTGCTCCACCAGGTCTTCCGGCTGCCGGGAGATCTGGGTCATGGGCGACGAGTCGCGCAGCTCGAAGCCGTCGGCGCCCCGGATCTCCAGCTCCACGGTGAGGGACCGCACGTCCTCGAGAGAGAACGTCTCGTCGAAGAGCCGCACGAACGGCCCGAGCGCGCACGAGGCGTTGTTGTCCTTCGCCTGTGGCAGCAGCAGCGCCGACCGGCCCTCGACGTCACGCAGGTTGACGTCGTTGCCGAGGGTGGCGCCCACGATCGACGCGCGGGACGAGATCACCAACGCGACCTCCGGCTCCGGGTTGTTCCACGTCGAGTGGGGCGGAACACCCACCGGGCCCAGGGTGCCGACGGCCGCCAGGGTGGGCGCCTTCGTGAAGATCTCGGCATCGGGCCCGATCCCGACCTCGAGGTACTGGCTCCACAGACCGCGCTCGGTGAGGAAGGCCTTGAGCTTCTCAGCATCCTGGGAGCCTGGTCTAACAGAGGTCAGGTCGGCGCCGATCTCGGCGAGGATCTGCTGGCGGAGGCTCGCCGCCGCCGCGAGGTCGCCGTTGACCCGCTCCTCGATGATGCGCTCGAGCATGGACACGGCGAAGGTGACACCGGCGGCCTTGACGGACTGCAGGTCCACGGGTGCCAGCAGTCTCGGGCCGGTGGCCGTCGCGGCGGCCGTCCCCTCGAGCAGCTCGTCGACCGATCCGAGCACGGCGCCGGCCGCCTCGCGCGCGGCCTTGGCCGGGCGCGGTTCCTCGCAGAGGTCACGCACGGTCGCGTACGTGCGGCTGAGGTCGTGGACGCCCCCGTCGAGCACGACCACGGGGCTGGGGCCGCCGACGGCCGGGTCCCACACGCGACCGACCAGCGTCCCGGGCTCGCCGAGGGGCAGTGTTGCCCGCACCGACGCGAAGCTGGGGAGGATGCTCTCCGATGACACCGTCACAGCACCTTGCTGAGGAAGTTCTGCGTGCGCGGGTGCTGTGGGTCACCGAACACCTGGCTGGGCGAGCCCTCCTCGACGATGACTCCCCCGTCCATGAAGATCGCCCGGTCTGCAACCTCGCGTGCGAAGCCCATCTCATGGGTGACGACCACCATGGTCATCCCCTCGCGGGCAAGGTCCTGCATGACGGCGAGCACCTCGCCGACGATCTCCGGGTCCAGCGCAGAGGTGGGTTCGTCGAAGAGCATGACCTTCGGATCCATCGCCAACGCGCGGGCGATGGCGACCCGCTGCTGCTGGC
>NZ_AWQS01000122.1 GCF_000576575.1 Intrasporangium chromatireducens Q5-1
GTGCTCGACGAGGCGCAGTTCGTCAAGAACCACCAAGCGAGGACGTATGCCGCCGTCCGCCGGCTCCCGGCGCCGTTCAAGCTCGCGATCACCGGCACGCCTCTCGAGAACTCGCTCATGGACCTCTGGGCGCTCCTGTCGATCGTGGCCCCGGGGCTCTTCCCCTCCCCACAGCGCTTCAGTGAGACGTATCGCAGACCGATCGAGTCCGGTGCTGCTCCAGAGCTGCTCGAGACGCTGCGCCGTCGGATCAGGCCGCTCATGCTGCGCCGCACGAAGGAGTCCGTCGCGACGGACCTACCGCCCAAGATCGAGCAGGTCGTGCCGGTCACCCTCAACCCCCAACACCGACGCATCTACGACCGGCACCTCGCGCGGGAGCGCCAACGGATCCTTGGCCTGCTCGACGACGTCGACCGCAACCGCATCGCGATCCTGCGCGCCCTGACGAAGCTGCGTCAGCTCAGCCTCGATGTCCACCTCGTCGAAGCGGAGGCGCCGGCGAAGATCCGGTCGAGCAAGGTGGACGCGCTGCTCGACCAGCTCGTCGAGGTCGTCGCCGAGGGACACCGCTGCCTGGTCTTCAGCCAGTTCACGTCGTTCCTGCGGATCGTCCGCGACCGGCTGGCGGAGGAGGCCATCGAGCATGTCTACCTCGACGGGCGCACCCGCGACCGGGCCAAGCGGATCAGCGCCTTCACCGACGGCGACGCGCCCGTCTTCGTCATCAGCCTCAAGGCGGGGGGCGCCGGCCTGACCCTCACCGAGGCCGACTATGTCTTCGTGCTCGACCCGTGGTGGAACCCTGCCGTCGAGGCGCAGGCGATCGACCGGGCCCATCGGATCGGCCAGGACAAGACCGTGATGGTCTACCGCCTCGTGAGCGAGGACACGATCGAGGAGAAGGTGCTGGCCCTGCAGGAACGCAAGCGCGAGCTCTTCGCCAGGGTCGTCGACGAGGGCGGGCTCATGGGTGCGCCGCTCAGTGCCGAGGACATCAGGGGACTCCTGGGCGGCTGACCGCCCAGCTTCCAGCGGAGACCGCGCAGTTCCTCCGGTGTCGGCGCCGTCGCCTATGCTCCGGTGCAGCGAAAGGGGGTCCCGGTGCTGTCCCACGACGACCTGAGCCGGCTGCGCGAGCAGCATCCCGCCTGGCGGCTGCTCCGCGCCGCGAACGCGCCCCTCATCGTGAGCTTCCTGGGCCGGACCTTCGTCGAGGAGAACGTGCGGGTCCTCACCCAGTCCGAGCTCGTCAGCCGCCTCGACGACGAGCTCTACGCGCTGCGCGAGCGGCTCGGTGACGGCGCCTACCCCAAGTCGGCGTCCGCCTACGTCGCCGACTGGGCGAGTCAGGAGTCCGGCTGGCTGCGGCTCTACTACCTCGAGGGCAGCGACGAGCCGCACGTCGACGCCACCCCGGCACTGGAGCGGGCCGTCGCGTGGGTCGGCATGCTGCAGGAGCGTGCCTTCGTCGGCACGGAGTCACGCCTGCACACGCTGGTCGGGCTGCTCCGGCAGATCGTCACGGGCAGCGACACCGACCCCGAGCACCGGCTGGAGCATCTTCGCGCCGAGCGGGCGCGGCTCGACGAGCAGATCGCCCGCGCCGAGGCCGGCGAGATCGACGTGCTCGACCCGACCGGCCAACGGGACCGCTACCAGCAGTTCGCGAGCACGGCCCTCGAGCTGCTCTCCGACTTCCGCGAGGTCGAGGGCAAGTTCCGCGCCCTCGACCGGCAGATGCGCGAGACGATCGCGGGCTGGGACGGGTCGAAGGGCGAGCTGCTCGACCAGCTCCTCGGTGACCGCAATGCGATCTCCGAGTCCGACCAGGGCCGCAGCTTCCAGGCCTTCTACGACTTCCTCCTGTCCGCCGAGCGGCAGGACGAGCTGAGCGCTCTCCTCGACGAGGTGCACCGCCTCGAGGCGATCGCCGCCGACGACCGGGTGCGCCGGATCGACCGCGACTGGCTCGCCGCCGCCGACCGCACCCAGGCAACGGTGCGGACGCTCTCCGACCAGCTCCGCCGCTTCCTCGACGACACCGTCTGGCTCGAGAACCGCCGGGTCATCGAGTTGCTCCGCAGCATCGAAAGCAGCGCGGTCGTGCTCCGGGACGAGCGCGAGCCGGTCGAGATGGAGCTCGAGAGCGCCCGGCCGGAGATCGCCCTCCCGTTCGAACGGCCCCTCTACTCGCCGCCGGCCGCACCCCAGATCGACAGCACCGTCGCGGAGGCAGTCGATGCGGCCGAGACGACCGCCCTCTTCCATGTCGACCACGTCGACCACGCGCGGCTCGTCGGCCAGGTGAGGGCAGCGCTGCGGCACCGCACCCAGGTGAGCCTCGGCGAGATCGTCGACGAGCACCCGCCGGAGCAGGGGCTTGCCGAGCTGATGGCCTACTTCGCCCTGCACGAGGACGGCATCGACCTCGTCATCGACGACACGGCCCGCCAGCGGGTCGGCTGGACCGACGACGACACGCGCCGCGAGGCCGACATCCCGACCCTGCTCTACGTCCGCCCTGACGGCAAGGACCGCTCATGACAACGATCCCGACCACCTCGACCCCGGGCGCCACCGATGATGCGCTCGACCTGTCCCGCGTCGTCATCCCGCTCCTGCGCGGCGTCGTCTACCAGGCCGACAACGCCGCGCTCTGGGCCCTGCTGCGCCGTCACCAGACCCGGGTCAAGGACCACATGGCCGTCATGGGTCTCGAGCTCGTCGTCGATGAGGCCGAGGGCTATGCCCACCTGCGGCAGATGGACTACGACGACATCGACGTCCCGCGGCTGATCCCCCGCCACCGGCTGTCGTTCCGGGTGAGCCTGCTCCTCGCGCTCCTGCGCAAGCGGCTGGCCGAGTTCGATGCGAGCAGCAGCGACCCACGGCTCATCCTGACCCGTGACCAGATCGCCGACCTGCTCCGCGTGCACCTGCCCGAGAGCACCAATGAGGTGCGGCTCACCAGCGAGGTCGACGCACTCATCACAAAGGTCGCGGCGCTCGGCTTCCTCCGCCCGATCACGGGCCAGGACCGCACCTACGAGGTGCGTCGCATCCTCAAGGCCTACGTGGACGCCCAGTGGCTCAACGAGTTCGACGAGCGGCTGCGTGACTACCTCGCGACCCTCGAGCCCGGCGCAGCGGAAGGCTCCGGCGACCCGGCGGCCGATCGCGACGCCCCCAACGGGTGGGAGCCCAGCGATGGATGAGCTTCCCCTCGACGACTCGCTCGGCACCGCCGGCTACCGCCTCGACCATGTGGAGGTGCTCGGCTGGGGCACCTTCGACCGGGCCGTCTGGCGCTTCGATCTCGGCGGGCACACCTCCCTGCTCACCGGCGACATCGGCTCTGGCAAGTCGACCCTCGTCGACGCGATCACAACGCTGCTCCTGCCCGCCCACCGGATCTCCTACAACAAGGCCGCCGGCGCCGAGACCCGCGAGCGGAGCCTGCGCTCCTACGTCCTCGGCTACTGGAAGTCCGAGCGCAGCGAGACTACGGGCGTCTCACGCCCGGTCGGGCTGCGCGACCACACGTCGCACTCCGCGATCCTCGCCGTGTTCCGCAACGAGCGGCTCGACTCGGCGGTGACCCTCGCACAGGTCTTCTGGATGCCAGACGACCACGCCGGCCAGCCCAACCGGTTCTACCTCGTCGCCGACCGCGAGCTCGGGATCGTGGGCGACCTCAGCGACTTCGGCACCGACGTCACCGCGCTCAAGAAGCGCCTCCGCGGTGCCGGCATCACCCCCCACGGCACGTTCCCCGACTACGAGCGGGCCTACCGCCGGGCCCTCGGCATCCCGTCGAGCCAGGCGATGGAGCTGTTCCACCAGACCGTCTCGATGAAGTCGGTCGGCAACCTCACCGATTTCGTCCGCGCCCACATGCTCGAGCCGTTCGACGCGGCCGCGGACGTCCGCAAGCTCGTCGCCCACTTCGAGGACCTCACCGCCGCCCACGACGCGGTCATCAAGGCCCGCTCCCAGCTTGCCCTGCTCGACCCGATCGTCAACGGCTGCGACGAGGTGGCCCGGGTCCGCACGGACCTCGCCGAGGCGACCGCTGCGCAGCAGGCCCTCCGGTATGCCGCAGCCGAGGTGACGCTCAAGCTGCTCGCGCACGAAGTGACGGAGACCCAGGCGCAGCTCGCACACGAGCGGGAGCTCCATGCCCGTGCCCAGGGGACCGTCCAGTCGCTGCGCGCAGAGCACCAGGGCCTGCGCGACGCTCGCGCCGGCCACGCGGGCGGAAGGGTCGGCGCCCTCGAGGAGGCGAGGGAGCGGCATACCGAAGAACGGAAGACCCGCGCCAAGCGCCACCGCGCCTGGAGCGAGGACCTCGCGGCGGCAGGACTCGAGCCGCTCGCCGATCCCACCGAGTTCGAGCGGGTCCGGGGCGAGGCGGACGCCGCGCAGGCCGCAGTCGATGACGAGAGCAAGCGAGTTGCCGACCAGCTGACCGAGCACGCGGTCGACCGCCGTCAGCTGCGCGGCGAGTCGGACGAGATCCGGGCCGAGCTGATCAGCCTGCGGGAGCGCCGGTCGAGCATCCCCCGGGAGCTGCTCGCGTTGCGCGACCGGCTCTGCGAGGAGACCGGAGTCGCCGACGAGCGGGTCCCCTTCGTCGGCGAGCTCGTCCAGGTGCGTCCCGGCGAGGACCGTTGGCGGGGCGCGGCCGAGCGAGTGCTGCGGGGCTTCGCGCTGTCGCTCATCGTCGATGACGCCGACTACGGCCGGGTCGCCGACTGGGTCGACGGCCACCACCTGGGCACCCGCCTCGTCTACCACCGGGTCCGGGTCGGTGAGCGCCACCAGCCGGCGCCACCGACGGCAGGCACGCTCGCGGCGAAGCTCGAGCTGCGCGACAGCCCGTATGCCGCCTGGCTGGCGGCGGAGCTGGCTGCGAGGGCCGCGCACGAGTGCGTCGAGAGCCTCGAGGACTTCCGGCGGGTCAGCCGGGCGGTCACCGTGCGCGGGCAGGTCAAGTCGGGCAGCCGCCACGAGAAGGACGACCGGCACCGAGTCGACGACCCGTCCCGCTACGTGCTCGGCTGGGACAACAAGGCGAAGCAGGACGCCCTCATCGGGCGCGGCACCCGGGTGCAGGAGGAGCTGAACCGCGTCGACGAGGCGATCCGGCGGGCCGAGGCCCAGCAGCGGGAGCTGCGCGCCCGGCGCGAGGCGCTGACCCGCGTCCTGGTCGTCGACGACGCTCGCGACATCGACTGGTGGGCCTCGGCCCGGGCGCTCCAGGAGGTGGAGCGGGAGCTGGCGCTCCTCGTCGAGGCCTCGCGCGAGCTGGCCGCGATCGACGAGCGCCTGGCCGTCGTGGAGGCCGAGCTCGCCACGGCCGATGAGCAACGGGCCAGCCACGAGCGGGCCATCGGCGCGCTTGACGGGCGCCGCACCGGTCTGGAGACCGACCAGGCGCGCAACACGGCGGTCCTTGCCGGGGTCGACGAGGCCGACCGTCCGGCCGTGGACCGCGCGGTTCGTGCCCTGCGGTCCCGAGGTGTCAGCCGAGTCGATGCGGTCCAAGGTCTCGTCGAAGAGCTGCGCGCCGAGCTCGTGGAGCGGTCCGCGGCGCTGTCCCGCCGGCTCAACACCGCGACCTCGCGGACCGAGCGGCTCATGGACGCCTTCCGGCGCGACTACCCGGCCGAGACGACCGACATGGACGCGAGCATCGAGGCCGCCGGTGAGTTCCGCGAGTTCCGCGACCGGGTCGCCCGCGACGACCTGCCTCGGTTCGAGGCGGACTTCAAGCGCTACCTCAACCAGAACACCATCCGCGAGATCGCTGGCTTCCAAAGCCGGCTCATCCAGCAGTCGAAGGAGATCACCGAACGGATCCGCACCATCAACGCCTCGCTGCGCGACATCGACTACAACACCGACCGCTTCATCCGCCTGGACGCGGTGCCGACGCCCCTGACCGAGATCCGCGAGTTCCGGGCCGACCTGCGGGCCTGCACCGAGGGAGCGCTGCTCGGTGGCGAGGCCGACGACCTCTACTCCGAGCAGAAGTTCGAGCAGGTCCGGTCGCTCATCGCCCGGTTCCGGGGGCGCGAGGGCTTCGCCGAGCAGGACCGGCAGTGGACCACCCGGGTCACCGACGTCCGCAACTGGTTCGTCTTCAACGCGTCGGAGCGGTGGCGCGAGTCGGACGAGGAGCACGAGACCTACGCCGACTCCGACGGCAAGTCGGGCGGGCAGAAGGAGAAGCTCGCGTACACGATCCTCGCTGCCTCCCTCGCCTACCAGTTCCGACTCGACGCCCCGGGCGGGTCCGCCCGCACCTTCCGGTTCGCCGTCATCGACGAGGCGTTCGGGCGCGGCTCGGACGAGTCGACCCGGTACGCCCTTCGGCTCTTCGACCGGCTGGGGCTGCAGCTGCTCGTCGTCACGCCCCTGCAGAAGGTCCACACGATCGAACCGTTCGTGCGCCGAGTCGGCTTCGTGGACAACCCGAGCGGCCGGTCGTCCCGCCTGCACAACCTGACGATCGAGGAGTACCAGCAGCAACGGTCTGACGCGGCGCTTGCACGCGTCGGCGGCGCGGTCAGGCCCGAGCGGGCATGACCGCCGCCGGGCGCCGCGCCGCGACGGCCGTGACCCGTCAGCCCTGGTCGACGGTCGACGACATCAGGTCTGCGCTGCAGCGGCAATGGGACAAGGGCGAGCTGCTGCGCGTCGCGGCCCAGGGTGCTTGGGAGCCGGTCCGGGTGCCATTGCGAGCGCCCTCCGCCCGTGAGCTCGCCGCGGCCTTCGGCCCGGTCCAGGACTGGGCCGGTGCCCTGCACCGTGCGGCCGACGGTGGCCGGCAGCCGGCGTTCGGCCTCGAGGTGCGGCCGGTCGGGGGCCGTCTCGTCGGCGCGAACGTCGTGCCGTCCGCCGCATGGTTCGACGAGCCGGAGCAGGTCTGGCGTCTGCTGCGGGTCGCGGACCAGGTGGCGACCTTCCAGCGCGTGCTCCGCCTCGGGGCCGAGGCGCATCCGGCGCTGGCCGACTGGGTCGTCGCACACCCGTTGCGGGCGCTCAGTCACGCGGCGGTGTGGCCCAAGGTGGTCGCGACGGTCCTGTGGCTGCGCGCGACGGTCGGGACAGCGGCATACCTGCGTCAGATCGACGTGCCGGGCGTCGACACGAAGTTCATCGAGGGGCACCGCGGGCTGCTCGCCGAGCTCCTTGACGCCGTCGCCCCCGGCGTCGCCGACGAGACCCGTTCACCGGGCAAGGATTTTGCCCGCCGCTACGGCTTCCGCGACAAGCCGGCGATGACGAGGCTGCGTTCGCTCGACGGGACGTCCCTGTTCGGTGGGCTCACCGACGTGTCCGTCCGGGTCGAGGAGCTCGCCGCGACCACGGTCTCGGCCCGACACATCCTCGTCGTCGAGAACGAGGTCACCTTCCTCGCGCTGCCTGCGCTCCCCGGGGTCGTGGCGTTCTTCGGGTCCGGCTTCGACGTGCTGCGGCTGGGGCGCCTCCCGTGGCTCCTGGATCGCGACGTTCTCTACTGGGGCGACCTTGACACCGACGGCTTCGTCATCCTCGACCGGCTCCGGAGCCAGCTGCCGGCCGTGCGCAGCGTGCTCATGGACCTCGAGACCCTGACCATGCACTCGAGCCAGTGGACGACCGACCCGAAGCCCTCACGGCTGTCCCTCGCGCGACTGACGCCCGGGGAGGCCGCCGTCTATCGCACTCTCCGGGACAACGAGCTGGGCACCTCGGTGCGCCTGGAGCAGGAGCGCGTCAACTATGCTCACGTCGCCAGCGCGCTCGAGCAGGCGCTCTGACCGGGTTCACGGCGGCCAGACCCGTACGGTGGGACTCTGCGAGTGGCTCAGCGTCGAGGAGGACGGGCATGGCGGATCCGAGTGAGGTCAGTGAGCGTGGCGGTCCCTGGGTGCGGGAGGTGTGTGCGGCCCTCGACGTCCCGGCGGGCGCCGTCGACATCCCGCGGATCCTCGACCTGACCCGGGAGATCTCGCACCGCAAGACCCGGCCGCTCGGGCCCGTGGGTGCGTTCATCCTCGGGATGGCGGTGGCCCGGCATCCGGATGCCGACCCGGCGGAGCTGTACGACCGGATGCTGGCGACCCTGCCGGAGCCGGACACCGAGGAGGGCTGAGGCGCCGATCCCTCGGTCGAGGTATTCGCCGGACGCAACTGCCCGTGGATCACCTCGAACCGGGGGCGGCAGGGAGCCGGGACAGCACAAACGATCAAGCACCCCGGCCCTTCGTGCGTGAGGATCGACGTATGGAGCAGAGCCGGGACGCGTTCGGAGCCTTCCTCGATGTCCTCGCCGCGGCGCTGACGCAGGAACGGGTCGACACCGCGGACCTCGCGGCGAAAGTCGGCCTGTCACGGTCGCACTTCAGCCGGGTCGTCACTGCGGCCGCCGGCGAAGCTCCAGCGGCACTGCAGCGACGCGTCCTGCTCGAGCGAGCGGCATACCTGCTCGTGACGAGCGACAGCTCGGTGCTCGACGTCGCGATCGACTCGGGCTACGGCTCGAACGAGGCGTTCAGCCGGGCGTTCTCAGCGGCATACGGCGTGTCACCGAGCGACTACCGGCAGGCGCCCGCTGCGCTCCAGCTCGACGCACCCAACCGGGTGCATTTCCAGCCACCCGGCAGCCTGCTGCTGCCGGCGCGACGAAAGGTGTGCGGCATGGACCTCATGGTGCGGATGCTCGAGCACAACGTCTGGCTCATCGACGAGATGCTGCGCCGGGCCGAGCAGCTGCCCGACGACGTCCTCGACCGGCGGATCGAGATCTCCGTCGAGGGCGTCGACCCGGAGCCGACCCCGCGCTCCCTGCTGCACCGCCTCGTCGGGCAGCTCGAGATGTGGGACGCGGCGCTCGCCGGCCGCGCCTACGAGTGGCCGGAGGGACCGCCCACGGTCATGCAGCTGCGGCGCCGGCTCGCCGACGTCGGCCCCCGCTTCGTCGCGCGGATCAGCGAGCTCGGCGCCGAGGGGCGCCTCGACGAGGCGGTGCTGTGCCCGGGCGAGACGGTCGAGGTGTACACCGTGGGTGGCGTCGTCGCGCACATCCTGACGTATGCCGCTCACCGCCGCATTCTCGTGGCCGGCGCCCTCTACGACGCGGGGTTCACGGAGATCGACGAGGACCCGGTGCGGTGGATCTCGGAGAGCGCCTGAGGAGGGACCGGCGATGGTTGCTCGCGCTCAGCTGGTGTGCGCTCACCTGGTGTGCGCTCACCTGGTGTCGGTCAACGTCGTGCACGGGCTCCGGCGCGGGCCGACCCGGGTGACGGCGATCGACAAACGTCCGGTGGACGGGCCCGTCGAGGTCGGACCGCTCGGGATCGACGGCGACGTCCAGTGCGACAAGCGGTTCCACGGCGGCCCCGACAAGGCTCTCTATGCCTTTGCCGGTGAGGAATCCGACGGGTGGGCAAAGGAACTCGACCGTGGGATCCCGCCGGGATACTTCGGGGAGAACCTCACGACCCGCGGGCTCGATGTCGATGGCGCGCTCATCGGCGAGCGGTGGCAGATCGGTGACATCGAGGCGGGGATCGTCGTCGAGGTGCGGTTGCCGCGGGACCCGTGCGGCAACCTCTCGGGCTGGGTCGGCATCCCGCGGTTCCATCGGACGTTCCATCAGCACGGGCGGCCCGGCGCCTACCTCGCGGTGCTGCGGCCGGGGGTCATCCGGGCGGGCGACCCGATCACCGTGGTGCATCGGCCCGACCACGACGTCACGGTGAGCGACTGCTCCCAGGGCCGGGTCCGTGATCCCGCCTCGCTGCTGACCCGGGCCGGGTCCTAGAGCGTGGGCCTGCGGTCCCGGTTGCGGGCCATCCGCCACGTCACGACGAAGCCCGCGACCGCAAGGACGGCCGTGGTCGCCTCGGCCACTGCGGAGACGAGCTTGCCGGGCGGTAGCCAGGTCGGCTCGTACATGTGGGGCAGCCCCGCGATGGCGCCCAGATCGACATACGTGTAGAGGATGACGGCGCCCGCGGCCGACGCGGCCGTGAGCGCCGCGAGGACCCAGACCCACCGGCGCGGCCAGACCAGGAGCAGCACCGCCAGCACCAGAGCAACGACCGCCTGTGCGCGGAAGAGCGTGCCCTCGCCGATGAGGATGCCCTGGACCGGCTCGTAGTCAGCCGCGACGCGCAGGTGCACGACCGCGTCGATGACGAGCCCGGCGGAGGTGGCGAGCTGGAGGACGCCCAGGAGGATCCGGTGGCGGGGCACGGCCATAACGGGGCGCAAGTCAGTCGAGGACATGGGACTCCACCAGCTTCCGCGCGACGAGTGCGTGCAGGATCCGGTGGTCGGCGCAGGTGGCGGCCATCATGGCTACTCCCTCAGGCGAGCGGCCCGGCGTCTCCGGGGCCCTACCGGCTGTCACGAATCAGGCCACCCGTCGGTTCAATCACCGGTGCACGCGGGACCACAATTCGGTGGCGCGACCTGCGCGTCCGCTGGGAGGGTGCGCTGCATGACGCCGCCCTGTGCCCTCGAGACCGACCGGCTCCTCCTGCGGGCGTGGAGCCACGACGATGCGCCGCGCCTGCTCGACATCCTGGGCCGCGAAGAAGTGACCCAGTGGCTGGGCGACGGGACGCCGTGGGTCATGGCCGACCTCGACGAAGCGCACCGGACGATCGACCGCTACGCGGAGCGGTCTGCGACCCCGCCGATCGGGGTCTGGGCGGTCGAGGTGCGATCCACCCGGAGCGTGGTCGGGTCGGTCATGCTGCTCCCCCTCCCCCACGCAGACCACGGCGAGGTCGAGATCGCCTGGCACCTGCACCCCGACTCGTGGGGTCACGGGTACGCCACCGAAGCGGCTCGAGCTCTGCTGGACTACGGGTTCGACCAGGGGCTCCCGGAGATCCTGGCGGTAACCCATGTCGGCAACGACGCATCCGGGCGGGTCTGCGCGCGGCTCGGCATGACGGACGAGGGCGTCGTGCGCAAGTGGTACGACGTCGACATGCAGCTCTACCGGATCACGGCGCAGGCCTTCCGGCTGACGACGGCGGGGCCACTGGCCAGCGGCGCCGATCACCCGGAGGTGTAGCGGGCGCGGCCCCGCTTCACCTCGCCCCGGGCCTTCTTTGCCATGAGGCGACGCTCCTGTGAGCCTCGGGTCGGACGCGTCGGTCGCCGTTTGGCCGGCGGCGGCGCGGCTGCCTCGCGGAGGAGCTGTGCGAGGCGTTCACGGGCGGCCTTGCGGTTGGCCAGCTGGTTGCGATGCTCGCTCGCGACGACCGTGACGCACCCGTCGACCAGGCGACCGCGGAGCCGCTCGAGCATCCGCTCCCGCAGCTGCTCCGCAATGGCGCGTGACCCTGCCACGTCGAAGATGAGCTCCACCCTGGAGTCGGCCGTGTTGACGCCCTGTCCACCGGGACCCGAGCTGCGGGAGAAACGCTCACGCAGCTCCGCCTCGGGGATGGCGAGTCGGGCGTTCACGGTGACGCCGACGAGGCCGCGGGCTCGGTCCATGCCCCCATGACACCACGAGCCGAGCGAACGCACCTCGCCGTGAGCGTCGGTTGGTGGCCTCTCGACGG